>GG729980.1 GCA_000205985.2 uncultured Candidatus Thioglobus sp. | reverse complement strand
AAAAATTTGGGGTTTAAAAAATCGGATTTAACGCCGTATTTTCCAGAACAAAAGGTTTTGAGTGGATTATTTTTAACCATTGAAAAACTCTACAATATAAACATTAAAGAAGTTGAAGAGTATTCGTATCATGCTGACGTTAGGGTATTGGATATTAGTAATAAAGAAGGCTTGGTGGGACGTATTTATTTAGATATGTATGCCAGGAAAGATAAACGCGGTGGCGCTTGGATGGCGGACTATCAGCCGTTGATGGAAGGCAATAAGCCCGTAGCATTTGTGGTGTGTAATCTTAACTCTCCGGCGGGTGGCAAACCTGCTTTGTTTGAGTTTGATGAGATTGTGACGATTTTCCATGAATTTGGTCATGCCTTACATCATATTTTGACTCGAGTGCAATATCCATCGGCTGCTGGTATTGCCGGCGTTCCTTGGGACGGTGTGGAGTTGCCAAGCCAATACATGGAGTTTTTTTGTTATGAACACGAGGTCATAGAACTAATTTCTGGACACTGGCAAAGCGGTGAAGCGTTGCCTAATGAGTTGTACGAAAAACTTATTAACGCAAAGAATTTTCAATCAGCCATGGGAATGCTTCGTCAATGTGAGTTTTCTTTGTGGGATATTCACACTCACTCGTCCAATAAAGATACTTATCAAGTGTTAAAACTAGTTAGAGAGCAGACGGCATTAATGCCAAGCATTAAACAAAGTCGTTTTTTAAATACATTTGGCCATATTTTTAGTGGCGGGTATGCGGCAGGGTATTTTAGTTATAAATGGGCCGAGGTTTTAGCGGCAGACGCTTATTACTACGTGCGTGATAATGGAGGGATGGACTCTAAATCTTCAGATTCTTTTATGCACAATATTTTGGAGATTGGTGGTAGTTTGGAGTTTATGCAGCAGTACGTTAAGTTTCGAGGTAAAAAGCCATCCATTGAGGCATTGCTTAAATCTAACGGAATTGATAATTAACTACAATAAAGCAGGCATCCACCGGTAAAATAAATCTTTTTTGAAGATATTAGGTGTTTAGTCCCTCAATCTTATGGTGTATCATTACCCCAACTACAGGAGACTAACTTATGGGAAGTATATTACACGCTAATGCCAAGACTACGCCACGAATTCGACAAGAAATACAAAACTCTACAGCGTCAATCGCTTTACTAGCCAAACACTATAACCTCAATCCTAAGACGGTTATTCGCTGGAAGAATGCCGACAGCGTTAGTGATAAAAAATCAGGTCCTAAAATACGCAAGAGTGTATTAACAAACTTAGAGCAACAAGCTATTTGTGAAGTGCGAAGGCAACTGCAATTGCCACTTGATGACATCTTCATTGTGCTCAAGCCTGGCATTCCGAAACTAACACGATCTAATCTACACAGATGTTTACAACACCATGGCTTGTCACGATTACCCAAAGAGCAAGCAAACAGTAGTGCCAGTCATAAAAAGCCATTTAAATCTTATCCTATTGGTTATATGCATGTTGATATCACCGAACTGCGAACTGACCAAGGTAAGCAGTATCTATTTGTTGCCATTGATCGAATGACCAAATACATCTACATTGAATTGTACGAACGACAAACCCAAGACAATGCAGTTTTATTTTTAAAAAATCTACAACAGGATTGTGTCTTTAAAATTACGCATATCCTTACGGACAATGGTGCACAGTTTAGCTATAACTTACTGGCCGATCACCTTAAGCCTAAAGATGACAAAGTTCATCCTTTTGATGAACTTTGTCAAGCACTAGGCATCGATCACAGAACCACACAGTTTAGGCATCCATGGACCAATGGACAAGTTGAGATCACCAATAAGACCATCAAGCAGGCTACCACTAAAAAGTTCCATTATGAGAACTTTGAGCAGCTCAAACACCATCTCATGGTGTTTATGTTGTATTACAATCATCAAAGGCCGCTCAAGTCATTAAAGTTTAAAACCCCTTGGGAATTAATACAACAATGTTATAATGAAAACCGTGAAAGATTTAGAGAAGACCCCAACCATAAGATTGTGGGACTAAACATTTAATTAATAATTTTAGCTTTAAGAGGAAAATTTTCTGGAGACTCTATCATCTTTTGAGTTAAGTCAATATCAATATCGGGCCAATAAAAATGACCGTTATGCTGCTCTTCAACATTTGTAATTGAGCTGATAGTTTGATCTTTGAACCAAGGAAAATCTTCATACGACATAAACAACTCTTTGTCATGCGCTAGTAGCCACACGCCATGATTAGACACGTTGGTTATTTCAACTGCTAAAGTGTTGTTTCCATATGCTAATAAGCTCATCGTAGTGCACCTTTATTAATGATTCAATTTCTTTCAATTGTTTTTTTGAATAGTGATAATTTTTTGCCATTTTAATTTCTGGTTCAAGCCAAAATTTTGCCTCTCCATCGCCAGAAGTTATGTGAACATGCATTCTCTCTTCCTCTCTAGAGAAAAAGAAAAACCGATAACCATTTTCTCTAAATACCGTAGGGCTCATACTATTACTAAACAAAGACTAGTGTCAATTATAACATTTAGTCTATTATTTGGTTGTGATATATAAATTGAGTAATGTTTGGATCTTTATAAAAATTTAGGAAATAATGAAAATGACTGATTTTGAACCTAAAAACACCTTGTAAATACGATCAAAATCCTTGTTTTGAGCCTTAAAACTAATAAAAACTTCTTGTAACAGGCAAGGCCTGTTACATAAATCTAAAATTTAGGAAATTTTCATTATTGGCAGTAAGTTGCTAGTTTTGAGTTACAATCTGCTCTTATGAAAGACATTGTCGCAAATAATGTAGATTTAAGAAAATTGATGGAAGGCAATAAACGTTATGTTGCCTCGCATCTTATTCATCCTGATCAATCCAGTGAGAGACGTTTTGAGCTCAAGCATGGGCAACATCCATTTGCGATTATTCTAGGCTGTTCGGATTCTCGCGTACCACCTGAAGTGCTGTTTGATCAAGGTTTGGGTGATTTGTACGTGGTGCGTGTGGCGGGAAATGTGCTTGATCAAATGATCGTAGCGAGTATTGAATTCGCAGTGTTGCATTTAGATGTGTCATTGGTTATGGTGATGGGGCACTCGCAATGCGGCGCCGTGCAGGCGACGTGTAATCATGACCAACTGGAAGGGCATTTGCCCAACTTAACGTTTGCACTTAATCCAGCCTTTAATCAGGCGAAAGATTTGCCGGGTGATTTGGCGGAGAACGTTGCTTTAGCAAACGTTGGTTTGGTGGTGGAAGAGCTTAAGCAAACGGGTGCACATTTTCCAGAAATGGTGAAAGAAGGCAAACTTACAATTGTTCCGGCTTATTATGATATGGACACTGGTAAGGTTGACTTGTTAGGAACATGACTTTAGAAATCACACAAGAATTATCCAGTAGTTTGTATTGGATTTCATTAGTAGCTGTAGTGGTTTCATCGGCTTCTGGCGTACTTAAATCTGGTTTTAGACAGTTTGATTTATTTGGTGTTATTATTATTGCCATTACAACTGGATTGGGTGGTGGGTCTCTTAGAGATATGTTGTTGGATATTGATGTATTCTGGATAAAAGACCAAGTATTTTTTATTGCTTCTCTAGTAAGTGCCGTGATTATTTTTGTGGGTGCTAGGTTAATCTCAATTTCACCGAAATTTTTCTTAATTCCTGATGCGGCAGGATTGGCAGCATTTAGTGTTGCAGGCACTTTAGTGGCATTGGTGGCAGGCGCACCGTGGTTAGTGGCCAGTTTTATGGGCGTAATTACCGGTACTATGGGCGGTATTTTTAGAGATTTATTGTGCAATGAAACCCCAATCGTATTCAAAAGCCCTCTCTATGCTACGGCAGCTTGGTTAGGCTCTTTAGGGTTTATTGCTCTATTGAATAATGGCGTAAGTGTTACCGTATCGGTAATTTCTGCCGGACTGGGTATTTTTATCGTCAGGTTAGTGGCAATCCGTCTGGATTTAGGATTGCCAAAGTTTCAGCTGAAAGAGTAATGTTTAAATATCTAACTCTTCAATTTCTAATAACATTTTTCCAATGTGCTTACCAATCTGGCCTTCAAAACCGTGCCAATCAGCGTATTCACTCAGTTGTTTAATAGCCGTTGGTTTGATTTCATAATCGGCTAAATCTTCTTCATAGCCTTTTTTAACTTCGTCCTGCACAATTAATAGGTAATTTAAGAAGGGTTTAACTGCATTTTCAGCATTACCTGATGGGCCATGACCTGGGACGTAATGATTAAGACCTAAGTCAATGGCGTATTCTAAGGCCTTGATATTGCCATGCATATCAGAGGTGCTATCGAATCGACCAAAGCGATGCATAAGGTCGTTGTCACCCAAGAAGAGTGTTTTACTGCCTATATGTTCAATCATGATGTCAGTGTTGGTATGAGCAACACCGGTAATATCGTTATGAATTTTGAAAGTCTCGCCTGCAACCGTAATTTCTTGTAGGTGCGAAGTTGCATCCGTAGGATAAACTGCAATTGTTCCGTGTGATAATCCTTCTGTTGAGCTGTCCATAATGCCTACCCAGCTATCACCTGCGCCATCTTTAGCTTGAGCGATCATTTGCGGATGAGCGTAAATTTTGGCACCAGGGTATTGCTCCATAATTGCCTGGTTACCGAGCCAATGATCACCATGGACGTGCGTGTTAAAAGCAGCTATGACCGGTTTGTCGGTAATTTTTTTAATCTCTTCAATGACTTTTTGACCGACTTGGTAAGTACCACCTGGGTCAATGACAATCACCCCGTTAGCACCAATCACCATGCCAGGGTTGTTCATAAAACCATGGTTTTTTTTGTTGGGCTCATCCAATGGGCCGTGCATGACATATGTATTATCTGCAATGGGTTCAAATTTGTAATCGCCTAAACCGTCGATTACCCAAGCATTGGCTAATGTTGAAAATGCCAATGCGAATAGTAGTGTTAGTTTTTTCATAAATCTCCCCTTATCTATACTGAATAGATTATTGTACCTAATGTTATAATCTTGAACATGCGTAAAAAACCTATACTGTCCAATATAAAAAACATAGCTACGACTCGATTTTTTAATATTCAATCGATGGATGTTGAATTTTCCAACGGTGAAAAGCGCCAGTATGAGCGCTTAAAGCCACCTGGAGAAGGCGCGGTATTGGTGATTCCAATGCTGGATGATGATACGGTGCTGATGATTTACGAATACTCTGGCGGTACTGACCGGTATGAATTGGCACTAACCAAGGGGAAAATCGATAAAGGAGAGTCACCTATTGACGCTGCTAATCGTGAGTTGATTGAAGAAATTGGTTATGGCTCAAAAGACCTTAAACTCATTAAAACTATGACATTAGCACCTGGCTATCAATCGAATTTTACCCATATTGTTTTGGCACAAAATCTTTATGAGGCTAGTGCCGAGGGCGATGAGCCTGAGCCATTAGAAGTGGTGGAGTATAAGTTGAGTGATTTAGAACAATTGGTTTATAACAAAGACCTAACTGAAGCCAGAACCATTGCATCACTTTACATGGCTAAGGAAATTATTAGAAAACAAAACGTGTGATTGATATTCCTCAAGCGTTTATTCTTAACTCAAAAGACACTCCTTTCCCTGATGTTAATTTGGCTCTCGAAGAACCCAACGGTTTAATTGCAATTGGCGGTGAGCTATCCACTGAGCGTTTATTAAATGCTTATCAACAAGGTATTTTCCCTTGGTATAGCGAAGGGGAGCCGGTGCTTTGGTACAGCCCAAATCCTAGAATGGTTATCACTAAAGACAAGCTACACATCTCAAAGAGCTTGGCCAAATTATTGAACAGTGAACGGTTTGAAGTACGCACTGATACTAATTTTGAGCAAGTGATCCGTCAATGTAAGACAATCAAACGCAAAGATCAGAGCAGCACCTGGATTGATGACGATATGGTGGTTGCTTATACAAAGCTACATCATCAAGGCCATGCACATTCAATCGAAGTCTATGAGCAAGACCAGCTGATTGGCGGGCTATATGGTGTGGCAATTGGCAAGGTATTTTTTGGCGAATCGATGTTTTCTTGCAAGAGTAATGCATCAAAAGTGGCATTCGTTTATTTATTGCAAAAGACCGACTATCAGCTGGTTGATTGCCAAGTTGAAAACTCGCATTTAAAGAGCTTAGGTGCTTTTAATATTGAGCGTTCTGCGTTTATGCTTAAACTTAAAGAATTACTGTAAAATGCAATCTGTTTATATTAAATAAGTGAGTAAAAACATGGGAAAAATCGTTAAATTAGCAACATTAGCATTGGTTATTATTGGTTTGTCAGCTTGCGGCAGGATGGGCGAGTTAGAGCCGGTTAAAGCTGAAAAAGTAACCTTGTCTCCAGCACCAGCTGAACCTGTGTTTGACATCATGCCGCACAGTTCAAAATAATATTGAGTAATTTTTCTTACCAAAATCAGACGTTACATGCTGAATCTGTAGCTATTACAGAGCTGGTGGCGACTTATGATTCCCCGTTGTACATCTATTCAAAAGCGGAAATTGAAACAAACTGGTATACGTTTAACGATGCCTTTGGTGATCATCCGCACTTAGTTTGCTTTGCTGTAAAAGCCAATTCTAATTTGGCAGTGCTTAACGTATTAGCAAAAATAGGCTCTGGGTTTGATGTTGTATCGCGAGGCGAATTAGAGCGAGTGCTGGCAGCCGGCGGTAAGGCGGATCGTTGCGTATTTTCAGGCGTGGCTAAAACCATTGATGAAATTGAACGCGCACTTGAAGTTGGTATTCGTTGCTTTAACGTTGAATCAAGCAGTGAGCTTGATCGCATTGAACAAGTAGCAAGTAGACTTAATGTACAAGCTCCTGTTTCTATTCGTGTGAATCCCGATGTGGATGCAAAAACACACCCTTATATTTCCACTGGACTGAAAGAAAATAAATTTGGCGTTGATATTGACGATGCCGTTAACCTGTACCAAAAAGCGAATGATTCTGAGCATTTAAACGTTCAAGGTTTAGATTGTCATATTGGCTCTCAAATTACTGATGTGTCGCCTTTTTTTAGATGCGCTCGACAAGGTGCTGGCTTTAGTTTCTCAACTTCAATCAAAAGGCATTGAGATTGCACATCTGGATTTAGGTGGTGGTATTGGCATTAAATACGATGATGAGCAGACCATCGACATTGCAACTTATGTAAGCTCTGTGCTGGACAAGGTGGGCGATCTGGAAATTATCCTAGAACCAGGTAGAGCCATTGTGGGTAACGCTGGTGTTTTTGTGACTAAAGTTGAATTTTTAAAGCAAAATTCTGAACATTCATTTGCCATTATTGATGGAGCAATGAACGATTTATTACGCCCGGCGTTTTACAATGCCTATCATAAAGTGCTACCTGTTAATGAAAACACCAAAGGTATTGACGCAAACTGGGATTTGGTGGGGCCTATTTGCGAGACGGGTGATTTTTTGGCCAAAAACAGAAAACTTTCACTGTCTGAAGGTGATTTTTTGGCTTTCATGTCAGCCGGTGCTTATGGGTTTACCATGAGTTCTAATTACAATTCTCGCCCTAGAGTGGCTGAGGTGATGGTGTCAAACGACACGCACACGTTGGTGCGCGAGCGTGAGACTATTCAAGATTTATTTAACAAAGAATACATTATTAATGATTAAACTTACTAACAACCAAAAGAAATTTCTTAGATCAAAAGGCCATGCCCTTAAACCAGTGGTGATGGTGGGTCAACACGGCTTGAGTGAATCGGTATTAGCAGAATTAGAATCAAGCATGAACAAACATGAGTTGCTAAAAATTAAAATTCGAACTGAAGATAAAGATGAAAAACAAAAAATGATTGATAAAATTATTGAGTTTTCACAATCTCATTTAGTGCAAGTAATTGGGAACGTGATGGTTATTTACAGAGCGTTTGATGAGGATCCACAAATTATTTTACCGCGTAAATAATAAAGTAAGTACCAATGAAAATCGCAATCAGCGCGGCAGAAACCTCAGGCGATTTACTTGGTTCTAAACTGGTTGCATCCTTAAAAAAACAAGATCCAACGCTAGTGATTGAAGGGCTGGCTGGCGAGAAGATGTTGGATGCCGGGTGCAAGCAATTGTGGGATCAAAAGCTAGTGAATGTAATGGGCTTTAGCGAGGTTTTAAAAAAACTTCCTTCACTCATGCGATTGCGAAAAACCATTATTGACCACTTTTCCAATACACAGCCTGATGTGTTCATTGGGGTTGATGCACCAGATTTTAATTTTGTTATTGAGAAAAAACTCAAAGACAAAGGCATTAAGACTGTGCATTTTATTTCTCCTTCTGTCTGGGCATGGCGTCAGAGCCGAATTAAAAAAATCAAACAATCCACTGATTTAGTACTTTGTGTCTTTCCATTTGAGGTTGATTTTTATAAAAAAAATCAACAAAGGGCTTTGTTTGTGGGTCATCCATTGGCTGAAAGTTTAACGCCTAGAAAGAATCATGCAGTGGGTAAAAGTGTTTTGTTGATGCCCGGTTCTCGTGAAGGAGAAGTTAAAAAATTATTGCCAGAAATGCTATCGGCTGTAAGGTTGATGGCCGAGCAAGATGACGAACTTATTTTTCATTTAGCTTTGGCTAACAATGCTTTGCTTGAGTGGGCAAAGCAGCAAGTACAAGGCGTGAGCATTGGTATTTCTGTGGGTGATGCGCATCAACGCATGGAGCAAGCGGATCTAGTTGTGGTGGCATCAGGTACGGCCACGTTGGAGGTAGCGCTTGTCGGTGTGCCAATGGTGGTTGTTTATAAATTATCAAGTTTTAGTTATTTCATTGCCTCTCGTTTGGTTAAGAGTAAATACGTATCATTGCCTAATGTGATTGCTGGAAAGCTATTGGTGCCAGAGTTGATACAAGAGGATGCCAACGGCAAGAACATTGCTCAACACGCCATGCAAATTATTTCAAGTGACAATCAGCCTTTGATTAAGGAATTTAATACCATTCATACACAGTTAAAACACAATGCTGCAGATGAATCTGCACACGCTATTATTGAATTCATGAATGAATAGTCAAATCTCTCAAATTATTGAATTGGCATTAGCTGAAGACATTGGTGCCGGTGATGTGTCTGCCAGTTTGCTGACGAATGAAGTTGTGAATGCCAAAATTATTTCCAGAGAAAGTGCAATTGTTTGCGGCGTTGAATACGCTCAACACGCTTTTTCAACAATCGACGATTCGGTCGATGTTGTTTGGAAAGTTAATGATGGTGATGAGGTGTCTGAGAACCAAACATTGTGCTTGTTAAAAGGTCAATCGCGTTCGATCGTTACTGCTGAGCGAGTAGCGCTTAATTTTTTGCAAACACTCAGTGCTACGGCAACACAAACTCGTTTTTTGGTGGATAAAATTGCCCATACTAAGGCACAATTATTAGACACTAGAAAAACCATTCCTGGGTTACGTTGGGCACAAAAACAGGCGGTTAAATGCGGTGGCGGTGTTAATCATCGCATGGGGCTTTATGATTGTGTCATGATTAAAGAGAACCACATTTTGGCAATGTGCTCTATCGGCTCAGCCATTGATATGGCAAAGAATCGTTACCCAAAATTACCATTGATTGTTGAAGTGGAAGATCTGAACCAGTTAAACGAAGTACTATTGCACGATGGAATCACAAGAATTTTGTGCGATAATTTTTCGATTGATATGCTTATTAGTGCCGTTAAAACAACAAAAAATAAAACTCCTCTTGAGGCCAGTGGCAACATTGATGAGCACAATATTGCCAAAATTGCACAAACGGGCGTTGATTACATTTCAACCGGTAGTATTACTAAGAACATTCGCGCGGTTGATTTTTCCCTAAGGATTATTGAGTAGAACCTGAAGCGAAAAATATCGGGCTGAGTAAATCATCTTTGGTATTGTAGCGCAGTGGTTTATTATCCTCGCCCAGTACTTGTCCACCTGCACTTTGTAAAATACAAACACCAGCGGCGGTATCCCATTCTGAGCATGGTCCAAATCTTGGGTAGTAGTCGTAATCCCCTTGTGCGATTAAACAGAATTTTAAAGCGCTACCCATCTGACTTAATTCGTAATTTTTCTGATCCTTTAAATGTTCTTTTAAGCGCTCGTTGTGAGAAGAATGATGCCCAACAATTACTCTGAGTGGATTGTTGGTTTTAGCAGTTTTTAGAATTTTCTTAACGTTGTTTTGGAGTTGAAAAGCGTCACCATCTTTTGAGGCATAATAGTGTGTTTTATCCAGTGGTGCGTAAATCATGCCAAATATTGGTGTGTGTTGTTTAATGTAGGCAATGCAAATGCAAAACTCACCGGTGTGTTCTAGAAAATCACGCGTGCCATCAAGTGGGTCAATTAGCCAATATTCTTGCCATTTTGAGCGTTCATCGAACGATATGGCATCGGACTCTTCTGAGAGAATTGGTACATCAGGTATGAGTTGGCTTAATCCATCGACAATAAGGTTGTGAGCCGTTTGGTCGGCAATTGTTAATGGTGTTTGATTGGATTTAATTTCAACGCTCATGTCACTTTTGTAATAAGACATGATGCGTTCACCAACTTCGGTGGTGAGTTTAATCAGCGCTGGGGTAAGTGAATCAAACATATAAAACCATCATACCGTTTTTCTTTCAATAGGTAGTACGGTAAATTACACGTATTTTTTATTCCTAGTAAACGGGTCTGTGGGGTAGTGTCATAAGTATTTTTTTTCTTCCTAGGGGACTGCTATATATCGTTAGCATAAGGAAGATTTGCAAATTACAAGTATTTTTCCTTTCTAGTAGGCGGGCGCAGGAATGAGAAAAGGAGTATAGATGCAACTATATGACTGAACGAAAGACAAGCGCAACGACCTAGAAAGGCAAAAATCGCAGTAATTTTAAGATGGTGGGCCTACTTGGACTTGAACCAAGGACCAATCGATTATGAGTCGATTGCTCTAACCAACTGAGCTATAGGCCCTAAAGGGTTTACTCTAAGAAGCTTTGCAGTTTGTGTGCACGCGACGGGTGTCTGAGTTTACGCAGTGCTTTAGCCTCGATTTGGCGAATGCGTTCACGCGTCACGTCAAATTGACGACCCACTTCTTCAAGCGTGTGGTCAGTATTCATGTCAATTCCAAAACGCATTTTTAACACTTTGGCCTCTCTTGGAGAAAGGTTGGCCAATAGTTCGCCGGTGGTTTCTTTTAAGCTTTCTCTGGTGGTTATTTCCACCGGTGAAGACAGATTAGTGTCCTCGATAAAGTCACCGATATTAGAGTCTTCATCATCACCCACTGGAGTTTCCATAGACAATGGTTCTTTGGCGATCTTTAAAATTTTGTTAATTTTGTATTCTGGCAATTCCATCTCTACAGCCAACTCTTCAGGCGTAGCTTCACGACCAAATTTTTGTAATAATTGACGACGCACACGGTTGAGCTTGTTAATGGTTTCAATCATGTGAACTGGGATACGAATGGTACGTGCTTGATCGGCAATTGAACGAGTAATGGCCTGACGAATCCACCAAGTAGCGTAGGTTGAAAATTTATAACCACGACGGTATTCAAACTTATCCACCGCTTTCATTAAACCAACATTGCCTTCTTGTATAAGGTCTAAGAATTGTAAGCCACGATTGGCGTATTTTTTAGCAATCGAAATTACCAAACGTAAGTTCGCCTCAATCATTTGAGATTTGGCTTTTTTAGCACGACGATCGCCACGACGATATAATTTATTTAAAGCTTTTAGCTCTGGCACCGTGAGTTGCATTTCTTCTTCAAATTCAAGAAGATTTTTTTGTGCATAGTAGATTTCATCTTTACTAACTTTTAATGCTTCGGCAACTTTTTTATCTAATTTAGCACCTTTAAGCCAATCAAAATTAGTTTCATTATCATTAAATAATTTAAAGAATTGCTCTCTTTCCATGCCAGCGTATAGGCAAGCACTTTGAATAGTTTTTTCTTGTTTTTTAACCAAGGCAACTCGATCACAAATTACCTCCATCATTGTACTGACTAATTTTGGCGCTAGTCGAAGGTCAGACAGTCCTTCGGACAGTTGCTGACGTGCAGCGATGGTTTTTTTATCACGAAAACCGTGTTTCTCGTTGGTTTTTTGGTAAGCCTCAGAACATTTTAATACGGTTTCAAAGCGTCCATACACTTGACCTTCGTCGGGGCCTGTGTATTCCATTTCTTCCATTTCTTCGTATTCTTCATCATCATCAAATTCACCCGCATCAAACGCGGCTTTTTTCTTTGCAAAATCTTCAGCATCACCTTGATAGCCAATAATCACATCAGTCATCTTACATTTTCCTTCTTCTAGGCGAGTATGCGCCTTAAAGAAAAATCCGGTGATGGCAGGATATAAAGTAATGCTTTTCATGATTTCAAACACACCTGCCTCAATTTCTTTGGCAATGCGAATTTCATCCGATTGCTCTAGAAGATCAACCACACCCATTTCACGCATGTACATCCTGACTGGGTCGGTGGTTCTTCCAAATTCTGAATCAAGAGCTGCCAGGGCTGCAACAGCCGCTTCAGCTGAAGTGGATTGTGCTTTAGCACCAGATTCAACTACTAAAGTATCTGCGTCTGGAACAGTGTCAGAAACCGCAATGTCTAATTCTTCTAGAATGGTAACAATCGGTTCGACTTGTTCTTGGGTAAGTAAATCTTCCGGCAAAATGTCGTTGATTTCAGCATAGGTCAAGTAACCTTGTTCCTTGCCAATCATGATTAATTTTTGCAGTGCTTGCTTGTGTGCTTTAGTGGTAGTTTTCATGCGATGCAGTTTGATGAACCAAAGAAAGGATTATACATAATTTTTTATCTAAAAATCATAGCCTTGAATAGTTGTTCGACGGCTACTTAGCGTCTGTAAAGATGGTGCTGATGGATTCTT
Organism: uncultured Candidatus Thioglobus sp.; assembly: GCA_000205985.2. GTDB lineage: Bacteria > Pseudomonadota > Gammaproteobacteria > PS1 > Pseudothioglobaceae > SUP05. The sequence continues at coordinate 3,024 of GG729980.1, read as the reverse complement.
CTTCGCTGATGCGCTTAATTACTTCCGCCAAGGTTGGCGCAATGGACAATTGTCTGATTCTTGAGCATTGTACTGCATTGTTAGAAAGTGGAATGGTGTTGGTGGTAACCAGTTCATCCAATTCTGAATTTTCAATGTTGCTAATGGCATCGCCAGAAAGTACAGCGTGAGTTGCGTAAGCTACTACTTTTTTAGCGCCTTTTTCTTTTAAGATAGCAGCCGCTTGGCAAAGTGTGCCGGCCGTGTCAACCATGTCGTCAATGATGATGCAAGTACGACCATCCACATCACCAATCACGTTCATGATTTTAACCATGTTAGGGGCAGGTCGGCGTTTATCAATGATCGCAAGATCAGCATCATTGATTCGTTTTGCGGCAGCGCGTGCACGTATCACACCACCTACATCAGGTGATACAACAATAACGTCTTTGTAATTTTTAGATAAAATATCCGCGACTAATACTGGTTGAGCGTAAATATTATCAATCGGAATATTGAAAAACCCTTGAATTTGATCGGCGTGTAAATCCACCGTTAAGATACGATCAACGCCAGCAGCCTCTACCATTTTGGCGGCCAATTTTGCAGTAATTGGCACACGAGTTAGGCGTGAACGACGGTCTTGTCTTGAATAGCCAAAGTAAGGAACAACCGCAGTAATGCGAGAGGCTGATGATCGTTTGAGTGCATCGACGATAACCAATAATTCCATCAATGTTTCGGCTGGCGAAGGCCCGCAAGTTGGCTGAATAATAAACACATCACAACCGCGCACATTTTCTAAAATCTCAACTTGTGATTCACCATCGCTAAATTGCCCAACCAAAGCTTTGCCTTGAATAACATTGAGCTGAGAAATTATTTCGCCAGAAAGTTCAGGATTAGCGTTACCGCTAAAAATTTTAATTTTGTCGAGTGACATAGGTATTGAGAATAGCCATTAAAGTGTTTGAATTATACTACGATAGAAAAACAGATTTACCAATAAAAATTTTATCTTTATTTGATTTTTTGAAACTGTTTTATTTGATGCATGCGTTCATGCAATATAGTCACAATACCAATGTCTTTATTTTCTAGATATTTCCAATAAACAAAGTGTTTTTCATAACGAAAATAAAAACCATCAATGCCAAACTCTGCAGGCATTGGGTAAGATGAAACTATAGAGCTTTCAATATTATTGAAACTTTCAAATAAGTTGTTAATATAAGACTTGGCTTGTTTATTGCCCCATTTTTTCAAGCTATAGCGATAGATTTCATCAATCCTCAATGAGGCAGATTTTTGTACTTTAATCATTGATGTTGTTAATTATTTCTATCAAAAACATCTTGTGCGCTTACTTTAGAATAAGAAGAATCTGGCGCTGAAAAAGCGAGCGCTAGTTCAGCTTTTAGTTTTTCAAATTTTTCCTTTTCAGATCTTTCTTTGTCTTTGCGAATTAAGCCACGAACATACTCACTTATATTTTCGTACGACCCGTTTTCACTGATATTATTTGCAACAAAATCACTTAGTTCACCACTAAGCCTAACTGTCATTGTAGTTTGAGACATAAAACCTCCTTCGATACGTTGTCTTTGTGTTCATTTTAATTAATATTGAATACAAAGTCAATATTTCCGAAATTTCTCAGATTTTATTATAGGCAAGGTCTATAACCCATCAAAAATGGTATTTTTGGCTTAAAAACACCTGTTTTTAACGAGTTTTGGTTAAGGTTTTCGGAGGTTTTAGGTGTGTTCTTAAAATTTGGTAAATTTTTTCTTAAGTTTAAAATGTTGACAAAGTGTATATTGTATGTATTATATAGCCTATGAAAATTACTTGGAGCGAAGCGAAGAATATTGAATTAGAGAATCTCCGAGGGCTGAACTTTGAAATGGTTTTAGCAGCAATTGATGATGGTAGGATATTGGCCGATGAACAGCATCCGAATATAAAAGATTATGGGCATCAAAGAGTATTGGTACTAGATATTGATGGCTATGCAGTCACCGTTCCCTATGTGGTTAATAAGGATGAAATTTTTCTAAAAACAATGTTTAAAGATCGTAAGATGCAAAGGAGATATTATGGAAGATAATAAAATGAAGTTTGATTCTTTAAATAAAGAAGAGTTAAGTGTTGTTGAGGCTTTTGAAAATGGGGAGTTTTCTCCAGTTGGAGATATTGAGGATAGAGTTGATTATTGGCAATCAGCTGTAAAAGAAACCATTAAAAGAAAATCGATTCATCTTAAATTGCAAGAGCGCGATGTACAAAAAATTCGCGCTATTGCTTATGAACAAGGCATTCCGTATCAAACACTAATCGGTTCGATTATCCATCAGTATGCAAAGAATGCGGAATCTGGATCTATAGTTAAATAAATGGGTTCCGCCCCTTTACTACTGTTTTTATGGGTTTTTGATTGAGATTTTAGGTATTTCTGAGTGTATTTTCATTATTGCATCAGAATACCCTTGGTCTGCAGATTTTGAATGCCACTTTAAAGCTTTATTTTTATCCATTTCAACTCCTAAGCCTTTTGCGTACATTTCAGCTAAATTAAATTGTGCTTGTGCATGACCTTGATTTGCTGCAAGGTTGTACCAGTAGAATGATTTTTTATAATCAACTTCAATTCCTTTACCTGATTGATACATCAGTCCAAGCATATCTTGAGAGCTTGGATGTCCTTGATTTGCAGCCTTGCTAAACCATTTAAACGCTTCTGTATTATCTAGTGGAACACCATTTCCAAATGTATACATCATTGCAAGCCATGACTGTGCGATCTTATCTCCACCATGCGCAGCTTTGAGAAACCATTGAATCGCCTTGTTCATGTCCACTGGAAGCCCAGTTCCATATTGATGCATCAAGCCTAGTGAAAGTTGAGCCTTGGTATTCCCTTTTTTAGCCAAAGGCACAAACTCTTTTAAAGCCGTAACATAATCTCCTGAATTGTATGCCTCCACTCCTTTTTTCTCCTCGCCTGCGAATACTGACAAGTTGAAAATACAATAATAATAG
>GG729981.1 GCA_000205985.2 uncultured Candidatus Thioglobus sp. | reverse complement strand
TCCAACATACTTTGTGGGTCTTCGACAGACAGCTCTAAATGCTCAGGTGCGATTTGATTAGAAATGGCAATGGCTTCATCCATGTCTTTAGTTTGGATTAAAGCGCCACGATCTTTGAGTGCAGTAGCAATAATAGTTTTTCTATCCATACTTGGTAGTAACTTAGTAATGCTTGATTCAACTTGTTTAATGAAGTCTGCGTCAGGGCAAAGTAAGATAGACTGTGCATCTTCATCGTGTTCAGCTTGAGAAAATAAATCCATTGCAATCCAGTCAGGATCAGTTTTGCCATCACAAATAAGGAGGGGGGGGACTAGGGCCGGCAATCATATCGATACCCACTTGGCCAAAAACTGCACGTTTAGCGGTAGCAACGTAAATATTACCCGGGCCAACGATTTTATCGACTTTTTGGAATGGTTTGCGTGCCATAAGCTAATGCCGGCAACTGCTTGTGCGCCACCGACGGTAAATACCGTATTTAACACCTGCAATATGGGCGGCAGCCAATACTAATGGGGTTGGTAACACCCTTTAGGCGTTGGGAACCACCATAATCAGCTCTTTCTACACCGGGCGACTTTAGCTGGGAATGGGCGTTCATCAATACTGAAGAAGGGGTAGGGGGGCTTTTACCACCAGGCACATACAAGCCCACACGATCAAGTGGTGTAATCTTTTGGACCCCAGCAGGGTGCCATTGTCTTCGGTGTAAGTCCCAAGTGTCTTGCTTTTGTTTTTGGGTGGATAATCACGCACGCGATCAGCCGCACTTTGTAGTGCGGTTTTTTCCTTTTCAGCTAAAGAATCAAAGGCTTTTTTAAGGGCTGATTGGTCAACGGTGAGCGCCGATATATCGGATACATCCATACCATCAAATTTATTGGTGTAATCAATAAGTGCTTGATCGCCATTTTGACGAATATTGGCAATAATGTCGTCAACAGTTTGTGCAATATCGGTGCTTGAAACGCTTTCCCAAGCTAATAATTTAGATAACTTTTCTTGAAAATCAGCTTGTTGCGTGGATAAGCGAGCGATCATAGATTTTCTTCAATACCTTTAACCCAAGTTTTAATTTGAGCGTTTTTAGTTTTGAATGATGCAGCATTTACCACCAATCGAGAAGATATGTCTTCGATGTGATCAAGGGGTACTAGGCCATTGGCTTTAAGTGTGTTGCCGGTATCAACCAAATCAACAATACAGTGTGCTAAACCAACCACTGGGGCAAGCTCCATTGCGCCGTAAAGCTTAATAATTTCAATCTGCTGACCTTTGGTTTCAAAGTAGCGTTTGGCTGAATTGACATATTTAGTGGCAATTTTTAGAGTGTTTTGGTTGAGTTTGTCTTTGTTGCTAGCAGCAACCATAAGTCTACATTTGGCGATGCCTAAATCTAATAATTCAAACAAACCATTAGCACCATGCTCAAGCAAAACATCTTTGCCGGCAATACCCATGTCAGCAGCACCATGCTGTACAAAAACAGGCACATCAGTTGCGCGGATAACAATCACCTTAACATCGTCAAGATTGGTATCGAGAATGAGCTTTCTAGAATCAAGCTCTTCATCGGCAATTTCTAATCCAGCTTTTTTTAATAAAGGCAAGGTTTGTTCAAGAATTCTGCCTTTAGAGAGTGCAATGGTTAACATGGTTTTTTATTTTTTTAATCCTGTACTCTTTTAATCTGAGCGCCTAATGATTTTAATTTTTCCTCAATGGTTTCATAGCCACGATCAAGGTGATAAACACGCTCGATGGTGGTGGTGTTTTTGGCGGCTAATCCTGCCAATACCAGCGATGCCGAAGCTCGAAGGTCAGTTGCCATAAGGTGCGCGCCCGTGATGGATTTTACCCCTTTACAAACTACAGTGTTGCCTTCTAAAGTAAGATCAGCGCCCATGCGTGATAACTCTGGAATGTGCATAAATCGATTTTCAAAAATGGTTTCGGTGATGGTACTGTGGCCATCAGCAATAGAATTAAGAGCGGTAAACTGCGCTTGCATGTCCGTTGGGAAATTAGGGTAAGTACCGGTTTTTATGTTAACGGCTTTTGGTCGCTTGCCTTTCATGTCTAGTGTGATGCTGTCTTTTTCGGTTTTAATATCAGCACCAGTTTCAATGAGTTTTCCAATAATAGAACGCATGGATTGAGGGCGAATGTTAGTGACTGTAATTGAGCCACCTGTAATTGCAGCAGCGATTAAATAAGTACCTGCTTCAATGCGATCTGGGCACACTGAGTAAGTAATTCCGTTTAGATTTTTTACACCTTCGATGGTAACTGTTGAAGTGCCAATACCAGATATTTTTGCCCCCATTTTATTCAAGCAATTACACAAGTCGGATATTTCCGGTTCTTGAGCGGCGTTGTTAATAGTCGTAGTACCTTGCGCTAAAGTGGCTGCCATAATAATGTTTTCAGTGGCAGTTACAGTAACCTGATTAAAGCATATTTCTGTACCAATGAGTTTTTTAGCTTTGGCATAAATATAGCCATTTTTAACTTCAATAGTGGCACCGAGTTCTTCCAAGGCTTTGAGGTGTAAATTAACAGGGCGTGTTCCAATGGCACAACCACCTGGGAGTGAAACTTTCGCCTCGCCGTATTTGGCAAGCATTGGTCCTAACACCAAGATTGAAGCACGCATGGTTTTAACGAGTTCATAATCCGCTACTAGGTTGGTCAGTTTTGATGAATCAATGAATAAAGAGTTGTCCGATTCTAGGATGAATTCACCACCCATGTCCATTAATAACCTTAGTGTGGTGGAAATATCACTGAGATGAGGTGTGTTAGTAAGTGTTATGGGTTCATCAGCCAAGATGGAGGCAAATAAAATGGGCAGTGATGAATTTTTAGAGCCTGATGTTTTAATGGTTCCGTGTAAAGCATTCCCTCCTTGAATGACTAACTTGTACACTATTTAATTTTTTTAAGGGTTTTGGCAACTAGGCTATCAATACCTTTGCGTTTGATGTGCGAATCAAATTGTGCTCGATAATTTTTCATTAAACTCACACCTGAGAACACAACATCATAAACACGCCACTGGCTAGATCGAATCATTTTTAAAGAAATGGTAAAAGGTTTAGGGTCGTCATTAAGGCTGATGATTAGTTTAACAATGGCTTTGTTGTCCTTACGTTTTATTTTTGGATCAACCGAGATACTAACACTGTCTAATCTTTCGTACGATCCTAAAATACCTGCATAATCTCTGATTAGAGATTGGGTAATGTATTTTTTAAAGATTGATTTTTCTTGATCACTTAATTTGTGCCAGTGTGTTTTAAGTGCCAATTCGGTAGAAACATCCATGGAGATATTAGGCAACAGTTTGATTTTAATAAGAGCTTTGATGTTTTCATCGCTGGCTTCATTTTTCTTTCTAAGTTCTTTAAGGGATGACAAAGCATTAACCATGATATTGAGCGCAGCCGTGTTAGGCGGGTCAATGATGTCGGGCACTTTATCGTTCATCACTTTTACTGGGATTTAGCATAGACAGGCATGGTCTCTACTGCAAAAGCAAAGTTTAGGCTGGCAAT
>GG729982.1 GCA_000205985.2 uncultured Candidatus Thioglobus sp. | reverse complement strand
TCTACTTGAGACATTGTTTTAGATTTTTCAAAACTTCCCAAGCTTCACGCTTGAGCTGCTCATTAACTAAAATTTCACTCGGATGATAAGTAGAAAAATGTTGCTCAGAAGATGACGTCAAACCTTTACTCATCAACAATACCGTTTTGGCGTTGTACAGTCCAAGTGCCTGGTTTAAGTCATCGACATTAATACTAAGACACTTAATATCCTTTTGCTTTAGGCCAATTGCACCCAGCATTTTAAATAAAAAATCTTGATATTTTCCCGATTGACAAAATGAATAAGGATTATCGGTTTCAATCGCCAAACATACCGTATTGATTTTATCCACACCAAGGTCTTTTGCTTTGGTTGGTGCGTGCAAAAACTCAGGCACATCAAGTGCTTCTAAATAACGAGACCTTAACGCTTCATTCATACTTGAGGATGCGCCCTGTCAGTTGCTGCCATGACTTTATTCAGTGCATGAATGTACGCCTTAGCACTAGCAGTAATAATATCGGTATCCGCACCTTGGCCATTAATAATACGGCCATTATGCTCTAGACGAACATTAACTTCGCCCAATGCATCAGTACCTTGGGTTACGTTAGAAACTGAATAAAGTTGTAAATTTATCTCAAAATCCACCAATGAACTAATAGCACTAAAAGTAGCATCTACTGCACCTGAAGTTTTTGCAGTGGCTGTTTGCTCCTTATCATCAACAGATAAAACAACCGTAGCTGTATTTTCTTCACCCGTTTCAGTGCACACTTTCAAAGACACTAGCTTAATTGATTCATTAATTGCTTCCGTTTGTGTCTCAGACACCAAGGCTTGCAAATCTTCATCAAAAATTTCATGTTTTTTATCCGCTAACTCTTTGAAGCGTCTAAACGCATCGTTCAGACTTTCCTCTGAATCAAACTCAACGCCCAACTCGGCTAATCTAACCTTAAAGGCATTACGCCCTGAATGTTTGCCCAAAACCAGCTGATTGGCGTTCCAGCCCACGTCTTCAGCACGCATAATTTCATACGTTTCACGATGCTTAAGCACGCCATCTTGATGAATACCAGCCTCATGTGCAAATGCATTAGCACCAACAATGGCTTTATTCGGCTGCACAATAAATCCGGTAACACTGGATACTAAGCGTGAAGCAGACAAAATATGAGTGGCATCAATATTAGTATCACAATCAAACACGTCTTGGCGCGTACGCACCGCCATAACCAATTCTTCAAGTGAAGTATTGCCCGCACGCTCTCCTAATCCATTAATGGTGCATTCAACTTGACGTGCTCCATTAAGCACTGCTGACAATGAATTAGCAACAGCAAGACCTAAGTCATTATGACAATGTGCCGAGAAGATGGCTTTGTCAGAATTTGGAACTCGTCCAATAAGCGACTTCATTGTTGCGCCAAATTGATGCGGAATGTTGTAACCAACTGTATCAGGAATATTAATCGTGGTCGCACCTGCATCAATTGTTGCTTCGATAACACGACAAAGGAAGTCCTCGTCCGATCGACCCGCATCTTCGGGTGAAAATTCCACATTATCGGTGTATTGTCTAGCACGTTTAACCGCACGAACAGCTTGCTCTACCACCTGATCTGGCGTCATATTAAGTTTCATCTTCATGTGGATATCGCTGGTAGCAATAAAGGTGTGAATACGTGCTGAGTTGGTATTTTTTAATGCCTCTCCTGCTCGATCAATGTCCTTATCTAGCGCCCTTGCCAATGAACAAATGGTGGAATCTTTAACTGCATTTGCCACTGCTTGAACAGCTTCAAAATCACCCACTGATGCAATAGCAAAACCTGCCTCAATCACATCGACTTTCATTTTTTCTAATACTTTGGCAATCCTTACTTTTTCATCTTTAGTCATCGATGCACCTGGAGATTGCTCTCCATCACGAAGGGTTGTGTCAAAAATAATTAGCTTGTCAGACATTTAAGTCTCCTGTATTTTGTGTGTTTTATTTTAATTTTTGGGGTGCGAGACTTTTCAGTCATGCGCGTCAATGAATTATGCCTTATGGCAATAATCGTTTTGAGAGCAAAAGGACGCTTTGCTTAATCTGGTATATTGTAACTTGATGACTCATAACGCGCATTATAAAGCAATATCAAGATTTTTTTGCTCGTTTTTTTAATTGGCGTTTTTTTCTCACTTCAACCATGGTCATAATTAAACCTGATATGGCATAAGCAAAAAAGAAAACAAACAAAATTGCACTTGGCCATAAGGTAACGACAATGATAATTAAAGTAGCAATCAATAATAATTTAAAAGAAGATCTACCTTTTAAATTGATTTCTTTAAAACTGTAATAACGAATATTGCTCACCATCAATACACCAGCACTGACCAGAATAATCCAGCTTACAAGTGTCAAGTATTGATCGTAATCAGTAATACCGATACTCTCTTTGGTCCAAACCATGCCGGCAATCAGGGCAGCAGCAGCAGGCGAAGGCAGGCCTTGAAAATAACGTTTATCTTCAACACCAATTTGAGTATTGAATCGGGCTAAGCGTAATGCACCTGCAGCTGTATACACAAATGCACCCAACCAGCCAACCTTGCCTAAATCGCCAAATTGCCAAAAATACATAAGCAATGCCGGCGCCACACAAAATGAAAGCATGTCAGCCATAGAATCGTATTGTTCACCAAATGCACTTTGAGTATTGGTTAAACGGGCAACACGACCATCTAAACCATCAAACACCATGGCAACAAAGATGGCAATTGCAGCATCTGAATATTGGCCTTTAGTGGCAAGAATAATGGCAAAGAAACCGGCAAACAAACCGAATGTTGTTAAAACATTGGGCAGTAAGTAAACTCCTCTTTTTACTTTTTGGGTTGTCATAATGCTTTAAATTATAACGCCCAACTGAGTTGGGCGTTATAAAGTCTCACAAAAAGTTTTTTTTTAGTTCTTAGATTGATCAACAATCTTGTTAATCCAAGGCATCATAGATCGTAGCGACTCACCAACTTTTTCAATTTGATGCTGGCGCTGAACTTCACGACGTGCCGGTAAATCACCTACATTAGCCACAAATTCTTTAGCGAATGAACCATCTTGAATTTCACCTAAGATTTTTTTCATTTCTGCTTTAGTCTCATTCGTAATAATGCGTGGTCCACGTGTTACATCACCATATTCAGCTGTGTTAGAAATTGAATAACGCATATTAGCAATACCACCCTCATACATTAGATCAACAATTAGTTTTAGCTCATGCAAGCACTCAAAATACGCCATCTCTGGCTCGTATCCTGCTTCAACCAAAGTCTCAAACCCTGCCTGAACTAAAGCTGTTGTACCGCCACACAAGACCACTTGCTCACCAAATAAATCCGTTTCTGTTTCTTCTCTAAATGAAGTTTCCAAGATGCCTGTGCGACCACCACCAATTGCTGACGCATAAGACAATGCAATGTCTTTTGCTGTGCCAGATACATCTTGCTGTACAGCGATCAAATCAGGAATACCGCCACCTTTTTCAAATTCTGAACGCACGGTATGACCTGGTGCTTTAGGGGCAATCATAATGACATTAAGGTCAGCCCTTGGGCTAATCATTTCATAATGAATATTCAAACCGTGTGCAAAAGCCAGTGTTGCGCCGTTCTTAAGGTTCGGCTCAATATTATCGGTATAAATTTTAGCTTGGAATTCATCAGGTGCAAGAACCATCACCAAGTCTGCCCAAGCAGTTGCATCTTTGATGGACTTAACTGCTAAACCTGCATTGGTTGCCTTCTTCTCGCTAGCAGATCCAGCTCGAAGACCGACGACCACATCAACACCCGAATCTTGTAAATTGTTTGCATGAGCATGGCCTTGTGAGCCATAACCAATAATTGCAACTTTCATGTCTTTAATGATATTTAAATCTGCATCTTTATCGTAATATCTATTCATTTTTTCCTCTGTATTTAAAGCACTTAATGTACCTTGTTGTTTAACTTTCTCTTCTTTGGCAAACGCCAGTAACGCCTGTTCTAGAAACCTCTAAAATTTTAGATGCATCCAGTGAATCTAAAAATTCATTAATTTTCCTGCTTTTTCCTGCCAGCTCGATAACATAAGTATCTTCCGATACATCGACAATCTTGGCTGAAAATTCATCAATTTGTTTGTCAATATCAGCTTGAGTATTTTGATCAACATCAACCTTAACCAGCAATAATTCACGCTCAATGTGTTCTGTAGCAGTTAAGTCCGTTACCTTGACCACGTCAATTAGTTTATCAAGCTGTTTAACAATTTGCTCAATGATGCCGTCATTACCCACACTTACAATGGTCATGCGCGAAAGTGTCTCGTCATTAGTAGCCGCCACGGTTAACGATTCAATGTTAAAACCTCTGGCAGAGAAAAGTCCTGCAACTCTAGAGAGAGCACCTGCTTCATTTTCTAACAATACTGAAATAATGTGTCTCATCTCTTTACACCAGGTTTAACCCTTCATCATTGGTTGAAGCCATCTTATCACGTCCAGCTAATAACATCTCATTGTGTCCGGCGCCTGATGGGATCATCGGAAATACATTCTCACTAGGATCAGTCAGGATATCTAAAAATACCGTGCGATCTTTTTGTTTAAACGCCTCAATCATTGCTGGCTTTAGATCGTCTTCTTTTTCTACCTTAATGCCAATATGGCCATAACTTTCAGAAAGTTTTACAAAATCAGGTAAAGCTTCCATGTAAGACATTGCGTAGCGTTTTTCATAAAAAAACTCTTGCCACTGACGCACCATGCCTAAATAGCCGTTATTCAGATTAATAATCTTAACCGGTGTGTTATATTGCAGCATGGTTGAAAGCTCCTGAGTCATCATTTGAATACTACCCTCGCCCGTCACACAAGCAACATCCATATCAGGAAATGCAAGTTTCGCACCCATTGCTGCCGGCAAACCAAAACCCATCGTACCCAAACCACCGGAATTAATCCAACGGCGCGGTTCATCAAAGTGGTAATATTGTGCCGCCCACATTTGATGTTGCCCAACATCACTGGTTACAATGGCCTTACCCTTTGTTATTTCATACAAAGTCTCAATAACCGTTTGTGGTTTAATCACACCCTCTTTAGTTTTATAAGCCAAAGAATCAACACTCCGCCACTTAGCAATGAGCGACCACCAGGTGGAAATATCAGCTGTCTTTTTATCTTTTAAAGCACTAATAAGATCTTGTAAAACCATTTTAACTTCGCCTACAATCGCCACGTCAACTGCAACGTTTTTACCGATAGAAGAAGGATCTATATCAATGTGAATAATTTTTGCAGTTGGGCAAAATTTATCAATATTCGCGGTAATTCGATCGTCAAATCTTGCACCAAGTGCAATCACGCAATCCGAATCGTGCATTGCCATATTGGCCTCGTAAGTGCCGTGCATACCGAGCATGCCTAAAAATAGTTCATCGTTTGCTGGGTAAGCACCTAAACCCATTAGAGTTTGAGTAATTGGGAAGTTGAGTTGGCGCGTAAACTCCCTTAGCTCTTGATAAGCATTGCCAATCACACAACCGCCGCCAGCATAAATAATAGGTTGTTTTGCTCCAATGATTAAATCGACCGCTTTGGAAATCTGACCGCTATCACCTTTAACCACTGGCTGATAAGAACGCATATCAATCGTATCTGCATAAGTAGGTTCGTCAACTTGAGCAATGGTAATGTCTTTAGGGATATCGATCAACACCGGACCAGGGCGACCCGTTGTGGCAATGTGAAATGCTTTTTTAATGGTTGAAGAAATTTTATTAATGTCTTTAATCAAAAAATTATGTTTCACACATGAGCGCGTGATACCCACTGCATCTACTTCTTGAAAAGCATCGTTACCAATCAGTGGCGAAGGTACTTGACCTGAGATAACCACCATTGGAATGGAATCCATATAAGCGGTTGCAATGCCGGTCACTGCATTGGTAATACCAGGACCTGAGGTTACCAACACTACACCCGGTTTACCACTTGCTCTGGCGTAGCCATCCGCAGCATGCGCTGCCCCTTGTTCATGGCGAACAAGAATGTGCATAATGTCATCTTGCGAATCCAATGCATCATAAATATGCAACACGGCACCACCTGGATATCCAAAGATATGGTCCACACCCTCTCTATGAAGGCTGTTTACCAGTATTTGAGCGCCATTTAACTTCATTGCTTATATTAAGAATAAAAAACTTAACAATTATACCTAAGGAGTGCTTAGTTTAAACGTCTGTTTATAGGGAATTTTGCCAATCTTCAGAGTAGAATTGGATCGGTGAATCTTTAGATTCGAACGTTTCAATGGACCAAGTATCTGGCCTTTCAAGAATGGCTGAAAGCAACTGATCATTCAACAGATGTCCTGTTTTATAGCCTTCATAATGGCCAATCAAATTAGAGCCTAATAAATACATATCGCCCACAATGTCTAAAATTTTATGCTTAACAAATTCATTTTGATAACGCATACCATCTTCATTTAACACGTCATCATCACTAAGTGCAATGGCGTTATTCATGCTAGCACCCAGTGCTAAGTTTTGCCTTTGCATCATTTCCACATCTTTCATATAACCAAAAGTTCTGGCTCTAGAAATCTCTTTTAAATAAGATTGTTGTGCAAAATCAATACTAAGTTTTTGGCCACTTTCTTTTACTTTTTTATGTTCAAAATCAATCTCTAATGTTACCTTAAAGCCTTCATAAGGAGAAACCTGAGCCCATGCATCTTCATTTTCAATTCTTACTGTGTCGTGAATCACAAAGAACTTTTTATGCGCATCTTGGTCTTCAATTCCTGCAGACTGAACTAAGAAAATAAACGGCGCAGAAGATCCGTCCATAATCGGCACTTCAAATGAATCCAATTCAACCAAAACATTGTCGATACCGAGCGCTGAAAATGCGCTCATTAAATGCTCTACGGTGGAAACTTTCACACCTTGATTCTCAAGCCCCGTGGAAAGCACCACTTCATTAACAAAAGCATTGTGCGCTCGCACTAATTTACCGCCGACATCCATACGCCTAAAAACCACACCATGGTCAATTTCCGCCGGTACAAGTGTCATGTTGACAATATTACCACTATGGATACCAATACCACGCGCCTTAACCGCCTTTCTAATTGTTCTTTGCTTAATCATTATTTTAAAATTCTCTGAACTTACCCTTGATTTTATCTAAAAGGCCGGTCTTTTCTGATAATTGTACCACTTCTAGATAAGACTCATTGCCTTCATATAACAATAGTCCCAGTGCTGATGCATAAATTGGATTTGAAATTATTGCCACATTACCGGTAATTCTATTCTCATTCACTCGACCTAGTTTTGTTTTTGTACTCGTGGATTTCATGAACAGTTCAGCACAACCGGGTATTTTCGATGCACCGCCCGTTAAAACAAAGCCCGCCTTTAAATTATATTTTTTGTTATTAATCTCTTTTCTGATATCAGAAAACAATTTTGAATAAGATTTTTTAATAACCTCTATCAAATCATAACTTGATAAATAACGTTCTTGAGAATTATGGTTTTGAAAAAATTCTATTAATTTATCTTCTTTAGGTAAACTAACCCGAACATGGCCGTGTTCAATTTTCAAACTCTCGGCCTGTTCAAGCGAGGTATCAAACGCATAAGCAATGTCTTCAGTGATTTTGTTTCCACCCAAAGGAACAATAGCACTATAAGCTAGCCCTCCTTTTATGAAAATTGAGAAATTACTAACTCCAGCACCAATGTCAACCAAACAAACGCCATTTTCTTTTTCTTCTTTAGCGATGCAAGCTTCGCTAATGGCCATGGAGTCTAAAACAATTTGCGTCGCGCCTAAATCACTTTTAGAAATACTTTGCATAACGTTTTCTACATTGCGCTCAGAAACGCTCACAATGTGCATATTTGCCTTTAGTGTTTGCGCCTCCATTCCAATTGGCTGATGAGTGACCAAACTATCGGGCGAACCATCGTTAATAATAAAATCATTAACGACACTGTGAAGTTCTTCGTTATTAGCTGGAATAGTTACAGCAGAAGCTAACTCTATGGCTGAGATTACTTTATTTTTAGTAATTTTTCCCTTGATGCGTAGAGGAGAACTGTGATTAATTACACTCAAACAAGCATCGGAAATATTAATACTGACATTGGCATTACTTAGGTTTCTATCGCAACTTTCACCAACTTCTTTCATGGTTTTCTTAATAACCTTGGAAACCAGATCTATATCAGTAATCAGCCCCTTATCAACACCTAATGATGGATTTTCAGCGTAGCCTTTAACCTGCAGTTTGCCTTTTACCTCCTCAGCAACCATAACCACTGTTTTGCTTGTGCCAATATCAATACTAATAATAAATTCATCAGCCATCGTTTTAATTTAGTTTCGACTGAACTGTGAAATCCAACCATTCATACAAGTGATCCAGCGTTACACTGGAGCCACTCAGTAAGCGCTTAAATTTTTTGGCATTTTTCTGCCCATGGTACAAACCTAGAATATGCCTTGTCATCGCTCGAATGGGTACGCCCTGTTGGGACTGTACTTTCATATAATCAATAAAGCTTAATAATACTTGTTCTCGACTTGTGATTGAAGAGGATTGATGATAAATTATCTCGTCCACATCCGTTAACAAATAAGGCTGATGATAGACGGCTCTACCAAGCATTACACTGTCTACTTTTTCTAAATGTTTGCATGCATCCTCTAAATGATTAATGCCGCCATTGATACCAATGGTTAAACTCGGAAAATCTTGTTTAATTTGATACACCCAATCATAATTAAGAGGTGGTACGGTACGATTCTCTTTTGGGCTCAAGCCTTTTAACCAAGCCTTTCGAGCATGGATAATAAAAGTATCGCAACCGGATTTTTCAACCAAACTGATAAAGTTGGTTAATTCATCATAACTCTCCATATCATCCACACCAATGCGTGACTTAACGGTTATCGAAAGATTGCTTACTTGTTTCATGGCATCTACACAATCTGCCACCACTTGTGGCGTATTCATTAAACAAGCGCCAAAACTACCGGACTGTACACGGTCCGATGGACAACCTGCATTAATATTAACCTCATCATAGCCCCAATCTTGGGCAATTTTAGCGCACCGTGCCATCTCATCAGTATTACTACCACCAAGTTGCAAAGTCAAAGGATGTTCATCCTGATGATAATCCAACAAGCGCGCCTGATCACCATGTAAGATAGCTTTAGTGGTAATCATCTCTGTATAGAGTTGTGTGTGCTTTGACATTAAACGATAAAAATACCGACAATGCCGATCGGTCCAATCCATCATGGGTGCCACACTAAATTTATGCGGATAACTCATTGACTAACGTTTGAACAACAAAATCAATACTGCTAGTAACAACCGTAGCGCGATCACCCTTAAAATTTTGCGTGATACTAAAATACCTACCTTGCACACAAAAGCCAAAACAAACCATGCCCACTGGTTTGTCTTTTGTGCCTCCGGTTGGTCCGGCAACACCAGTAACAGACGCGCCGATATTACTGTTTGAGTTTTTAACCAGACCCTTTACCATTTGCAAAGCCGTTTGTTCACTCACCGCACCAAATTGCTCTAAAGTCAATGCATCAACACCAAGCATATCTATTTTTGCTTGATTGCTATAAGTGATGTAACCTCGGTCAAAATAAGCGGATGAACCGGATACGCTGGTTAATAACGCAGATAAATTTCCACCCGTGCAAGACTCTGCCACTGAGATGGTGAGTGACTGATCAATCAATAAATCGCTTAAATTTTTTATTTTCATTTTAACGCTGAGTGGACAATTTCAAAAATATCATTGGATAAATCATCAATGGCTAAGATGGATTCTAATTGTTGTTTTTGTAGATCTCTTAACTCAGGCGTATAGCGTTTCCAATGGTTATAAATGCTCACTAATCTTGCGCCAATTTGTGGATTAGAACCATTGAGTTTAATGATCACTTCGGTCAACAACTCATAACCTTCTTGATTATGGAACTGCACAAAATTTTGCGTAAAACCACCAACCACACTGCGTAAGCGATTAGGTGTATTAAATGAAAACAGCTCATGTTTCATGAGTTGCCTAATGCCATTAACACTCATCATGGGTGATAATGATTGTGCACTAAACCACTTATCCATTACTTGAACGTCTTTTTTATACGTCTCGAAAAATTTTTCAATTGCTTTATCTTTATAAGGGTTGTTGACACTCAATAACGCATTAAAACTAGAAAGTCGATCACTCATACAATTAGCATTGTTAAATTGATCATAAGCCAATTCAAATTTACCCGCCTTAGTCAGATAATACAGACAAATATTTTTTAGCGATCGGGCGCCTACCGCTTCTGGCGTAAGCTCATGGTCATCATCGCCATTAAGATTGGTATAAATGTTTAAAAATAACGATCCAAACCGATTGATCAATTGATCAATAACCGCTTCTCGTTTACGCTTAACTTCAACCACATCAATCTCATCAACGCGTAAATGAATAAAGCGCTCAGACGGTAAAGTAATCATTTCACACACTAAAGAAGGGTCTTTCACGTTATTAAGTATGTTTTCAAGCGCATCAAACAAAGATGTTTCATCAATTTGATCCGGTTTAAGAATTAACAACAACCACAACTCTTGAACATTATCCCATCGACTGAAAGGAATCCGTATCGTTCTCAATTAAAAAAAATTCTTTGCGCAAGTGTCAAATCTGATTTTAGTTTAATTGGCGCTGAAAAACCTCGGAGCCAAGATGGAGTTGGCTCGTGTTCTAAATTATTAAAATGATAACTTTGCTCGCGCTCACTCAACACAACACGCCTTGATCAACTTCACCGCCCTGATCATTTAACAAACCATAGCGAATTGGTAAATAATACGTATACTCTCCCAATTGTTTAATCGTCACACAATAAGAGTGGCTGTCTACATTGTAATTGGTTTTAATCTCCACCTCGGGTGTTCCTGGTTGTGAATACCATGTCATGAATGCATCAAAATTAAAATCATTGGCATCATTCATGGCACTAATAAAATCATCGATGGTCACCGCTTGCCCGCCCCCTCGCTCGAAATAAAGTTTCCCCCCCCCTTGAAAACCATCTTCACCTAAGAAGGTGTGAATCATACGAATAACCTCTGCACCCTTCTCGTACACAGTAAAGGTATAGAAATTATTCATCTCAATGTAGGACTCGGGTCTGACTGGATGCTTCATCGGCCCAGCGTCCTCGGCAAACTGAAAAGTACGCAAGCCATTTACGTCTTCAATACGCTTGATCGATCGTGAATGCAGATCAGAAGTAAATTCTTGATCCCTGAATACAGTTAGCCCCTCTTTTAAGCTGAGTTGAAACCAATCCTGACAAGTGACTCGATTGAAGTGGTATTGTGGTGGTAAGAGGGAAAAGTAAAAAAC
>GG729983.1 GCA_000205985.2 uncultured Candidatus Thioglobus sp. | reverse complement strand
GTGCGCGGGTTATATATGGAATTCGGTGTTCTTCGTCAAATTTCCAGGCATGGTGATCGCGTGGTATTTGATGCTTAAAATATATCATTGCTTATTGAGCAGTTGGCATTGGTACTGGCGGTACTGCACACCACCAGCAGCACCAAAGAATGCACACGCCTTTATTCGTTCGATGCTAGCTGAGAATAACACCGATATGCTCAATCTACTCCCATTCTATACGGCGGTAGCATGAACCCTACCAATGCAGAAGAGCTGATTGGCTGTGAAGATATGACGGTGGGCTGATTGGCGGCGCCTCATTAAAGGCTGAAGATTTTTTAAGAATTTGTAAAGCGGGTTAATTATGTCGTTTCAAGTAATTTTAATTGTTCATGTGTTGCTGGCGTTGGGCCTAGTTGCGCTAATTTTAATGCAACATGGTAAAGGTGCCGATGCTGGCGCTGCATTTGGCGCGGGTTCTGCGGGCTCAGTATTTGGCGCGCGAGGTGCCAGTTCTTTTATTTATAAATTAACGGCAGGCGTTGCTACTGGTTTCTTTTTAACTTCTTTAACGTTGGCTTATCTAGCTACTAACGAGCCAAGTGCTAGCAACAACACTCAAAGTGTTATGGATCAGGTAATCGCTACTCCAGCTATACCGTCTGATGTTCCTATGATCGACGTACCGCTCAGCGACATACCTGACTAAATTTTATTGCCGATGTGGCGGAATTGGTAGACGCGCTACCTTGAGGGGGTAGTGAGCTACGCTCGTGCCAGTTCGACTCTGGCCATCGGCACCATATTCTTTTGTTCAATTGTGAAAATTTATAAAATTTTCACAATACGTCGTAAACAATACCAGTCTTTCCAATGGTTTGTTCGAACTCTGCCAAAAAACAAAAACACACCGGTGTATAAACAGTGGTACTATGTCGTATTAACTTAATACAATATAATGTTATGAACTGGCGTCATCGTACTGAAAGAAAATTTGAAAGCTTTTCAGATCTTGTGTTTGAAAACAGCAAAAAAACTATTGCTGCAATTTTGCTATTGGTTTTTGCATTAGGCTCTCAGTTGCCAACACTGACCATGGACACTTCAACAGAAGGGTTTTTGCATAAGACAGACCCTATGCGTATTGCTTATGATGAGTTTAGGGATCAATTCGGTCGTGATGAAAAGCTGCTAATCGCTATTAAAACCAAAGATGTTTTTGATTTAAACTTCTTAAATAAACTGGAAAGCCTCCATAAGAAGCTTGAAAATGAGCTGCCTTATATTACCGATGTTAATTCATTAATTAATGCTAGAAATACTTACGGCAATAAAGATAGCTTGATTGTTGAAGATTTATTTGAAGAGTTGCCAAAAAATCAGGCTGATATTAATCCGCAAAAACAGCGTGCACTCAACAATCCGTTATTTGAAAACTTACTTTATAGCAAGGATCAAACCTTCACAACAATCGTGATTGACACACAAACCTATTCATCATTTGATGCGCAGGGTAACTTGATTGTTGAGAACGAGGAAGATGAATTTGCTGATGAGACTGATACAACTACACAGGTAAAGCAGGAATATTTGTCTGACGCAGAAAATACAGTTATTGTTAAAAAAACTCAAGACATTATTAAGGATTTTGAGGCAGATGATTTCCAGATATACCTTACAGGTTCCGCTGTTATTGCCGGTACCCTAAAACAAAGCATGATGGCAGATACTAAGAGTTTTGTGCAAAAAATGGTGATCGCTATTATCATTGTTTTGGCGCTATTGTTTAAACGTGTATCGGGCGTATTTTTGCCTTTAATTGCAGTAACTTTTACCATTTCAGTGACACTTTCATTGATGGCTATTACAGGTACACCATTCACTATTGTGACTCAAATTATGCCGTCATTTTTGCTAGCCGTCATTACCGGTGGTGCCATTCATCTATTGGCTATTTTTTATAAAGACTTGGCAAAGTCTCAGGATGTAAAAACCTCTTTAAATTACGCCATGGGGCATTCTGGTCTTGCTATTGTAATGACCTCTTTGACGACAGCAGCAGGATTATGGTCGTTCTCATTTTCTGAGTTATCGCCGGTTTCAGATTTAGGTGTATTTGCCAGTAGCGGCGTATTAATTGGACTATTGTTTACTTTGGTGTTATTGCCAGCTTTGATTAGTGCCATGAACCTTAAAGCAAAATCGAGCGCAGAAGATGCAAAAGAACACACCATAATGGACACTATGCTGTTAGGCATTAGTCGTATTTCAACAGGCTATCCAAAAGCGATTGTTGCTATTAGTTCAGTGATGATTATCGTGGCAATTTTCTTTGCTTCACAACTTAGATTTGAGCACTATCCTTTGCAATGGTTTCCAGAAGATCATGCTTCACGTGTAGCTACCGAAGTGGTGGATAGTAATCTTAAGGGTTCGGTGACCTTAGAAGTTATAGTTGACACACATAAGGAAAATGGCCTGTATGATCCGGCAATGTTAAATAAAATTGAAAGCGCAACTAAGTACTTAAATAGCATCCAGACGGACACCTATTTTGTAGGAAAAACATTAAGCTTGGTGGATGTTCTTAAAGAGACTAATCGTGCATTAAACGAAAATCAAACAGAATTTTATAGTATTCCACAAGACAAAGACCTTATCGCCCAAGAGTTGTTTTTATTTGAAAATAGTGGCAGTGATGACCTGGAAGATTTTGTTGATTCTAGTTTTTCAAAGGCGCGTATTACTGTCAAAGTTCCTTATATAGATGCGTTGGAATACAATCAATTTATTGCTCAAGTTCAAACAGAATTAGATCGAGAATTTGATGGCGTGGCAACAGTGTCATTAACGGGTATTACTACGTTGCTTTCTGTCATTATGGATAGATCTATTAGTTCAAGTGCAGTTAGTTATGTGATTGCTTTTGGATTGATTTCTATCATGATGATTGTTCTGGTTGGCAACATAAAAATTGGCCTAATTAGTATGATTCCAAACATGCTACCAATTTTATTCCTATCAACTATTATGGTAATATTTGATATGCCACTGGATATGTTCACCATGCTTATTGGTGCTATTGCACTTGGCTTAGCGGTGGATGATACTGTACACTTTATGCATAATTTTAGGCGCTACGAGCTTGAATATAATGATGTTGATAAAGCGGTAAGGCTTACATTAATGGGAACCGGTCGAGCCATTGTAGTTACCTCGATTGTATTGTCAGTGGGATTTTTAGTGTTGCTATTTGCTTCAATGAGCTCCATGTTTAACTTCGGTGTCTTAACAGCAAGTGCCATTTTTATCGCATTATTGGCTGATTTTTTCTTGGTACCCGCCATCATGAAACTTATGATTCACAATAAAGGAGATTTGTAATGAATAAATTATTAAGCGCACTAGGCGCTTTGCTGATTTCAAGCAGTGTTTTTGCCGGCAATCAAGCTAGAGAAATTATGGAAAAAGTTGATGCTAGAGACGACGGCACCAGTTTAATCTCAACCATGAAAATGACACTCATTGATAAAAACGGTAAAAAACGCAATCGACAAATGCGCACTTTTGCTAAAGATATTGATGCCAATACTGAGCACAAAACTATTTTCTTTTTGTCGCCTAGCGATGTTAAAAATACCGCATTTTTAACTTACGATTATAGCGCTGACGATAAAGATGATGACCAATGGATGTACTTACCCGCACTCAAAAAGACCAAGCGCATTCCAGCCAGTGATAAAGATTCGGCATTTATGGGCAGTGATTTTTCTTATGCAGACATGACCGATAAGGAGCTAAATGATTACACATTTAAGCTGGTGAAAGAAACAACTATTAAGCGTAAAGAGGGCAAGGTGCCTGTTTGGAAAATTGAATCAACACCTATCAGTCAAGCAGTAATTGATGAAACGGGTTACATCAAAAGCACACTCTACATTCGTAAAGATAACCACGTGCTCACCCGTGCTAAGTTTTATTTGAAAAAAGGCTCAAGAATTAAGTATATGGATGTGCGAAAATTAGAAAAAATTGATGGTATTTGGGTGGCCATGCAAACTACCATGACCACCAAACAAGGCAAAAAAACTTTGCACAAAACCATTTTGACGAATTCTGATGTTGAGATCAACAAAGCTATCGATGACGACATGTTTACCGTTCGTGTTATTGAAAAAGGTCTGTAAATGAAGCGGGTTGTTGCTAGCATTGTGGTGGCAATATCCTTAACTGCAAGTGCAGAAGAGGGTTTTGATGACGATAGTTTTGACGATGAAATCATTGAGGTTGTAGCTGAACATGCCACAACGGCTAAGGGCACACTGTATGGATCAATGGACTTTGAGTCGCACTACAACATCAACAATGATAAAGACTTATCGTCACTGAAAGCATTAGTAGATGTGATTGGTGAATACAGGTTGGACAATGGCCATAAGATTAAAGGCAATCTTAAGGGTTACCATGACTTTATTTATGCTTCAGGCATGAGTAACTACTCCAATACGCCTGATGGCTATGAAAATGAGATCAATTTAAACGAACTAACGGTCGAAGGCAGTATTAATTCAAGGCTTGATTTTAAAGTTGGTCGGCAAATTGTCGTTTGGGGCAAGTCGGACTCCATTCGTGTTACCGATGTTTTAAACCCAATTGACAACCGTGTTCCTGGGGTTGTTGATATTAAAAATCTTCGCTTGGGCAGAGTCATGAGTAAGTTGGATTATTATTTTGATGAGTTGAATTTGTCGTTCATTGCTCTGCATGAAAATCGATTTACCAAAACAGCGTCCTACGGCTCTGATTTTAAAATAACCGTGGATAAGGCAACCAATAAGCCCGATGATAGTTTGGCCAATACGGGCGTGGCACTTAGCCTGACGGGTGCGTTTGAGGGTTACGATTTAGGGTTGTATTTTGCTGACACTTACATTGATAAGTCTTATTTAGACGTGGCGAGCGATACTCTGCAGTTTGATAATAAATCAAAAATGTTTGGTGTGGCCTACAATCAAGTTGTGGACAGTTATTTGCTTAAAGCTGAAATGGCTTATTTTGATCAAATAAAATACACCAATGTGACAGACACTAAGCCAAGAACGGATATTTTGATAGGGCTTGAATACAGTGGTATTAGTGATGGTTCGTTGTCATATGAGTTGGCATATAGAGCAATTGATAATTACGATAGCAATATATACGCCAAGAACAACGGCTGGAAAAAACAAGAAGAATACCAGCAAGTGGTTCGTTTTACTCAGTCTTACCTCAATCAAACGTTGGATTTATTAGCAACATTAAGCGCTTTTGGAAAAGACGCACAAGATGGCGGATCGGCTAGAGTTTCTTTGGATTATGCCATTGATGACCAGGTTTCAATCAGCGGTGGTTTGATCGATTATTTGGGTGGAGATTCACCCGCACTTGACACAAATAAAGACAATGACCGCATTTTTATGAAAGTTAGCACTATTTTTTAACATTTATGTCACACACAGTTAATTATATGGTGATATAATAATATCGTTATTATTTATATTGTCATAGACTTTAATGAAAAAGACTGACTTACTGCCAATTTTTGTACTAGCTATTTCTACCAGTGTTCCCGCATTTTGGGGCGGTAATAACAACTGGACTCCTTTCAGCACTAACTCTTGGTCGCCTTTTGGCTCCGGCACGGGTTATAACAATCAAGCCCCTTGGGGTGGTAGCTCGAATTGGAATCCAATGGCCACAGGTGGCAACTGGAGCCCCCGTAACGACGCAGCTAACATGAGTCGCTATGGCGCCCATCCTTACTCATTGGTACAATATCGAAACAATCCAATGTTTCAGTATGAGCCGTTAGCGCCTGCTGTACAAAACCGAGTCCAGCCAAGTGACTGGCTTACTGAAACGGATTTTGCCGCTACTTTAGAAGAAATTGAAAACAATGAAAGCAAAACATTCATTATTGACGATTTTGCAGCGTTTGGGTTAACGGATGGCTATGTTCGTGCTAAATCCGAAACATTGGGCTTGGGCAGGGTTATTAGAGATCACCTGGGACAGCATACAGATAATCTTTTTGGCACAACGGATACCATTTATGGCAAGCAAGGTTATGCTTTGTCTCCTGCGGCCTCATCCACGGTTAAAATACAAAATTAAAATACATATACATGACGTTAAAAACCAGCCTTCGGGCTGGTTTTTTATTACCCGCTCTTAAAACCAAGCCATTTGCATTATTTGCTAAATTTTAGTTCGTCTCTTTACAGTGCTGTTTTTACGCGCGGTCTTTACTTAAATGCAGTGGTTTTTAAATGAGTATTACCCTGATTTTTCTTAGAATCAGGGTACTTTCTTTGTGTTTTCCTTATATTCCCTCTGTATTTTGCTTGTTTTTAGGCAATATTCAGCACTTTTACCCGTATTTCAATAATTCTCTAATTTTTTTGTATTGTTAGATTCTTGCAGTGGTGGGGTGTTTAGATGTTTTTGTGGTTTTTTTGCAAATATATATTAGAATATTATTGACTTCTAATATAGTTACTGTATAATACGCACCTATCAAGACGGCTCAAGTCTGATACTTAAAACACCTCACTAATGAAGGTGTTACATTTAAAAACAATTAATCTAGGAGATTAACATGAAAAAAATTATCGCTATCGCTACTTTAGTAGCTGCTACATCAGCTTCAGCTGGTTTCTTTAACAACTCAAACGGTTCTAACGACTTCGGTCCTTTTAACGGTTCTAACAACTGGGGTCCTTTCGATTCAGGTTCTAACTTTGGTCCTATGAACTCTGGTTCTAACATGGGTCCATTTACTGGTGGAAACAACTGGGGTCCTTTCAACGGTGGTTCTAACGCTGGTCCTTTTAATGGCGCTCAAAACTGGGGTCCTTTCCAGGGTGGTAACAAGTGGTTAAACAACACTGACTTCGGTTTAAACTTTGACACTAAGAACACTACTGACACTAACGCTTCTGGCGCTGCTGACGGTTCTGCTTCTGGTAGAGGCGATGCTAATGCTTCTGGTAAGGCTGATGCTTTTGCTAAAGGTCAAGCAGATGGTTACGCTAAAGGTCAAGCTGATGCTTACGCTAAAGGCTACGCTGATGCTAAATCTGCAGGCACTGCAAACAGCAACTACAACAGTAACGTTGTTCCAGCTGCACAATAATTAGTTTTTACAATTAATTAAGCGAAAAGAGGTGTGTAAGCACCTCTTTTTTTCGTCTGTGGAAAATACATTATACTTTTATAATATAAATAGGGTATAATATGCGCAAAATGATTTATATTGATATACTTCTGGGGAGATGTAAAAAATGAAACCAATGACTAAAATTTTATTCAGTTCAATTTTATTATTATCAAGTGCAGTAAGCGCAGGCATTTGGATGCCTTGGGATAATGATAGCAACAATAATTACGGCAATAACAACGATAATCTTATGGAATCGTGGATGCCTTGGAATTCCAATTCAGGCTCTAGCTTTAATCCAATGAGTAACAGCGGTAGCAATTGGGGTCCATTTAATTCTGGTTCTAACTGGGGGCCGCTCAACTCAGGTTCTAATTTTGGACCAATGGACAGCATGACTAACTGGGGGCCGATGAGTTCAGAAGCTGATTGGGGTCCAATGGAAACGGTCAATAACTTCATGAACGACACTGAATTTGGTTTAACTTTTAAAACTAAAAATAAAACAGATGCTAAAGGTTACGCAAGAGCGGATTCAAAATACGGTGGTGAATTGAGCAACCGTTTGTCCGGCAAGGGTGATTGGTACAGCAAAGGTCAAGCGGATAATTACTACAAAGGTCAACTTAACAACTACGGCCAAATAAGAGGTGAAGGTCGCTATTATGGCTATGGTAAACAAGGTCATTTGGGTTATGTGCCTGCGAAAGGCAATAACTTTCCAGCACCTGGGTACTGATTTAAAAGAATCGTTAAATAACTGATTTTTTAGATTGACTCAAATCTAGTTTCCGATATAATTTCAGCATTATTCCTCGATAGCTCAGCTGGTAGAGCAATGGACTGTTAATCCATTTGTCGGTGGTTCGAGCCCACCTCGAGGAGCCATACATCTAAAGGGGTTTGCGTAGCAGCCCTTTTTTACGCCTATTCAAAAAACTTAAAAAACAACCAACAAAGTCGGCAACAATGGGTTGGCTTAT
>GG729984.1 GCA_000205985.2 uncultured Candidatus Thioglobus sp. | reverse complement strand
CGTTATCCTTAAATCTTTAGCGAGTTCGCAAGAATTGCAAGCCTTCCATGAGTAAAACTGGCTATAGAAGTCTCGAAGAATCCGCCAATGCAGCTCGAAATTAACCAAGTCCAGCTCCCTACATCTAGGCGGCCTGTGTATAAGGAATAAATCATCTCTACAATTTTTATTCTATCGCAACCCACCATGTGGAATGATCTGAAGCAAGGCCTACCTGAATTGACATATAGATCTCTCTAAAATTATCAGTTAAATTTGCAGTTACAGAGTAACTAAAAAGTTATACCCCAATACTACTCCTGTTTTTAAATATGAGTATAGATCATAGTTGCCTACAAGTCCCGCACGTCTTGAAAATGATATCTATTGTAATGATGAGTGATCGGGTGCAGATTTATACCTTTATGTGTAAATTTTGGTATTTAGGTATAATAGAGAGATGAAACGAACAGGCATACTAATCACCAATTTAGGAACTCCAGATGAGGCTACTCCATCTGCACTGCGGCGCTATCTTGCTGAGTTCTTATGGGATAGAAGGGTTGTTGATCTGCCCCGCTGGAAGTGGTGGCTCATTTTACATGGCATTATTTTAAGAACTCGTCCTGCTAAAGTTGCAAAGATATATAAGAAAGTGTGGAGCAGTGAGGGTGGTCCGCTTTTAGTTATATCAAAACAGCAACAAGTAGCATTGCAAAAGAAGCTGCAAGAGCAATTTGGAGACGATGTTATTGTAGAACTTGGTATGCGCTACGGTAACCCATCCATCTCTTCTGCATTAGAGTCTCTGCGCGCAGAGAGAGTAGAGCGCATTATTGTACTACCACTTTTCCCACAATACTCAGCGGCCACAACCGGCTCTACTTTTGACGCTGTCTCTGATACTATCCGTGGCTGGCGCTCTATTCCAGAGCTAACCTTTATCAATGAGTACCATACCCATCCAAAATATATTGAAGCTCTCGCTAAATCAATTATAGAACATAGAAAGTTTCACGATAATATTTCTGCCGGAGAGAGGCTGCTATTCTCATATCATGGACTCCCACAGAGCTATCACGATGCTGGAGACCCATATAAGAGTCAATGTATAGCTACTACAAATGCTGTAGTAAAATATTTAGGGCTAGATGAGAGTCAATTTATGATTGTATTTCAATCTCGCTTCGGTAAAGAGGAGTGGCTTAAG
The DNA here is from genome assembly GCA_000205985.2 of uncultured Candidatus Thioglobus sp. Lineage (GTDB taxonomy): Bacteria > Pseudomonadota > Gammaproteobacteria > PS1 > Pseudothioglobaceae > SUP05. The sequence goes on along the minus strand of GG729984.1, from coordinate 6,353 downwards.
CCATACATAGAAGAGACGCTACGGACTCTTCCTAAAAATGGGGTTAAAAAAATAGACTTGGTCTGCCCTGGATTTTCTGCTGATTGTGTTGAGACTCTAGAGGAGATTGCACTACAAGATAGAGATATGTTTGTCGCGAGTGGTGGTAGTGAGTACAACTATATTCCAGCACTTAATGATAACTCTGCACATATAGATACGCTCAGTGAAATACTGCTAGAGAGAGTATAGGATAGTGAAGAGTAGAGCAAAAGTAACAGGAATAATTTTAGCTGGCGGACGCGGCTCTCGTATGGGAGGGGCTGATAAAGGGCTAGTTAAACTGCAACAGAAAGTGATGATTGAACATGTCATTGAGCGTCTATCTCCTCAAGTAGATGAGATTATCATTAGCGCAAATCGCAACCAAGTACAGTATGAGAGTATGGGGTATGCAGTCACTTCTGATAATCAGAATGATGATGAGGAGGATAAGTTTGCAGGCCCCCTTGCTGGAATTGCATCAGCCATTAAAATATCAACAACTCCACTTATACTAGTTACCCCTTGTGATACTCCATTTATTCCAACTAATCTTCTAGAGATGCTCTACACCGCCTTAGAGGAGAGTAGTAATAGCATTGCTGTTGCGCATGATGGTGAGCGCATACAGCCACTATTTTTTCTTGCTAAGAGAGAGATTATAAACTCAATTCAAGATCGTCTCTCCCAACAACAACCACGAGTCTATCGCTGGATGGAATCTCTTAATCCCACGGGTTGTCCATTTCAGCTCTCTCCTCCCATTCTCAAACATTAACACTAAAGAGGAGCGCGATAGGGTTGAAGATAGACTCCAGAGTAGCACTCCTGTTATTGGATTCGCTGGCTGGAGTGGGAGCGGCAAAACCACCCTCCTTATAGAGTTGATCCAGGCATTTAAGCAGCGAGGAGTTAGAGTGGCTGCAATCAAGCACACACATCACGATGTGAATTTCGATCAACCAGGAAAAGATAGTTATGAGTTAAGAAAGGCTGGGGCAGAACAGATGCTAGTTGCATCAAGCAAGCGCTGGATGCTAATTAATGAGAATAGTGAGACTCTTGCTGATGCCAAATTAACTCCTCTCATTCATAAACTTGACCATAAAAATTTAGATCTAATTTTAGTAGAGGGCTTTAAACATGAGCCAATTCCTCGCATCGAGATATACCGTTCTGAATTAGGCAAACCACCTCTCCACCATAAGGATGGTTACATTATAGCGGTCGCTACTCCCAACAGTGAAGATATAGCCCCCCAGATCCCTCGCTTAGATCTAAACAATCTTGATGAAATTATAAATTTCATCAGTGCTAAAATAACCAATATTTGACTGCTTAGTAACTAACCAGCCAACAATCAAACACTAACTTTTAAAACAAAATAGTTCAGGAATACAGAATGCAAAAACCAACAGCTCCACTTCTCTCTGTCGAGACAGCATTAGCGCAAATCTTTGATGAGATCATCCCAACGACTGCTCAAGAGATAGTCTCCGTAACCGAATCATTCAAACGCATCCTTGCCGAAGAGATAATCTCTCCAATAAATGTACCATCTTATGACAACTCTGCTATGGATGGCTATGCGCTGTTAGGGAAAGATCTACCAGAAGATGGGACGGTTACTCTAAATCTGATAGGAAGCTCATTTGCTGGGACACCATTCAAAGGTAGAGTCGAAGCAGGAGAGTCTGTAAGAATTATGACAGGTGCAAAAATTCCAGATGGTGCGGACACCGTAATTATGCAGGAGAAGGCTACTCCAGATGGCGATAAAACAGTTAGCTTCTCTAGTGCTGATAATCACCGTGCAGGAGAGAATGTGCGCTTTGCGGGTGAAGATATGAAAACTGGAGAAGCGGTACTGCAGCCTGGCAAAGTTCTAGGAGCCGCAGAGTTAGGAATGATAGCCTCGCTTGGGTATGGGGAAATTGCAGTTAAGAAGAGAATCAAGATCGCCTTCTTCTCAACTGGCGATGAGCTCTGTTCAGCTGGAGAGGAGCTAGGAGATGGTCAGATCTATGACAGTAATCGTTACACTGTATTTAGTATGCTAAGCGAACTTGGAGTTGAGCTAATTGATCTTGGAATTATCCGTGATCAGCGCGATCTAATCGAGCAAGCCTTCTTAGATGCTGCCGCGCAAGCTGATGTAGTGATCACTTCAGGTGGAGTATCCGTTGGTGATGCTGATTTTGTAAAAGAGACTTTAGATAAGTTAGGTAATATAAATTTCTGGCGCATCGCTATGAAGCCTGGAAAACCTCTCGCTTTTGGCAAGATCAACGATGCTTGGTTCTTCGGTCTTCCCGGCAACCCTGTCTCAGCAATGGTCACCTTTCTCCAGTTCGCTCGCCCTGCAATAAACCACCTTGCCGGAAAGGAGCAGAGCAGACCATTCAGAATTCCAATACGCTGCGCCAACAAATTAAAGAAACGACCAGGACGATTAGAGTTTCAACGCGGAATCTTAGAAACTGCTGATAATGGAGAGCAGGTCGTAAGAGGGGCTGGAGCGCAAGGCTCACATATTCTGCGCTCGATGAGTATCGCTGACTGCTTTATCGTACTACCAGAAGATAACTCTGGTGTAGAGGCAGGAGAGATGGTCGAGGTCGAACCGTTTTAACTACAATTAAGAGCTAAGCTCTAACATCTAAAACGGGATATCATCGTCCAGTACCATTGGTGCCGGAGCTGATTGAGCTGCTGGAGCAGAGGAAGCTGCATGATTGCCACCTGCCTGCCCCTGATTTGCTGATGGAGCATTGAAGCTTGCACTCGAACCTCCACGACTATCTAACATCTGCATAGTTCCACTAAATCCATCTACTACAACTTCTGTAGTGTAGCGATCATGCCCCTCCTTTATCTTGCCATTTACGAGTTTGCAGTTTCCCTTCCACATACACTTGCGAACCTTTCTTCAGATATTCAGCTACAATTTCAGCTAACTTACCGAAGAATACAACTCTATGCCACTCTGTACGCTCCTGCTTCTCACCTGTGTTTTTATCTTTCCAAGTATCGCTGGTAGCAATAGATATGTTAGCAATAGCTCTTCCGTCCGCAGTATATTTAACATCTGGATCTTGCCCTAAACGCCCAACCAAAATTACTTTATTTACTCCAGCCATATCTTTCTTCCTCTCTTTTAAATCAAATGTGGATTAATTGTGGATTAATTATACATTCTATCAGTATCCAATACTTCAATATATAATAGACAATACTTAACGCTAGCGAGTAGCTATAACTTCCTCGAGAACTTTTCTATCTTCCAGATCATTATTCGCTTTAACATAAGCGACCTGATCATCTCTGATAATAACTACCTCTATAACACCTGTAATTTCACGCAGCTTCTGAGTCATCTCAGCGGCTCTATCATCTCCAACCTCTCCCACATTTAAGAGATGAGTTCTCACCACCTGTGGACGCTTCATGCCCAGTGCAATCACTAACCAGATAGTTGCCAACCCAGCAGAGAGTAAAAAGATAGGGGTGATATCTTTATCAAACCAGCCGTAAATCCATCCGCCAGAGACTCCCCCTAAGAATGCGCCAAAAAATTGAGAGCTAGTATAAATACCCATTGCAGTCCCTTTTTTATCTACTGGTGCAATTTTAGATATCAATGATGGAAGTGTCGCCTCCAGCAGATTAAAGCCTCCGAAGAAGATAATTAGAGCGATGACGATTCCCCAGAGTGAGCCAGAGAATTGTAAAAGTGTAAGCTGTGAGAGTATCACCAGAGCGATCGCAAGAGTAAACATCTCCTTCATCTTCCCTTTTGACTCCGCCTGAATCACCAACGGAACCATAATCCCCATAGCAAGAACTACAACTCCAAGATAGACCATCCAGTGGTCACTCGCCACCAATCCACTATCAACCAATCCAATAGGGATAACCACAAAGATAGCGGTTAAAATTAGATGAAGCACAAAGATACCGAAGTTCAGGCGAAGTAGCTCCCCCTCTTTCAGAACTGAGCTACATTGAGCAATATCACACTCTGCATCATGATGCATATGAAGGTGGGTCGGAGTTGGCACCACCTTATAGAGCACCACCAATGCTAACAGTGCCAATATTCCAGTTAACCAAAAAATTCCGGAAACTCCGATAAAACTATTTAAGATTGGACCTAACACAATCGCCAAGGTGAATGACATTCCAATGGTGATACCAAAAGTTGCCATCGCTTTAGTACGGAACTCTTCACGAGTTAAATCTGCAAGTAGCGCCATAGTTGCAGCGGCAATAGCTCCAGCCCCTTGAATAGCTCGCCCTAATATCACCCCTTCAATCGTAGTTGCCATAGCTGCCACCACACTTCCGACTGCGAAGATCAGCAATCCGATAGCAATCATGATTTTGCGCCCATAACGGTCGGAGAGCATTCCAAACGGAATCTGCAACAGCGCTTGAGTAAGCCCATATATCCCGAGCGCCAACCCCATCAACAACGGAGTTGATCCTTCCAGATCTTCCGCATAGAGTGCAAGGATAGGAAGAAGCATAAATAGCCCTAACATCCGTAACCCAAAAATTGCTGCTAGTGATCCAGCCGCGCGTTTCTCTACTGGCAACATGCCGCTCTTTTCCCTGCCACCATCATGACTCATATTAATTCTCTCTATATACTTAAAATGTAGTTATACTATCTGGTTATTGTATCTAAAATAGTTGACCTTTACTATCAAGTTTATGAAGAATATTACTATCCGTGGGGCACGCACCCATAATCTAAAAAATATAGATCTCGACCTTCCTCGAGAAAAATTGATTGTTATTACTGGGCTATCTGGCTCCGGCAAATCTTCGCTCGCCTTTGACACTATATACGCAGAAGGAGAGCGCCGTTATGTCGAGTCACTATCCTCATATGCTCGCCAGTTTTTATCACTTATGGAGAAGCCAGATATTGACCATATTGAAGGACTCTCACCAGCTATATCTATTGAGCAAAAATCAACTTCACACAACCCTCGTTCCACTGTAGGAACCGTCACTGAGATTCATGACTACCTACGCCTACTCTACGCTAGGGTCGGAACTCCGCACTGTCCTGAACACGATACAGCACTGGAAGCACAGCCTATTAGTCAGATGGTTGATCAAATCATTGCTCTACCTGAAGGCAGCAAGATTATGTTACTTGCACCGTTAGTCCGTGAAAGAAAGGGGGAACATACCCAACTTTTAGAAGAGCAGAGAGCTAGTGGTTTTTTGCGGGTGCGTATAGACACGAAAGTGTATCAATTAGATGACCTACCAAAGATAGATGGGAGACGCAACCATACTATTGAGCTAGTTGTAGATCGTCTAAAAGTGCGCTCAGATATTAGACAGCGCCTAGCTGAGTCACTAGAGACCGCTCTGACTCTATCTAATGGAATTGCATCTATAGTAGATATGGGAGCTCCAGAAGATACTCTTATATCATTCTCCTCTCGCTATAGCTGTAGTGAGTGCGGTTACAATTTAGATGAGTTAGAACCAAGACTCTTCTCCTTTAATAACCCAGCAGGCGCTTGCCCTAGCTGTGAAGGTCTCGGCGTAGAACAGTTTATAGATCCCCAGAGAATGGTTCCAGAGCCTGAACGCTCTTTAGATAATGGAGCAATTAAAGAGTGGGATTGGCGTAGCAACTGGGTTATGCAGACCCTCACCTCGTTAGCAGAACATTACAATTTTGAACTCTCCACACCCTTTGATGAACTTCCAGAAAAAATTAGGCAAACTATTCTCTACGGCTCTGGAGATGAGATAATTCAGTTTAACTATAGACATGGTCGTGGTGCAGCAGTTAGTAAGATGAATATCTTCGAAGGAATTATTCCAAATATGGAGAGGAGGTATCTGGAGTCTGAGTCCAGTCGAGTTAGAGAGAACCTCTCTAAATACTTCAACAGCCGCCCTTGCCCTAACTGCAACGGATCTAGACTGAGAGAAGAGGCTCGTCATGTATTTATTCAACAACTACCTCTCCCAGAAATCAGTGCGCTCTCTATTGCAGAGTGTGCTGACTTCTTCTCTCAACTAAAACTGAAAGGGTGGCGTGGGGAGGTTGCTGATAAAATTGTTAGAGAGATCTCTCTGCGTCTAGGCTTCTTAGTAAATGTAGGACTCAACTACCTCTCCCTTAATCGTAGTGCTGACACTCTATCTGGTGGAGAAGCGCAACGGATACGCCTTGCAAGCCAAATCGGTGCTGGACTAGTTGGTGTGATGTATGTGCTTGATGAGCCCTCTATCGGTCCTCCCATCAGCGAGATAATCAACGCCTTCTCAACACTCTTTACTAAATCTTCCCGGGGGGA
>GG729985.1 GCA_000205985.2 uncultured Candidatus Thioglobus sp. | reverse complement strand
AAAAGGCTGAGACGGAGAAAAGGTTGTCAAAAGTTACGTGATATTGAAGGCTGATGGACTGATTGTCCAGTAATTCCGTCAACCAGACGATCTCTTGTTTGATTCTTTTGTTTGACGCTGCTCAATATGTCGTCGTTAAGATATTTAGCGCCAATGCGATAATCCCCGGAATAATGAAACCATTTTCCCTTACCGCTGAGCAGTTTTGCAAGGTGTGTTTTACCAACGCCAGACATGCCGAGCAAGGTTAGGTTTTTATTTTTTAAATGCTTAAAGACTTCAGCTGAAAGTTTCATAGTAGACCGTCTTGTTTAAACATTTCTCGAATTCCACGCACGGCTTGGCGAGTACGGTGTTCATTTTCAATCAAGCCAAAACGCACGTATTGGTCTCCGTAAGCGCCAAAACCAATACCGGGTGAGACCCCAACCCTAGCTACTTTGAGTAGTTTTTTAGTAAATTCAAGCGAGCCCAGTTTTTGGTAAAATTCGGGAATCTTAGCCCAAACAAACATAGTGGCTTTTGGTGGTATAACGTCCCAGCCAATCGATTGCAGTCCATCGCACAATACGTCACGACGGTCTTGATACATGTCTGAAATTTCTCTAACGCAACTTTGATCACCTTCTAGGGCTTCAATAGCGGCTACTTGAATAGGGGTGAACATGCCATAATCAAGGTAAGATTTAATTTTAGCCAGTGCACTTACTAGTACCGGGTTACCAACCATAAAACCCACGCGCCAACCCGGCATATTGTAGCTTTTTGATAAGGAAAAAAACTCAACAGCAATGTCTTTAGCGCCCTTGACTTGAAGTATGCTTGGCGCTACGTAGCCATCAAAAACAATATCGGCATAAGCTAAATCTTGAACCACCCAAATTTCATGTTCTTTGGCAATTTTTATCACACGTTCAAAAAATTCCAGTTCCACGCATTCAGTGGTTGGGTTAGAGGGGTAATTAAGCACCAACATTTTTGGCTTTGGCCAAGTGTTTTTTATGCTTCTTTCAAGCTCAGCTAAAAAATCATCATCCGGTCCGCAAGGTACGTGTTGAATATCGGCGCCAGCAATCACAAACCCGTAGGGGTGAATGGGGTAAGCTGGATTGGGTACCAAAACCGTATCGCCTGCGCCAACCACAGCTTGTGCTAAATTGGCCAACCCTTCTTTTGAGCCAATGGTAACGATGGCTTCGGTTTCCGGATCAATATCAACGTCAAATCGTTTTTTGTACCAATTGGAGATTGCTTTACGAAGACGTGGAATGCCACGAGAAGTTGAATAGCGATGTGTGTCTTTACGACGAGCTGCTTCCACTAGTTTTTCAACAATATGATCGGGCGTTGGCTGGTCAGGATTGCCCATACCAAAATCAATGATGTCTTCACCACGCGCACGCGCTTTGGCTTTCAACTCGTTAGTAACGGCAAAAACGTAAGCAGGTAATCTTTTTATACGAGGAAAATCTTCGTTCATAACGCCAATTATTTAATTGCTAATAACTCCACTTCAAAAACAAGCGTTGCATCGGGTGGAATAAGCCCGCCAGCACCGACCGGGCCATAAGCCAAATCAGAGGGGATGGTGAGCTTGCGCTTGCCACCTATTTGCATGCCTTCAACGCCTTGGTCCCAACCAGGAACAACCTGACCAACCCCTAAAGTAAAATCAAAGGGGTCGTTTCTGTCAACACTGGAGTCAAATTTTTTTCCGTTGGTAAGCCATCCTGTGTAATGCACACTGATTGCATCGCCTGATTTTGCATTTACACCATTGCCAATGGTTATCTCTTCAATGATTAATTCTGCCATTATAGTTTGTCCTTAATAAGTTAACGTTATGTCGTAGGCGCTAAATTTTCTAATGTTTAATACCCCACAATCCAAAATTAAATACTGAGCTTTTATGCCTTGTAAAACACCTGTAATGCTTGGTGTTTTTTCAAAACTAAGCGAGCTAATTTTGCTTGGGTATTCTACCACAGGGTATTTGATTTCCAAAACTTCATTCTGTAGCGTTGTAGCACCTATTTGTGAGACTAGTGTCTGAATTTTTGGCAACAGCTTATCCCTTGTTTCTACAAGGTCAATGGGGCTAACCTCGTTTTTTAACATTTTTCGCCAGTTGGTTTTGTCGTTGATAAAGTTTTTGAGAGCAACTTCAACTTGACCTGATTTGAGTCGAGAATCCACCTCTAAAATAGGCAATGTGCTCACAGCACCTTGATCGATCCAGCGACTAGGGGTGTTAATTTTACGAGTAATGCCCACCTTGCTTCCTGAGGTGTTGGCTAAGTAAATCACGTGCTGAGTAAAGCAGTTATCCGTGCCCCACTGTGGTTCACGGCAAGTGCCTAGATGATGATGACATGTTTCTGGTCTCATGATACACAGATCGCAACGTGCTAAACGCTGAGAACAAGGGTAACAGTAGCCTTGTGAATAGCTTTTTTTGGTGAGAGTGCCACAGCTTGCGCACTTGATTTGACCATTAAAATCCAGCCGTATTGTTTGACCAATTAGGTCGTTCATCATTAATAATTTAGCCCCAATGGGCAGTTGATATTGTGCCAGCCCCATGCTTAAGTGGGTGTGCATTTTCCCAATCAGGCCACTTAAGAGCATAGTAACGTTTGCAGTTCTAAATATTTATCGGCTGTTTTTTGGCTAATGTGTTTAGGCAGCGTTGGTGCTGGTGCTGTTTTGTTCCAATCCAATGTTTCTAAGTAATCTCTTACAATTTGTTTGTCAAAGCTTTTTGGGCTAGTGCCCACTTGGTATTCAGATTTTGACCAAAAGCGTGAGGAGTCTGGTGTTAGAACTTCATCCATTAGTGTGAGCGTGTTGTTTTCATCAAGGCCAAATTCAAATTTAGTATCGGCAATGATAATGCCACGTTCCAAGGCATAGTCGCTAGCAAATTGATAAAGCTTAAGGCTAGCCTCTTTCACTTGTGTTGCCATGTCTTTACCTAGGATATTAACGGTTTGTGCAAAATCAATGTTCGCATCGTGCCCACCAATGTCAGCCTTGGTGGAGGGTGTGTAAATCACACTGGGCAATTTTTCGGCCAGTTGTAGGTTTTTTTTCAGTTTGATGCCACACACTGAACCTGTTTTTAGATAGTCTTTCCAGCCCGAACCAATCAGATAGCCACGAACAATGGCCTCTACGGTCAGTGGTTTGAGTTTTTTGACAATAATGGCCCTGCCTTTAACCAGCTTTGCTTCATTAGCAGGCAAGACATCAGTAAGGCTTTCATGGGTTAAGTGGTTGGGGATAATGTGCTGAGTTTTATCAAACCAGAAGTTAGCCACACTGGTTAGTACGGCACCTTTCTTATGAATAGGCTCATCAAACACAACGTCAAAAGCACTAAGGCGATCGGTGGTAACAATCAGCATGCGCTTATCGTCAATGTTGTAGATGTCTCGTACTTTGCCTTTTTGTATGAGTGGCAGGCTGAGTGAGGTTTCAAATAGTGTTTCCACGCCATGTCCTTATTTTGTGTTGTTTGTATTTTAATCGATTGTACGAGTTATTTATTAACTGTGTGGTGGTAAAATTATGAGTAGTTAATAACGATGAATTTATGATCAACCTTTTCCTAATCATTACTCTGTTTGTTATACAGTCTGTATTTGCCTCGCCTTTGTCAGATGGTGCTTTGCGTTTAATCCAAGTGGGCAATGAGATCAGCTCACGCGATGTGGTTTTAAGAGGACAATCTTTGTTGCTTAAGGGTGCTTTCGATTTAAACGATATTGATGCTCTGTACGAGTCTTCTAAACAGGTTCGAGAAGGTAATGATTTAATGGAATACCCTCCTTTGGAGCGTGAAGCCAATGAGATTTTAATTAAATTGGTTAAGCAAAGTTACGATCCTGCTCTTTACGATTATGGTTTGTACTTGTTGGACGGTAAAGGCGGATTTGTAAGGAATGAGTTTTTAGCACTTAATCTGTTTGAAGAGTCTTTTAAAGTGCACGGCAATGCAGATTCTGCTTTTATTGCTGCCGTTATTAGAAACGAGTCGTTAGTGCCAGGCACTAAAAAACCTCAACGCATTGATGAACTGTTAACCTTTGCAATTTTGAATAAGGTTAAGGGGGCGCAAGAGTATCAAGACGAGCATGTAAAGAGTGGTTATTGGCGCAGTCTTTCAGTCAGCAATTGGAAAGATTGGCTTTTAGATCAATAGAGGCGTAAGCCGTTCAGAATTTTTTGCGCTTTATTTTTAAAGCGCCACAAATCTGCACGACGAACTTTTTTTTGTTTGGGTAGCGTGTGTTTTAGTGGGTTTTTACGTATGCCTTTGTAACGAAGCTCGTAATGCAGATGTGGCCCAGTTGAGCGCCCAGTTGAACCCACGTAACCAATGATCTGACCTTTTTTAACCTTTGACGAAGGCTTAAGACCACGAGCAAATTTGGACAAGTGCCCATAAACACTGGTGTAGTTACTGCCATGGTTTATATAGACAACATTGCCTAGCGCCCCCATTCTTTTTCGATGCTGAATCACACCACTGGCTACTGAATAAACAGGCGTGCCTCTTTTTGCAGCAAAATCAACCGCTCTGTGCGGTCTCCAAGTTTTTAAAATAGGGTGAAAGCGCTTTCTTTGAAATTTTGAACTGACTCGGTCGTACTTTAGTGGTGCTTTCAAAAAAGAGGGGTATAACGATTTGCCATTAATGTCGTAATAATTTGTTCGACCTTGTTTGTCCGTATAGGAAAAAACAGCCACTTTTTTATTTGTACCAAGATAAATAAGCGCACTTGGGTGAATACCACTGTTACCAACAATAATAAAACGATCACCTTTTTTTAAGTCCTTGTTAAAATCAATTTTCCATGAAAATACACGAATAATGGTGTCGACAATTTTTGGGTTAATGTTGGCCTTTTGCGCGTCATAATTTAGTGAACGAGTAATGTGAATGGTAGAGTGCTCAAGTGCGCTATCGCCATGTGCCAATGTATTGCCAACGTATAGAGACCCTAAAGCGGCGATTAAGAATAAAGCAAGTTTAAGCATGTTGTTTGACAATTTGTGTGGCAATTTCACGAGCACTTTGGTCATTAGCAATAATTGCATCTAGGTCACAGAGCGTTGTGTGTTGTGTCTGGCTAAGGGTTTTTTCAATAATAGTGGGGATATCTAAAAATTTAATCTGGTGATTTAAAAACGCATCAACGGCAATTTCGTTGGCAGCATTGATAGTGCCCATTGCACTTCCGCCTTGTTTAAGCGCATCGAATGCCAGCCCTAGACAGGCAAACTTATCAAGATCGGGCGTGTAGAATTCTAGCGGTGGATTATTGGCTAGGTCGAGCGGTGCTACGCCAGCGCTAATACGATTAGGGTAGGCCATGGCATAAGAAATCACGCTGCGCATGTCTGGATTGCCGAGTTGTGACAGGGTGGAGCCATCATCATAATACACCGAAGAGTGGACAATACTTTGTGGGTGTATCACTACATCAATTTGTTCGGGTTTAAGTGCAAACAAGTAATAAGCTTCAATCACCTCTAAGCCTTTGTTCATCATGGTGGCAGAATCAACTGAGATTTTCCTGCCCATACTCCAGTTCGGATGAGCACAGGCCTCATCAGGCGTGATTGATTGTAGCCCACTAATGGGCGTGTGTAAGAACGGACCACCACTAGCAGTTAGTTGAATTTTGCTCAAACCAGACTTGCCGCTTTGTAGGCATTGAAAAATAGCGCTGTGCTCCGAGTCAACAGGAATCAGTTTAGCGCCAGAATTTTTGACGGCTTCTATAAAGATGTCACCTGCTAAAACCAATGATTCTTTGTTAGCAAGCATAATGCGCTTGCCTGCTTTGGCAGCGGCTAGTGAGGAAGCCATACCCGCCGCACCAACAATGGCGGCCATGACATAGTCGGTTTGTTCGTGAGCGGCAATTTTGCATAACGCTTCAACGCCACTTAAAACCTGTGTGTCGTTGTCAAGAGCATTTTGTAATTCCAAGGCAGAGGCTTCATCGCGCATAACCGCAAAGTTGGGCTGGTACTTGTTGCACAGTTTGACCATTTGTTGCCAGTTGGTGTTGGCACTGAGCGCAAAAACATTGAACTGATCACGGTGTAAATCAATCACAGATAAGGTGCTTTTACCGATTGAGCCCGTCGCACCCAACAAGGTGATGTTCTTCATAATAGGTTAAGCCCTAGTAGAAAAAAAGGCGCAGCTGCGGTCAAAGAATCAATGCGATCCAAAACGCCGCCATGACCCGGCAACAGCTGTCCACTGTCTTTAATGTTTGAAACGCGTTTAAACAAGCTTTCAAATAGGTCTCCCAGTACAGACACGCTTGAAACCAACACGGTTAATAATAAGTAGCCGATGTACTGGTTTGCAGCAATGTTTTGATATTGTAAAAATAACAACATTACGACCAGTGCAAAGCCAATGCCACCAATCACACCCTCGATTGATTTACCTGGGCTGACCTTTGGTGAGAGTTTTCTCTTGCCAAAAGCTTTGCCAGTAAAGTAAGCGCCTGAATCTGCGCCCCAAATAATAAGTATGAGCAATAAAAACCACTCAGCACCGTGCTGTTGATGAAGCGTTATTAGCGCGATCCACATGGGCACTAGTAATAAAAAACTGCTAGCAAGGCGTACTGGTATAGGCTTAAACCACAAATTGGTTTTATGCGGATAGACCAAAATCCAGTACAAGTTAACCATCCACCATCCGACAGAAACGTAAAGCACCCAGGGCACCAACAAGGCGTTTTGGCTAATAAAAACAGCAACAACAACAACGCTAATGGTCAGCACTAATCGAGCAACGATATTTTGTAATTTAATGAGCACAGAAAACTCCCAAGCGCCCATCGCTATAAAAACCAACAGCAATTGTGCAAATGCATCGCCATCCATTTTAAAAATGGCCCAAATAAATAAAGGTGCTAGAATGAGAGAAGTGGCAATTCTTTGTATTAACACGCTTTGTCCTTGCGCGCTCCGAATCGACGGTCTCGATCAGTAAAGCTGTTAATGGCTTTATCCAGCTCAATACTGTTGAAATCAGGCCAGAGTGTGTCGGTAAAATAAAGCTCGCTGTAGGCAATGTCCCACAATAAGAAATTACTAATTCTTAGTTCACCGCTGGTACGAATCAACAAATCAACCCGGTGCTCATCTGCCAATGATAAATATTTTGAGAAGGTATCAACGTTAATGTCTTCTGCATTAATTTTTCCCTCTGCTGATAAGGAGGCAATTTTTTGTGCGGCTTGGGCAATGTCCCATTGTCCGCCGTAGTTAGCGGCAATAATCAAAGTCAACCCAGTATTTTTACTAAGTAGGGCCTGGGCTTCAATTGCAGTTTTTTGTACTTCTTTGGGAAAGAGGGATAACTCGCCAATAATCTTAAGTCTGACGTTGTGTTTGTTAAGCTTTTTTACCTCTTGTTTAAGCACACTAAGAAAAAGTTTAAACAGTAGTGACACTTCTTCATTAGAGCGATTTTTGTTTTCACTGCTGAAAGCAAAAAGCGTTAGAGTTTTAACGCCGAGCTTGCCACAGTGTTTGACAATATTGCGCACCGCTTGAACTCCTTTTTGATGGCCCTTGATGCGTGGTAAAAAGCGTTTTTTTGCCCAGCGTCCATTGCCGTCCATAATAATCGCGATGTGTTTAGGTGTGTTCATAGGGTCTAATTATACCCATAGGGTGGCACAGCCTTTTGAAAGTATAAATACGGTAAAATTACTGTCATGAGTTTAGCGAAACGAATAATTCCTTGTCTTGATGTGCGTGATGGTCGCGTGGTTAAGGGCGTACAGTTTGTTAACATCAAGGACGCAGGAGACCCGGTTGAAGTGGCTAAGCGTTACGACGATGAAGGTGCTGATGAGATCACATTTTTAGACATCACCGCCTCACACGAGGGGCGCGACACTACGATCCACATGGTTGAAAGCATTGCTGAACAGGTGTTCATTCCACTAACTGTGGGTGGCGGTATTCGTAAGCCTGAAGACGTTCGTGTTATGCTGAATGCCGGCGCTGACAAAGTGGCGGTTAATTCAGCCGCTATTTCTAACCCTGATTTAATCAACCAACTTTGTGAAAAATTTGGTTCGCAATGTATTGTTATTGCCATTGATGCTAAGCAAGTGTCCAACAACCCACCAAAGTGGGAAATTTTTACCCACGGTGGGCGCAAACCAACCGGCATTGATGCGGTGCAGTGGGCTGTCAAAATGACTGAAGGTGAGCACGGTGCAGGTGAAGTGCTATTAACTTCGATGGATTGTGATGGTGTTAAAACCGGGTTTGATTTGGCGCTGACTCGAGCCGTGTCTGATGCAGTTGATGTGCCGGTAATTGCCTCTGGCGGTGTGGGTAATCTCGAACACCTGTCCGAAGGTGTGTTGCAAGGTGGTGCTGACGCAGTATTAGCAGCCAGCATTTTTCACTTTGGAGAATACACAGTGGAGCAAGCCAAGACGGCCATGCAGAAAAATGGTATAGAAGTCAGACTTTAAGATGATCAAAATTGATTTTTTAATACTTTGAGCGTATCATTGCGCGCTTTGAAAAACAAGGTTTTTTATGAATTCTAAAAAAGAATTGTGGGTACTGCTTGCCTCCTTTGTAATACCAATTGTATTGGGAGCTGCTTTTTTCTATTGGAACCCAACGGCCTTTACGGGCAGTACGGTTAATTACGGGCGATTCGTCAATCCCATCATAACCACAGAGGAACAAGACGTGGTTTTTGTAAAAGATACTGCAGGAGGATTACAAGGCTTGTGGACGCTTGCTTATGCGACCAGTCAGTGTGACAATGCCTGCACTAAAACACTCAAAGACATGAATACCGTTCGTATTCTCATGAATGAAGACATGCGCCGTATTCAAAGATTGTTGTTAATCAACAACACCACTGGTTTTCAAGAGCCGGGCGTACTCATTGCTAAACCCAGCAAGACACTGAACCAGCAACTAAGCAAGTTCCCAGCCAACACTTTGTTTTTAATTGACCCATTGGGCAACGTGATGCTTTATTACAATCCTCAAGATTTAGAAATCAAGCGCGTGATTAAAGACTTAAAGCGTTTGTTTAAATACTCGCGCATTGGTTAAACGGAGATAATCATGCCTTCATTTATTGATTTACTGGGTCTTTGCAAACTTAAGGTTGTGTCGCTGATTTTACTGACGGCTGTGGTGGGCATGCTTTTGGCAGTACCGGCACCTTATCTTCCTGATGGCTGGTTAGTAATCAGCGCCTCTATTGGCATTGGCATGGCCTCAGCCTCAGCCGCGGTGTTCAATCACATTGTCGATGAACAAATCGACATTCAAATGTCACGCACTGATCAACGCCCTTTGCCACAAGGCAAAGTAAGTCGCAACCAGGCCTTGGTTTGGGGCGTGTTTTTAGGCGTGGTTGGCTTAGGCACTTTGCAATTGTTTGTTAACACTATTACCATGTTGCTGACCTTTGCTTCACTGATCGGTTATGCGGTGGTCTATACCATGTATTTAAAACGTGCAACACCACAAAACATTGTCATTGGAGGGGCTGCTGGTGCAGCACCGCCGGTACTGGGTTGGACAGCAATTTCAGGCACACAGGGGATTGAACACGCCTTTCTTTTATTTTTAATTGTGTTTATCTGGACGCCTCCACATTTTTGGGCATTGGCCATTCACCGAGTTGAAGAATACAAAAAAGTAGACGTACCGATGTTACCAGTTACGCATGGTTTGGCTTATACTAGAGTGCAAATTTTGCTTTATACCGTGTTACTACTGTTGGTTACACTGTTGCCCTATCTGTCGGGAATGTCCGGCCTTATTTATTTGGCATCAGCCGTCGTGTTGGGTTTGATCTTCTTAATGTACGCCGTAAAGATTTACAAAAATCCTGACGACAATAAAATAGCTTGGACCACATTTATGTATTCAGTCAACTATTTAATGTTATTATTCATCGCATTGTTGGTTGACCATTACTGGTTATTTTTATTATAAAGGTGGGAGATCTTTATGAAGGGGTTGGGACAAGTATTTAAGGCGGTGGCTTCCGCTATGATTGGCGTAGGCAAAAGGGAAGACTTAAAAAAAGACTTTGAGCGCACCGAAAAACAAGGCCCTTGGCCTTATATCATCGTCGGTTTAGTCATGACAATCGTCTTTATTGGGCTAGTGGTTGTGGTGGTTAAGTCAGTACTGCCTTAATCAAGCGTTTCAATAATCAGGTCCAGCGCCCGGGCCATTTTATTAGCGTGGTGTGGATTGCTCAACAGGGCCGTTAGTTCAAGCTTTGGGCTAAGCAGTAAATAATTAGCCGTGTGATCAATTAAATAATCATCCTTTAAACTCGCACTTTTGTACCCAATCTTCTTTTTGATGGATTTTTGTTTAACTTGTTCCACCTCATGAGAAATGCCTAAAGCTTTGGTCATCTCGGACAAGGTGTTCTCTTTAGCGCTCAGCCCTATAAACCCAGTGTTGAATTTTTGAACGAAATTTGAAAGTTTGCCCACATCTCGTTTCGGATCAACCGATATAAAAACAACACCCAGTTTATTTTTATGCTTCATTAGGCTAAGCGCTTGATTCAATGTGGTTAGATCGGTTTGGCAAATATCTGGACACGAGGCATAACCAAAATATAGAATCGCCCATTTACTTTTAATCGCTTCAGAAAGACTAGTGATTTTACGTTCGTCATTAATCAGTGGGAATTTATCACCCAATGATTTAGGGTTTGAATACAAAGAGGCGGTTGGTTTGACCTGTGCTTGTAGATCTCTTAATTTATCGGCATCTGGAATTAATAAAAAATATGCCAGAACCAGCATGGCAAAGCCAAATAAAATCAACGAATTGCGTGTTTTTCTAATTTGACCGCAGTTATTTTTACCCGTGCAAGTTTCAAATTGTTCGTCACTGCACGAGTGCTCTTGTTCTATAAAATTTTTCACCGCTCTCTCCCTCGGTTTGTTTTTTGGCAAAACTAGGCTGGTTTTTGAAGTATTTTGTGTACCAAGCCAATAACACTCAGTAATAATAACAGAGCAACGGCGTTATGTAAAACCGCCACCAACATTGGCAATGAATACAACACGTTAACAATGCCAAGTGTGATTTGCAGGGTTAATAAAGCACTAATCAGTATTAAATTTATTTTTAGGTGCGCATACTCTTTAAATAAATACACCAACATCGCTATTGATAGTGTCACAACCAATGCCCCAATTCGATGCAGCATTTGTATAGCAGCACGCGCTGGATTGTCCAGCACGCCGTATTCGTAATCTACGCCTAATTGCCCCCAAGTGAATGCATTGGAAAAATCCATAGCGGGCCACCAAGCGCCCAAGCAGGTTGGGAATTCTTCTCCGCAAGACAGCGCTGCGTAGTTAGTACTGGTCCAACCGCCTAAAATAATTTGTAAGCTTAGTAGCGCCAAAACAACCATAAGAAGTGATTTGTGCCTTTTTAAGACGTGTCGATAAATGGCAGGAGGCCTGCCTTGGTTTAGCAGCATCCAAATAAGCAGAGCAGTGGTAACAAACCCCCCAATTAAATGAGTGGTAACGATGCCAGGGTGTACTAACAAAGTAACGGTCCACATGCCAAAAGCGCCTTGGAGCATTACAAAAAAAGCACTAAATCCAGGTAGTGTCATTGATTGATATCTCTTTGGTTTGCCTTTTAAGGTTAAAAAGAAAATTATTAGGATCACCAAACCAAGTGTTGAGGCGGCGTAACGATGCACCATCTCTTTCCAGCCCTTTGCTACTTCGAGCGGTCGGTCATAACCCTCAATCCTTGTACCGTCTTTGCCGTCAGGTACGCCCAGTTGCCCATAGCAAGTGGGCCAATCAGGACAGCCAAGCCCCGCATCAGCAAGTCGAGTATAGGCACCAAGCACGACGACGATGAGCGCTAATATGATTGACAGTTGCAGAAGCTTTTTAAACATAACTACCGAGTAGAGTTTGAACAAACAACTGCAATATTTTAACGACTTATAAAAAAGCCTTTTGCATAATTATGCAAAAGGCTTTTAAAAGATAAATAAAAGAAAGACTAGATTTTTATTATTCAAGTTTCCCGATCATGGCTTTGTACGCATGCCAAGTTGCGTGTGCCAATACAGGAATCACAACAACAAGACCAATAAAATAAGGCGTTATTAAGCCGATTAATACAAGAATGCCAACCAATGGCACCCACATCAGCATGATAATTTTATTAGCCATGGCTGCTCTTAGGCTAGTCATGGTGGCAGTGAATGGATCACAATCCGTGTCCAGTACCATTGGAAAAGAGAACCAACTGATCATAAATGCAATCAGACCAACAACAGCAGTAAACGAAAAATAAGCAACAACAAAGCCCATGTTGCTACCACTGGTAATTTCAGCCAAAATCGCTTGAATAATGGTTTGGTTTTCGTTAACAATGTTTAAAGACCCAGTATTGAAGACAGCATAAATCAACGGTGAAAACATCATCCATGCAATGGCAAGAACAACTAGGATAACCGAAAGAAAAATAGAAGGACAAGAGCCATTTGTTTTAAAGGCTGCTTTAACAACCGTGCCAATGCTCGGCTTTTCTCCGTTTGAAATTCGTCTGGAAGCATCGTACAAGCTCATGGCAGAAATTGGGCCCAGTACCAATATGATGACAGCTGTAATGGGAACCGCCACGTCATGCAGTGTTTGTGAGCCTTCTAGGAAGTTCCAAAGACTGAAAGTAACAACGGCAAATAAAACGCCATAAAATAAAGACAGTACTGG
>GG729986.1 GCA_000205985.2 uncultured Candidatus Thioglobus sp. | reverse complement strand
CGTGGATTAGCGGGTAAGGTGTAATTACTAATACATCAGCTGGATCACCATCATCTGCTAGAGTTTCCGGTACAAAGCCATAGTTGCACGGATAGAACATCGGTGTGGAGATAAAACGATCCACAAACATGGCACCAGTTTCTTTATCAATCTCGTATTTGACTGGTGATGACATTGCCGGTATTTCAATAATAACGTTGACTTCTTCAGGGATGTTGCCTGCTGAAACAGGCTTTAAACTATTTTGCATTTTCTAATTCCTCTTTTAAAATTTGATAACGCCAACCGCTTAAAAAAATAACTGAGCGATTACCGCGAATAAAACTCAATAACGACTTGCCATTGGCAATGATCTTATCATCTAGATTATACTGATTTGCTATTTTTTGTATCAGTTTTTGTAATTCATTTTTTTTGGATTTTTCAGTTTTTGTTACTATTTTGTTTTTTTCAACATTTATGCTCATCGAGTTAATGTGTGGGTGATGACCAAGAAATTCATTGAACAGGCTGTTTGTTTTCCCTGAAAGCTTATCTTTTCCCAATGTGTAACTGATTAACTTATCATCTGATAAGATCCATTTTCTGGGTTTATTTTTTTTCTTTGCCTGGTACTCCCTCCATGCCGATAACTGTGCAGCTTTGAGTTGATATTTTTTAGCCAGACGTGAAAAACCTTTTACTCTTTGCCAAGCATCCTTAATATCTGGGTTGTAAAGGTTAATGTCAAGCAATGATTTTCCTTCCTCCTCAATCCAAGTGGATTTTTCTTCCACTTCTAGTTGGGTTTTTAGTTGGCGGTAGTTTTTAAGTAAATAGCGCACATCATCAAGTGCATATTCAATGGCCTCATCGGGCAGAGGGCGAATGGTCCAGTCCAGTCTTGTGTAAGCTTTTTCCAAGTGTACGTTTTGCAATGATTCAGTCAACGCTTGGTAAGAAATCTGGGCAGGGTAATTGACCAAACTGGCGGCAATTTGAGTGTCGAATAATTGTTTTGGTAGTTGTTTGGATAAGTAATGCAACGCCTCAATATCTTGTCGAGCAGAGTGCACGATCCACAAACAATCGTCTTGATAAAGTTTGTCGAACAAAGGGCTTAAGTCATCCAAGGTCAATACATCAATGCAGTCCGTATTTTTTTTAGTGGCTATTTGCACTAAGCACAGCACTGGGTAATAGGTATTAACGCGTTTGAATTCCGTGTCAATCGCCAGTTCAGTTTCATCTTTGATTGAATGTAGAAAATCGCGCAGTTGTGTTGGTGTTTGTATCATTGTTGTATTTTAGCAACAATTAATGATAACGGTATATTTTTTATGAGATAATCGGTCTAAAATAATAATAACACTAATGATTAGCGAATGATTTTCAATCGAGTTTTCAAACTAAAAAACAATCTACCTGCTTGGTTTTGGCTAGGCGTGTTTTTGATTTCGATTTCGGGTACGTTTTATCTAGGTCTTAATCCTAAGTTTATTACGCAGTACTGGCAAGCCTTAGTTGCTTACAACGTAACTTTAAGCTTGCTTGCAGTGTTTTATATTTCAAGTAACGTTAGGCACCTAAAGCAGGACCTTAAAGCCAATGTTATTGGTTCAAGGTTTACTTGGTCTTTTATTAAAATTGTACCAATCTTGGTGATTGTACCTGTCTTGTCTTTTTATCTGTTTTCTTTTCAGTCCATTCAAGAAAATGTTAGGAGTTCAGAAAAAACATTTGAAGAGTTTAATGCTGGCTTTATTCAGCAAGTCGATGGTTTGTATCAGGGCATTCAAGAAGTAAGGGATGATCGTTACACCGGTCACTCTAAAGGTTTATTGGACATTATTATTTCTTATGGTAATTTTCAAAAAGATTCGAAAAATTACAAAAAAGATATGAAAGTCTTTCTTGATGGCCTGATTGATGGAGGTTGGGCGTGTCAAATAAGCTTGTTTGATTCAAAGGAAGAATTGGTTGCTAAAACTGCAGACATTGAAAGCTGTGGCTCAATTGAAGATCAGTCGTTGCCAAAAGACCAGACTTATACAATTAACGAGGATGAGACAACGAATGTTATTCAAGTTAAGATGTCATCAAGATACATTGCCAGAGCTCCAATAAAAGAATTTTTTGTGATTGATGTTATGTACACAACGGATCCGGGTTTATTGAGTTTTTTACGTCAAGTAAGAGCATTCAGCAATAGAACAAAAACAATTACATTTTCTGCTAATACAGCCGTTACTCAAAAACGTTTTTTGATTGATTTTTCATCCACCGTATTGCTGGCAATTTTGAGCGTATTGATGATTGTTTTTCGAATGATGAATCATTTAATGAAGCCTTTGCATAATTTGTCGTTAGCCACAAGGGGAGATCTCAAGGGGTAATTACGACGTAACGGTCGATATTCATGAAGAAAACAAAGACATGCAAGAACTGATTAAGCACTTTAATCAAATGTCCAGACAAATTAAAACTTCTCGCGAGGGTTTGGATACACACAACTTGTACTTAGAAACCATTTTGAAGTATTCTTATGGTGTGATTGGTCTTGATCAAAAAAGAAGAATTCAGTTGATTAATCCGGTGATTGGTAAGATGCTGAACATTAATAATGAAAAGAAATTCATTGGCAAACTTTGCGGTACTATCTCTGCTAAATACAATTATCTTAAGCCTTTGTTTGAATTGACGGCGGATAAGTTTAAACAAAACTTAGGTGAATGGGAAGAACAAATTGAACTCTCGTTACCCAATAAACACATTCTTCTAACTTGCCAAGGAACGGCATTAGATACCCAGGATAAAACATTGGGCTATGTGATTATCATTAAAGACATCTCTCAACTTCACAGGGCGCAGAAAAAAGCGGCTTGGGGTGAAGTGGCGATTCGAATGGCACATGAAATTAAAAACCCACTTACTCCAATTTTGTTGTCTGCTCAGCGACTTCGAAATAAGTTTTTAGATGCGCTCAAGGGTAAGGATTTGGAAATTATTGATAAAACCACCCATACCATTATTGAACAAGTTAAGTCGATGGATACAATGGTTAGCGCGTTTGCGGAGTACGCCAACACGCCTCAGATTGAAAGAAGACCTTGTGACTTAAATACGATAATCTATCAATCGGCTGAACTTTACAATGCACAAAGCAACGTCAGTATTGAGTTTGATTTATCAGGTGATATCCCAGAGTTATTGTTGGATGCAAATAGCATTTCCAGAGTGTTGATTAATTTGGTTAAAAATTCAACTGAATCCGCTGAAGATGAGCATAACTTAGTGGTTAAGATTGTTTCTCAATATTTAGAATCTGAGGGTATAGTGCGTTTAAGTATTCAGGATGATGGTCATGGTTTTGATGGAGATGTGATTGACCGAGTGTTTGAGCCTTACGTAACCACTAAAGTTAAAGGTAGCGGTTTAGGCATGGCCATTGTACAAAATATTATCGAGCAACACGATGGGCGAATTTTTGCAGGTAACGTTGAACCGCACGGTGCAATTGTTACTATAGAATTTGATTACAAGGCATAACAGGAGAAAGAAATGAGTGACCCAGACCCAGTAGTAATTGGAAATATCTTAATCATTGATGATGAGGCGATTAACGCTGAAACCATGATGGACACCTTAGAGGATGTTAACTATAAAGTAGCGCTGGCTGCTAATGCCGAAGAGGCTAAAGCCATTGTTAAAGAACAAACGTTTGATTTAGTAATGATGGACGTTTGGATGCCTGGTCAAGACGGCATGTCTTTATTGCAAGAGTGGATGGACGATGATTTTTCCATGCCAGTAGTGATGATGTCTGGCCATGCTGAACATCAAGACGTGGTCAAGGCGATTAAGCTAGGAGCGGTTGATTTTTTAACCAAACCATTGCATGATATCTTGCCTCTTGTGCGTAAAATATTGAGCGAACAACAAACCGGAAAAGTGTTAGAAAAAACCATTAGTGGCATTGATTTTGACATTCCATTAAAAGCTGCCAGAAATATTTTTGAGCGACAATATTTCAATCACCATTTAGACAGTAATAATCATAACATCGCTAAAGTGGCTGAGCTTGCTGGTCTGGAGAGGACAACACTGTATCGTAAATTAAAAGATTTAGGAATCGACAAAAAATGAAGATTTTAATTCTGGGCGCAGGTCAAGTTGGTTCTACGCTGGCCAAGTACCTTGGATCCGATGATGAAAACGACATCACCATCATTGATAAAGATGAGACTAATCTTTTATCATTACAACGACATCTAGACGTTAAAACCGTTTTAGGGCATGCTTCTTATCCTAATATTTTAGAAGAGGCAGACATTAAAAACATGGACATGGTGATTGCCGTCACTCGTTCTGACGAGGGCAACATGCTCGCTTGTCAAATGGCACACACTTTGTATAAGGTGGAGAAAAAAGTTGCACGTATTCGCACCGCTGAGTATTTGCATCGAAAAGAACTGTTTTCAGACAGTGCCATCCCTATTGATTTTGTTATTACTCCTGAGAGCTTGGTAACCAATTACATCAAAAGAGTGGTTGAAGAGCCAGGAGCAGAACAAGTATTTGAGTTTGAAAATGGTTTGGTGCAGTTAGTGGAAACCAGAGCTTATGCAGGCACACCAATCGTTGGTCATCCAATCAAGGATTTACACTTGCATTTGCCAAAAACACGCATGCGCATTGTTAGTTTATATCGTAATGGTAGGGCAATTCCAGCTTATGGAGATACCGTAATCAAAGATGGTGATCGCGTTTATTTTGTTACTAAAAAAGAAAGTGTGTCTAAAGTTTTGAAAGAGTTTAGGCGTTTAGATAAAGCTTATAAAAACATCATCATTGCTGGCGGCGGGCACATTGGTCTTGATTTAGCAAAATTTTTAGAAAATAAACACAAAGTCCGTATTATTGAATTAAACAAGGCCAGGGTTAGTGAAATTGCCGATCAATTGGACAACACCTTGGTCTTGCATGGTAATGCTTCGGATGAGGAGTTGTTGCTCGAAGAGGGCATTGAAAGTACCGATTTATTTTTAGCACTCACTGATTCTGATGAAATTAATGTGATCGTTTCAATTCTGGCTAAACGTTTAGGTGCACACAAAACCATTGCTTTGGTTAAGCGTAATGTTTATGAAGATTTGGCTGAGCAAAGTGAAGACGTGGACATGGTGGTGTCACCTGACCAAATCACGGCCAGTGGAATTTTGGCACACATTCGTAAAGGCGATACCATGATGGTGCATTCATTGCGTCAAGGCAAGGCTGAAGCCATTGAACTGATCGTGCACGGCGATCAAGATCATTCAGATGTTGTGGGTAAAACAATTGAAGAAATCAAGCTTCCCGATGGCGTAGTAGTGGGCTCGATAGTGCGCAACAAGGAAGTAATCATGGGTTCAAGGACACTGGTAATTGAAGAGGGTGATCACGTGTTATTAGTGCTTACCGATGTGAGTAAGATCCATGTGGTCGAGACTTTGTTTGCAGAGAATGAATAACTTTAATCAAACTCATGCAATTTAGTATCGTATTCAAAACCATTGGCTTATTGTTGATGGTTTTTAGTCTTACCCATCTTCCGCCGGTTATTGTTGATTTAATTTATGCTGAGAATCAATATTCATCCTTTTTGTCGGCATTCGCACTAACGTTACTCAGTGGGCTTGTGCTATGGCTACCTTTTAGAAAATCAAAAAAAGATTTCAGGATTCGTGAAGGGGTTTTAGTGGTGGTTAGCTTTTGGTTTGTTTTGTCTTTATTTGCGACCATTCCATTCTTACTTTCAGAATCACTCAGAATGTCATTTAGTGATGCCTTTTTTGAATCCATGTCAGGTCTTACCACTACAGGTTCTACCGTACTTTCTGGATTGGACGATTTACCCAAAGCGATCTTGTATTACCGACAGCAACTGCAATGGTTAGGCGGTATGGGTATCATTGTATTAGCAGTGGCTATTTTGCCAATGCTAGGTGTGGGCGGTATGGAGCTTTATCACGCAGAATCCAGCGGTATTTCTAAAGAAAGACTCACACCAAAACTCACACAGACTGCTAAAGCCCTGTGGAAAATTTACATTAGCTTCACCATTATCTGCGCCATTGGTTACTATCTGGCTGGCATGAATGTGTTTGATGCCATTGGGCACAGTTACTCTACCGTTGCCATTGGCGGTTTTTCCACGCACGATGCTTCGATTGGTTTTTTTAATTCAAGTGCAGTTGAATCCGTTGCTATTGTATTTATGCTCTTAGCCGGTATTAATTTTTCTTTGCACTTCTTTGTTTGGCAAAAGAAAAACGCCTTTACTTACATGCAAGATTCAGAATTTAAAACTTATCTGTTCATTCTATCTGTCACCACAGCATTGGTTTCTTTTTATCTATTTAA
This sequence comes from uncultured Candidatus Thioglobus sp., assembly GCA_000205985.2. Lineage (GTDB taxonomy): Bacteria > Pseudomonadota > Gammaproteobacteria > PS1 > Pseudothioglobaceae > SUP05. The sequence continues at coordinate 45,801 of GG729986.1, read as the reverse complement.
CACCGAATACTATTACACGGCAGGCGAATCATTCAGACACGCCATTTTTCAAACGGTATCCATCGCAACTACCACGGGTTTTGCTTCTCAAAATTATTCTCAGTGGCCTTTTGTTTTGCCAGTACTGTTAATTTTTGTTAGTTTTATTGGTGCTTGTGCAGGTTCTACGGGTGGCGGTATTAAGGTAGTTAGGGTGTTACTTATGTTTAAATTAGCCATGAAAGAGATTAAAAAACTCATTCATCCCAGTGCACAAATTAACATCAAGCTCAATCAAAGAAGTGTTTCTGAGCAAGTATTGGTATCAGTCTGGGGTTTCTTTTCATTGTACGTAATTGCTTTTATTTTTATTTTAATCGCACTGATGTTTACAGGTCTTGATCAAGTCAGTGCTTTTTCAGCAACGGCAGCCAGCATGAATAATTTAGGCCCAGGTTTGGGTGAAGTAGCCGCTAATTATGGCGGTGTTAGTGATACGGCAAAGTGGATTTTAAGCTTTTCAATGTTGCTTGGACGCTTGGAAATCTTAACGCTAATGGCGTTATTGCATAAAGCTTTTTGGCGTTTTTAAGTTTATCGACATAAGCAATGCCTATGTCGATTTGGTTAAAAACACACTGTTTTCATTATTTCTGAAATTTTTAGTGATATTTGTTAAAATGGAATTATAAATTTTGGAGAAACACCATGTTAACTGTAAAAATAAATGACAAAGAAATAGAAAAAGCACTGTTGTCACAGTTTAAGACTCAGAGCAATATTAGTGATTATTTTTGCAAATTAGTTGAGCAAGATTCAGAAGACAAGCTGTTTAGTGATATTTTGCTAGCAAGTGATCAACAAGATTGTGTCAGTAAAAAAGAGGTGTTTAACGCATTAAACGCCTAGTATGAAAGTTAGCTTTGAGCGTGCTTTTCTAAAAGATATTACTAGATTAAATGATGCTAAAGTTGTTAAACAGCTTAAGATAATTTTGGATTCATTCGAATCTAATAACAACCTCAGTCAATTCAAAAATATTAAAAAACTCAAAGGGCATAACGCTTATTTCCGTATTAGAATAGGTAATTATCGATTGGGTTTTAGTCATGAAAATGAAAAAATTCATGTGATTCGTTTTTTACATAGAAAAGATATCTATAAATCTTTTCCGTAAACGTAAAAACACACTATTCTTAAAATTTCCTAAATTTTTTGTATTGCTTTGGCCAAAGCCTTGTTTCTAGGGAAAGACCGCCTAAACAGGCTGTTTTTGGCCTTTAAATGGCTATTTTTAGATAAGAATAATTAGGAATTTAATGTTTTGATTGGTCGTTTTGATTATTTCTGATATTTTTTGGTTAAATCCTTTCTCATAAATCAAAGATTTATTCGTTTAGGCTCTGATACTTTTTCTAGTGCACCCCAAGGGTAGGCTTCGCGCAGTAGAAAAAGTATCCAAAAAGAGCTCACCTTAAAAACAATCTCAACCTTTCTAATCTTGTTCATTGGTTTTTTTAAACTCGCTTTGTTTGCTGTGAGCGTAGCGAGGAAATATCTTTGGGGTGCAAACACCGAAAAATCAACCATTCACTTCGATAAGAATGATTGGATTTTATTTGAAAGGAGAATAATTCAAGAGCCAAAGTGGATTAACTAACTTGGTTTTTTTGATAGGTGTTACAATATTAAACGTGGATAAGCGGTTATTGTTTGGATTAACAAGAAGTCATCAAGGACTTAAGCAACAAAAAGATATGCTTTTTGCTGCGGCAATGTTGCATGCTAAGCTACAATCTCAAAAATCCGCTAATCAAATCTTGAATTTATCGCTAAGTAAAAAAAGAAAATTTCTTAGAGATGGAATGATAACTCAAATGTACGAACTAGGGTATCGAGCTACCTTCTTGCAAAAACATTTCACCTTATATAGAACCTATCAACTTTATGAGGATATGTACTTCTATTTTGTTGATAAATTCTCAGAAGAGGATACATCAATGGGTGATATTCAACTGACAATTATAGGGCTAGCTAAAAAGTACTTAGAGCATGAATTTGACAAAAAAGGTTATGCAAATATATTTAATTTTTTGAAAGAAAAATATCGTATTGAAGATATGTTGCGAAACCATGTATCAAGTAATAGCAATAAGCAAGATGAAGTCATAAAGGATTTAGAATCCGATTTCAATTTCAATAACGCAATTCGTTTCTTTTCACTAGATGGACGGCCAGCAGCCATTACTCGATCTGAGGAAGCTGCGGAAGGTTGGTTTTCACCCAATCGTGGTGGTGGCTTTATTCCTTTAGCGCTTGGCGATATACTTAAAAACGGCAAGGTAATATCCAAAGAAGATTTCCAAGAAGGATGGCCAGACGATACGGCTGACTTAAAATCTGTTGATTCACCAAATACAGTGTCGTTTGATTGGAATGATGCTTCACGATTCTTTGATTGGGATGGGCGACCAGCAGTGATTGTTTTTCTGCCCGATGAATCTGTTACTAGCTGGGTTATTCGGTCTGACGATCCTGTAGGTTTGTGGACGGAGGCTGAACCAGCTTTAATCTCTGCATCTGGAAGATCCCTCTCAAGGGAGGTTTTCCATGAAGTATTTGCTGATCGTTTAGGTGAAAATTTAAATATTTTAAAGAATTAAACAGAGAAAACAGTGAGAAACTTAGAAAAGCATAAAACACTCAGACGAAAATCGAAGATTTTTGTAAAGTGTTTCACGATTCAACAACAATGTTGTAGCCCGGCAGTGCGTTAAGTAATTGTTTGCCGTAGAATTTAGTGGTTAAACGATTATCAAAAATAGTAATTTTTCCCGTATCAGTTTCCGTGCGTATCAGTCGGCCACAAGCTTGGATGAGTCGTAGAGACGCATCAGGTAGTGAGATTTCCATGAATGGATTGCGATTTTGAGATTGTAAGTAATCTTGTGTGGTTTTTTCAATCGGTGAATTTGGTACGCTAAAACGTAGCTTGACAATAATCACATGAGTGAGATTATCACCTTTTAGGTCAACGCCTTCGGCAAAACTATCAAGTCCAAAAATGACACTACCTTGGTTTTGTTTGCGAAGATCTTGGTGTTTTTTGAGGATGAGTTTTTTAGAGAATTCTCCTTGTATAAATAGATCGCAATCTAATTTTTTTTCAACTAAATCAGCCACCATTTGCATCTGCTTGTTAGAAGCAAACAACACTAAAGACCCCTCGTTGGGGTCAATGCGTTTTAACAGTTGTGAGGCGACCTCTTGAGTGTGTTCGTATATTTGAGTTGGGTTATTTTTAAATTTGGCAACGATAAAGTCCACACCATTAAGGTTAAAAGGTGAGGGCAATCGCAAGTATTGATTTTTATCTTTTGTTAAGCCTAATTGTTGGTTAAGTCGGGCAAAACTTCCAAGTGATGAGAGTGTGGCTGAGGTTAGTACGGCGCCTGCTACTTTTGACCAGATTAAATTGTTCAAATTGTTTGACACGTCAATCTGCGCACTGTTGAGAATGTAGTTGGTTTTTTTGTTAGCTAAAATGGTTTTTTCAATCCAGCGTGAGTGAGGTGCTTGTCCGACTTCATCGGCTTGTAGTAGGGACGATAACAGTAACAGGATAGAAGACAAATGTTGCTCGCATTCTCCTAAAACATTATTAAGTGGGTCAGCAATGGTTTTGTCTACCATTTTTATTTTTAGATAATCGATCCAGGATTCTTTTAGAGTTTCAAATTGAGTGTGAGTGGAGCTAATGGATGTGAGTAGGTTTTGGCAGATTGATTGGATAGGTGTATCCACTTGTCCTTGTTCAAAAAGATGAACGTCTTCATCAAAGTCCAGTTCTTTTAACAATTGCACTAAATCATCCAAATAACCATCAATTTGTTTAATGTTGTTTTCGCTTGGATCTTGCTGGGTGATTTTGCACACTTGCTCACTGACACCTTGAGTTTGTCGTATGCTGGTTTTAATGAATTCGATGCTGGTGCTGAGCGAGAAATGTGACAGCGCTTTATGGCTCAAGTGATGCGCTTCATCAAAGATAAAAATAGATTCTTCCACATCGGGAAGTACGGTATTGCCCGTACTAAGGTCGGCTAAAATAAGATCGTGGTTGGCAATAATCACATCGGCTTTAGTGATTTTTTTTCTGGCTTTGAAAAAAGCACAGTCGTTATAAAGTTCACAACTTTTTGCCGTACAAGTAAAACGGTTGCAAGCCACTTTTGGCCATAATGAATGATCTGGTGTTTGTTCTAGGTCGTCAATTTCACCGTTCCATTTTTTATTGGAATAATCTTGCAACATATCACTAAGTTGGTCGAGCTGGTATTTTCCGGGTGGAGAGTCCCACAATAAGTCGTTATCAAACAGCTTATTATCACTGGCATTGTCTTCGACTAAATTAACCAAATTGCGAATACAAACATAGCGTGATCGACCTTTGACCAATGCGTATTCAAAATCAACAGAGCAGTATTTTTGCGTCTCTGGAATGTCTTTATTCAGTAGTTGTTCTTGCAAGGCAACGTTGGCACTGGAGATGATTAATTTCTTTTTATTGGCTTTAGCAATGGGGATGGTACTTAAAAGATAAGCCATGGTTTTCCCGGTTCCAGTGGGCGCTTCAACGCATAAAATAGGGTTGGTGTCTGGATATTCTCCGGCTAAGGTTTTGGATATTTCAGCAATCATTTTGTTTTGTGCATGGCGAACAACAAAGCCAGGCATGGTGTTTTTAGCGGCCTCAAAAGACTGACGGATTTGTGCTTTAAGCGTGTCGCTTAGCACTAGGACTTACGTTGTAAGGATAAATCACACAATAAGACGAGTGCGTTTTTATAGTCAGATTCTTCTAGGATTGCTAGTGATTTTTTAGCCAGATCGGCCGATTCTTGGGCTTTATTATGCGTGTATTCAAAGGCGTTCACACTGTCTAAAATTTTAATAATTTTATCAATTTTGCTGTTATCAGCGTTGTTGATAGCATTTTTTAATAGTTCGTGTTCTTGTCCGAGAGTTCTGGAAAGAGCACAAATCATGGGCAGGGTAGTTTTTCCTTCAGCGAGGTCATCACCGACTTCTTTACCCATGGTTTGGGCATCTGATTCATAGTCGAGTGCATCATCGATAATTTGAAAAGCGTTGCCTAAATGCAAACCGTAATTTCTTAAAGCCAATTCTTGCTTTTCATCAGCATTGGATAAAATACCGCCAATTTGTGTTGATGCTTGGAATAGGCAAGCGGTTTTACGTTCAATCACATTAAAGTATTCTGCTTCTGATAGTTCAGAATTTTGACAGTTGAGCAATTGCAGTACCTCACCTTCAGCAATGCTGTTGGTGGTTTTAGATAGTATTTTCATAATGCGCATCGAATCAGGTTCTACCATCATCTCGAAGGCACGTGAATACAGGAAATCACCCACCAGAACGCTGGCAGCATTACCCCAGACTTCATTCGCTGTGTCTTTGCCACGACGTGTGGCTGATTCATCAACAATATCATCATGCAGTAAGGTGGCTGTATGGATAAGCTCTATAACCACGGCCATTAGGTGATGATGATTGCCCTGGTAGCCCGTTGCTTTAGCACAAAGTAGTAAAAGTAGTGGGCGTAAGCGTTTACCACCTGCATTAATGATGTAGCTACTCATTTGATTAATGAGAGCTACATTGGAGCTCAGGCGTTTAATTAGTACTTTATCAGTCTTTTTTAAGTCTGATTTGAGTAATTTTTGAATGTCAGCAAAATTATTCATAGAAAGTTATTTTAGCGTATTTGCCAGTAGATATACTTCTTTAGAGCGCGCCCTTGAGGCTTTAGGTTTGCGAATGGTGACCTTGACAAATGAGTCTCTGCAGGATTTAACAAAACCATCAAAACCATCACCTTGAAAGATTTTAATAAAGAAAGAGCCTTTAGGCGTGAGTGTTTTAATTGCCATGTCGAGGGCTAATTCGCACAAATACATGGATTTTGGAATATCGACTGAGAGCTGGCCACTCATGTTCGGCGCCATGTCTGAGAGTACTGCATCCATTTTATTACCTTGGGTTAGGTTTAATAATTCTTCGTAAACAGAGTCTTGTGTAAAGTCACCTTGTAAAAAATCCACCCCCAGTAATGGGTTCGATCTCAAGTATGTCACTGGCGATTACTTGGCCAGTTTTCCCTACCAGTTTGATGGCAATTTGACTCCATCCGCCTGGTGCTGCGCCCAGATCAAGTACGCGAGAACCACGGGTGATAAACTTATCTTTTTCAATAATTTCAGTGAGTTTGTAGACCGCACGCGAGCGATAACCCTCTTTTTGAGAGCGTTTTACATATTCATCGTTAAGATGCTCACTCATCCAACGACCAGAACTGCCTTTTTTACCCATGAATAGTTATATCAATAATTTCTAATATTGATGGTCATTTTACGGGATAATAGTGTCTTTTTTATACTTACCCATCAAGCATGAACACTAAACTCAGAAACGTTGCTATTATTGCACACGTTGACCATGGAAAAACCACACTAGTTGATAAACTGCTTGAGCAATCTCAAACCTTTGATGATCGTTTTGAGTCGTCCGAGCGCATGATGGATTCAAACGATTTGGAAAAAGAGCGTGGCATCACCATTAGCTCAAAAAATACAGCCATTAAGTGGAACGATTATCGTATTAACATCGTTGATACTCCAGGGCACGCTGATTTTGGTGGTGAGGTAGAGCGTGTATTGTCAATGGTGGACTCAGTGTTGTTGTTGGTAGATGCACAAGAAGGTCCTATGCCACAAACGCGTTTTGTGACCAAAAAAGCTTTTGATCAAGGTCTTAATCCAATCGTGGTGATTAATAAAATTGATAAAGATGCTGCGCGCCCTAATTGGGTGATTGATCAAGTGTTTGACTTGTTTGATCAGCTTGGTGCAACTGATGAGCAATTGGATTTCCCAATTATTTACGCATCCAGTATTAACGGTTATGCTTCACTTGAAGATAATGTACGCGAAGGCGACATGACACCAATGTTCGAGACCATTGTCAAACACGTGAAAGCTCCTGATGTGGATGTTAATGCACCACTGCAAATGCAAATTACAGCGCTTGATTATTCATCATTTGTCGGTGCAATTGGTATTGGTAGAATTACACGTGGCACAATCAAGAAAAATATGCAAGTTGTAGTGGCTGATGCACAAGGTAAAACACGTAAGGCTAAAGTTGCCAACTTACAAAGTTTTCTTGGTTTGGATAAAATTGATACTAACAGTGCTGAAGCAGGGGATATTGCTGCCATCATTGGCATTGAAGGTATTTCAATTTCAGATACCATTTGTGATCCAGAAACCATTGAGGCATTACCACCACTTAGTGTGGACGAGCCAACGGTATCGATGGCATTTCGTGTGAATGATTCACCGTTTGCGGGCCAAGATGGTAAATACATTACTTCGAGAAATATTCGAGATCGCCTTGATAAAGAGTTGATTTACAACGTAGCTTTACGTGTTGAAAATACGGAAGATCCGTCTGAATTTATTGTTTCAGGTCGTGGTGAATTGCACTTATCGATTCTGATTGAAACCATGCGCAGAGAAGGCTTTGAGCTGGCAGTGGGTAGACCACAAGTGATTTTAAAAGAAATTGATGGTGTGATTTGTGAGCCATTTGAAGATTTGAGTGTGGACGTTGAAACTCAACATCAGGGCACGGTGATGGAGAAACTTGGTGAGCGTAAAGCTGAACTTACCAACATGATGCCTGATGGTAATGGCCGAGTAAAATTAGACTTCGACATTCCTGCTCGTGGTTTAATTGGCTTTAGAACAGATTTCTTAACCGCCACCACAGGAACCGGCCTAATGAACTCAACCTTTGATGGTTATAAACCACAAAAGCCTGGCAACATTGGACAACGTTCTAACGGTTCTTTGATTTCAATGAACCAAGGTAAAGCCGTGGCTTATGCAATCTTTAATTTGCAAAAGAGCGGAAAGTTTTTTGTTGAGCACAATACCGATATTTATGAAGGTATGGTGGTTGGCATTCATACTCGTGATAAAGACTTGGTGATTAACGTAATGAAAGGCAAGCAACTGACGAATGTACGTGCTTCGGGTACGGATGAAGCGGTGGTGCTGACGCCGGCAATCAGGCTAGATCTTGAACAAGCTTTAGAGTTTATCGATGATGATGAGTTGGTGGAAGTAACGCCTCATAACATTCGCATTCGTAAACGTGTACTTGGTGAAACTGCACGTAAAAGAGTGCGCAATAAAAAAGCTGACTAGAAAACAAAACGTGCTACTGTTGGTATACTAATCCGTTATGGATAGTATTCTTAATTTTTTTGTTCGACAAAAAAAATTAGCACTGGTTTTTACCGTGAGTGTGATTGCACTCGGACTGCTTACCCTTAACAACATTCAAAGAGATCAATTTCCATTGGTTGATTTTGAGATGATGACCATCTCAACATCTTATCCTGGCGCCTCACCTGAGGACGTTGAACAAAATATTACCAACCTTATTGAAGATGAGCTTAATAATATTTCAGGTATTGATAATTTCACTTCAGTTTCTCGAGAAGGGCGTTCCAGTATTGCCGTTACCCTTTCTCAAGACGTGAGTGATGTAGACACTCTAAAGCAAGACATTAGAAATGCGGTAAATCGAATTAAATCTTTACCTGAAGAAGTGGTTGATCTACCTAGCGTTCGTGATCAAAAAACTTCCAGAAAAAGTATTATTAAGATCAGTATTGGTGCCCAAGATTTATCTTATGCCGAGTTAAGAAAAATTACCGACAACATTGCTGATTCTCTTGAGCTGCTTGAGGGTGTGTCTGAAGTGGTTAAAGATGGCTACTTGGATCGAGAAATACAAATTAGGATCAAGCCTGACAAGTTGTATCAGCATAAACTCTCTCTACCGCAGATTATTGATGCCATTGCTAAGCGTAATAAGCGCTATACCGTTGGACAAAATCATAGTGATACTGATGAGAAAATCATTGTCGTATTGGCCAAATTTAATCAGGCTGAATCAGTGGGGGATGTTATTATTAAATCCACTTTTGAAGGGCCGGTGGTACGTTTAAAGGACATTGCTAGTATTGAAAATGGCAACGTGGAGGAGAAATCCATTATCCGCATTAATGGTAAAAAAGGTTTTATTCTGCGTGTGCGCAAGCAAGAACAGGCTGATGTAATAACAACGGTTGATTTGGTCAAAGAAAAAATCATTGAACTGAATGCTAAGTACGACCATCAATTGCGAATTTTCTACTCATCAGACATGTCAAAGTACGTGCGCAATCGTCTGAAGATTGTAACCAATAACGGCATGATGGGATTGGTTTTAGTGCTCATTGTGTTGGGTGCTTTTCTATCTTTTAAAACGGCTTTTTGGGTAGCGGTCAGTTTACCAGTGAGTTTGTTAGGCACCGTTGCACTGCTTGGGGCAAGTGGTGAAACCATTAATTTAGTGTCATTGGCAGCAATGATTTTGGTACTTGGCATTGTGGTGGATGATTCCATTATTGTGGCAGAAAGTATCCATCATTACAAACAACAAGGGGAGGATCGATTTGAATCGACTGTCCGTGGTTTTAAACGCGTTATTATGCCAGTGGTGACTACGATTCTAACGACCATACTGGCTTTTTCCTCCATGTTTTTAATGGAAGGCACCATGGGTAAGTTTATTTATGTAATCCCAATTGTGGTGATTTTTGCATTAATTCTTTCATTTTTAGAAGTATCAATCGCATTGCCGGCACATTTGGCCAGTTCTCATGAAAAAATTAAAAAATCCAACTGGTTTGATGCCGTAGAGGTATGGTTTGGGGGTTTTTTAGCCGCTGTACTAAAGTGGCGTTATTTAGTGATTAGTGTTTTTATAGTGATGTTAGCAGGTTCTTTGTATTTTGCCAAAACCAACATGAAGTTTGTGCTTTTTCCTGCGGTGGGTGTTGATACCATTAATGCTAGATTACAAATGCCAGCGGGCAGTTCGCTTGATCATACCGAATCTGTGAGTAAGCAAGTAGAGGCGTTAGTTACCGAAGTGGTGGGTGAGGACCTAGAATCTGTAACCACCGATGTTGGCAAGTACTTTACTCATGTGGCCAAATTTAGCATTGAACTCTCTCCATCAGGCGATAGAGTTCAAACTTCAAAATCATTGTTAAAACAACTCAAAGCAAGGGTGGGCGAGATCTCCTTGGCTGAAAAGTTGAAATTCTCCATCAGAAGGCCTGGTCCACCGCAGGGCGAGGACGTTGAGATTAGCCTAGTTGGGAATGATAACGTTCAGCGTAAAGCAGCTGCAGATAAGCTTGAGAAGATTTTATTATCAATTAAAGGACTGGATAACATTAATCGTGATGATGAACCAGGAAAATCACGAGTTGAAGTGGTGCTTGATTTTGAAAAAATGGCCCGATTGGAGATTGATTTTCCCGTGGTGAGCCAGTATTTAAAAACGGCCTTTACGGGCATTGACGTCACTGATATTCGTGACGGACAAAACGATGTTAATTTCAGGATTTATTTTGGTGATGGAAAACATTCGCAAGACTTTATAAGTACTTTAAAGGTCAACAATCGTAAAGGCCATTTGATACCGATTTCACAATTTTCCAGTATTCATGAAATTGAGGGAGAGCCCGACTTTAATCACTTCAATGGTCAGCGATCCACTTTGCTCAGTGGTAGTGTGGATGATGATACCACCACCATAGGTAAGGTAATGACCCAAGCTTTAGAGCGTTTAGATTTGACTAATAATTTCCCTAATGTTCGCGTAATAGGCGAGGGTGGTGCCAAAGAAACCAAGCAGTCCATGGACAGCTTTAAAAGCGCCTTTATTATGGCTATTTTTGGTATTTTCTTATTATTAGTGCTGTTGTTTAATTCTTACACGCAACCACTGTTAGTGCTTAGCGCTATTCCTTTTTCGGTCATCGGTGTAATCTGGGCATTTTTCTTGCACGGTGAAACTTTAAGTTTTTTCGCCGTTCTCGGCACATTAGCTTTAGTGGGAGTGATTGTGAATGATTCACTGGTGTTGGTGTCTCACCTTAATTACCTTAAAGACAAAGTGATTGACAAAACAACGTCGGCACATGAGTTCATTGTTCGTGGTGCTAAAGATCGTCTACGGGCTGTGGTGCTCACGACATTAACCACATTGGCCGGCGTAATTCCTTTGGCTTATGGCATTGGTGGTACGGATTATATTTTGCAACCAATGGCATTATCACTCGGCTATGGGTTGTTATTTGGTACGGTAATGACCTTGATTCTGTTGCCGTGTTTGTACCTTATCAATCATGATTTTGTCCACTGGGTGAGTCGTTTTCATAAAAGCTCTTAAGGTTTTAAAGTCAGTGTTGTTGGTGGTAAACACACTTTGTCGCTACAAGCTTGCAGTGTGAGCTCTAGACTTGGAGAGTGATAATCTTCTGAGTGTTGTTCGAGTTTGAGCTCGATGCTTACCTTGTCTTTATAGATTGATATTTCATCTTTTGAAAAACCCAGTTTCGCCAATTCGCCTTTTGGATAAATAGCCTGTGTGATTGTCCAATGCTTCGTATCTAAATTATTCACTTGTGTGGCAATCAGTGAATCCTGTAAAGGCTGGTTAGAATTCACATGCCACAGCGGATTTAGAGTTAAGTTAATCACAACTCGATTATTCAATCTTTGCGTATGGATGCGAATACGGCCATCATAAGCGTATTGGACGTTAGACAACTCTTCGAAAGTAGCATTGTTAAACCCTAAAACAAAGGAACTGTAGTTGTATGGATTTTGAGTAATTTCAGCTGAAAAAGCACTTAATAATTGTTGCGCCTGTTTAAAGAATTTTTGCCCATTGACTCGATAATTAAGCTTAACCAAAACCTTGTAGGCCACGCCGTTAGCTGAAGGAATGGCGCCATCGTAAGATTCCTTGTAATTGGTGTTTAAGTATTTTTTATCTTGAGTCATGTTAAAACCAAATTTCTTTTTATCCCAGAATTTTTGCATCATGTCATCGATCAATTGCACGGTTTTATCCAGCCAAATTGACTCATGAGTATAGTCAAACACAGATAGATAGGCATTGGCTAAATACGCATAATCTTCAGATAAGGCGATGGTTTGTAACTCGTTATTAATGGATACACGATAGAGTTGGCCATTTTTATTAAAATTGTCTAAGTAGCGTGCAAGCGCCACCCCAGCATCGGTGTATTTTGTCTCGTTAAAAACATCGCCAGCCTCTAGTAAACTGGGAATCATTAGAGCATTCCAAGAAAGCAAAACTTTGTTATCCGTAAGTGGTGGCTCTCTTTTAATTCTAAGCTTGTACAATTTAGTCAGTAAGGCGTCAATTTTCTTATAGTCATTTTCATTAATATCATTAACGTCTTTAAAACGAATAACATGATTTCCTTCAAAGTCAGTGTAAGTTGATAAATCGAAGTATTGGTCAAAGCGTTTAAACTCTTCTTTGTTTAAAACATTTTTTAATTCTGTGATCGACCAAACAAAGAAAGTACCTTCCTCATCTTCGGAGTCCGCATCCGTGGCCGAGAAGAACCCACCATTAGTATCTTGCATCTCACGTAAAGTGTAATCCAGTGTTTGTTTAGCAATGCGTTTGTACAATGGTTTCTGTGTAAGTTGGTAAGCGCGCGTGTAGATCAGTGAGAGTTGTGCCTGATTGTAAAGCATTTTTTCAAAATGCGGTATCAGCCAAGAATTATCCGTGGAGTAGCGATGAAAACCACCACCGACAGTGTCATAGAATCCACCGCTGGCCATGGTGTCTAACGTTGTAGTAATGGCGTTTAGAAGATCATCCGTTGGATTGCGTTTTTGCTCATCAATGAGTAACAATAACATGGTCTCGTGTGGGAACTTTGGCGCCTCACCAAAGCCACCTTCAAGTTCATCAAAATTATCTAATATCGCTTGAATAGCTTTAGAGACAATGTTTTTGTTAATACCCACTTTAGTCGTAACCGTGGATTTATTTAAGATTTTATCGATATCATGAGCTTGGTTAATCACTTTGTTTTGTTCATTTTTCCAAAGTGTTTGTATTTGTAAGAGAATGTCTAGTAATTGTTTTTTTGGAAAATAAGTACCGGCAAAAAACGCCTTGCCATCCGATAATATAACAGCATTGAGCGGCCAACCACCTGAGCCATTAATTAACTGAGAAACGTTCATGTAGGTGGCATCGACATCGGGGCGAATTTCACGATCCACTTTAATGGAAATAAAATGCTTATTGAGAAACTCCGCCACCTTAACATCGTCAAAGCTCTCCTCTTCCATCACATGGCACCAATGACAAGTGGCATAACCAATGGAAATGAAAACCGGCTTATTTTCTGCCTTAGCTTTATCAAAAGCCTCATCTGAAAAAGCATACCAATTGACTGGATTATGGGCGTGTTGCAGTAAGTAGGGTGATGATTCTAAAATTAAATGATTAACAAACTTAGCACGACCTTGTTTGTCAAGGTGCTGTGTTCTAGGAGAGTAGTCCGAACCTTTATCAAGATATGCTTGTTCTAAATCAACCATGGGGTGTGCCCATATTAAAGTGGGTATAAAAAATAATAACAGTCTAAACATGCTTTGATTATAGCAATCTTATACTTTGTGGGGTGATTTCAATAATTTGCCAAATTTTTTTAACCGATGCGGACAAGGCTTGTATCAGTAGTATTTTTTTAATAAAATCAGCTATTTTTGGCTTGAAAATAAGGTTTTATTGAGTTCTAGACTTGAGTTTGATGGATTTTAAGAGAATTTTTCTCTCATTTTAAAAATTTACGAAATTTTTATTTATTTTGTAACGCTTTACGAATAAGCTCTTCAATTGAGAGTGAATCATCGTTGATGGCGTTCAGCATTCTGTCGGCTTCTTTGGTTTTAAATCCGAGTGCCTGAAGGGCTTGTGAGGCTTTAATAGTGTTTGGATTGGAGTTGCTAGCAGTGATGATTTGATGTGCGCTACTGCTGAGTTCTAATTTTTCCAAGCGGTCTTTAAGTTCAACAATGAGTTTTTGCGCAGTCTTTTTGCCAATGCCTGGGGTTTTGGCGAGTAATGCATCGTCTTCATTCGCCACTGCATTCATTAATGATGCCACGTTTAAATGTGAGAGAATGGCAAGTGCCACTTTAGGGCCAATGCCGTTGACTCGAATCAACTCACGAAATAATATTTTTTCGTCTTTAGAGATGAAACCGTATAAAGTATGTGCATCTTCTTTAACGTGAAAATGCGTGTGCAGTGAGATATTTTCATTGCTACCCATCTCGTAAAAGCTCGACATAGGGCATAGAATTTCATAACCAATACCACCCACTTCAAGTAAGATTTCCGGTGGATTTTTTTCTAAAATTTTTCCTGTTAACTGCCCAATCATAGTTTAAAGATTATAGCCAGGAATAAGTTTTGAAATATCCCTTTTCAAAGGCTTTGATGTCATCTTTGTATTGCAAGGTCAAACCGATGTCATCTAGGCCATTCATCAGACGACGTTTACGCTCAGCGTCAACTTCAAAGGAGTAAGTTTTATTATTTGCATTAATGGTTTGTGCATCCAAATCAATACTAATTTTGCCGTTAAAGGCAAACAGTTTATCCATTACTTCGTTGGATTGTACGATTGGTAAGATGCCATTTTTAAAGCAATTGTTGTAAAAAATATCAGCAAAACTAGGGGCGATGATTACCCTAAAACCGTAGTCTTCGAGTGCCCAAGGGGCATGCTCACGGCTGGATCCGCAGCCGAAGTTCTCCCGTGTCAGTAAAATCTGCGCACCTTGATATTCTGGGTTGTTTAAAACAAAATCTTTATTCAGTGGGCGTTTTGAATTATCCATCCCAACTTCGCCATGATCAAGATAACGCCATTCGTCAAACAGGTTGGGCCCAAAACCAGAGCGCTTAATAGATTTTAAAAATTGCTTAGGGATGATGGCATCGGTGTCAATATTAGCGCGATCAAGTGGCATGGAAATTGATGTTAGTGTGGTAAATGCTTGCATTATTTAACCTTCGAGAAATGACCAGCAATGGCACTCGAGGCCGCAATCGCAGGACTAACTAAATGAGTGAATGAGCCTTGACCTTGACGACCTTCAAAGTTACGGTTTGAGGTGGATGCACATCGTTCACCGGCTTCTAACTTGTCAGCGTTCATCGCCAAACACATGGAGCAACCTGCCTCACGCCATTCAAAACCAGCATCGGTGAATACTTTATCCAAACCTTCTTTTTCGGCTTGCGCCTTAATTAGGCCAGAGCCAGGCACCACCAAAGCAAGTTTGATGTTGTCAGCAATGTATTTACCCTTTGTTACTTGAGCGGCTATGCGTAAATCCTCAATACGAGAGTTGGTGCATGAGCCGATAAAGACTTTATCAATGCTCACGGTGTTAATGGGTGTATTGGCCTTAAGGTGAATATAATTCAGTGCATTGCGAATGCTTTCAGCCTTAACGGCATCCGTTTCTTTGGTGGGGTCTGGCACCATGCCGTCAATACTAATAACCATTTCAGGGGACGTTCCCCAGGTTACTTGTGATTTAATGTCTTTGGCGTCAAAATTAATGACCTTATCAAAATGCGCACCTTCATCAGAGTGTAAGGTGTTCCAATATTTAACAGCCTTATCCCATGCATCATTCGTAGGAGCGAGTGGGCGACCTTTAACGTACTCAATGGTTTTGTCATCCACGGCAACCATGCCCACGCGCGCACCGGCTTCAATCGCCATGTTGCACAGGGTCATTCTGCCTTCGATGGACAGACTTTCAATGGTGTCACCAGCAAATTCAATGGCGTAACCCGTGCCACCTGCCGTGCCGATTTTGCCGATAATATAAAGCGCTACGTCTTTAGCACTAACGTATTCGTTTAAAGCACCATTAACTTCAATTTTAAGATTTTTTGATTTTGATTGCCACAAACAACCGGTGGCTAATACATGTTCAACCTCAGAAGTTCCAATGCCAAAAGCCAGTGCACCTAGTGCACCGTGGGTTGAAGTGTGTGAATCGCCACAAACGATGCTCATGCCCGGTAGGGTGGCACCTTGCTCAGGGCCAACCACATGGACAATGCCTTGGCGAACATCATTCATGGTGATTTCATTAATGCCAAACGTTTTGCAGTTTTTATCCAGTGTTTCAATTTGTAATTTAGAGATCGGGTCTTCAATGCCACTTACGCCACTGGAGCGCTCCGTGGTGGGTACGTTGTGATCAGGCACGGCTAAAGAGGCATCGATGCGCCAAGGTTTTCTGCCTGCTATTGCTAAGCCTTCAAAGGCTTGCGGTGAGGTAACTTCATGAATCAGTTGTCTATCAATATAAATCAATGAAGTGCCACTTTCTTCATGCACCACGTGTGCACTCATCAGTTTGTCATAAAGTGTTTGTGCCATTATTGATTCGTAATACTTGATAAAATAACCGTATTTTACCTTTGTGATTTTTATATGTGCGGTATTTGTGGCCAGCTAAGATTTGATAATAAGACCGTTAAGCCTGAAGATTTAGGCGTAATGATGTCTAAGATTGCGCGCCGTGGTCCGGATGCGTCTGGCGAATGGATGGATGGAAAGATCGGATTTGGGCATCAGCGTTTAAGCATCATTGATTTGTCTAATCATGCGTCACAACCCATGGCGGATAAAACGTTGGATTTAGTGCTGGTGTTTAATGGCACGATTTACAACTATAAAGCCTTACGCGCAGATTTAATCAAACAAGGTTATGAGTTTTTCTCGCATTCTGATACCGAAGTCATTCTTAAAGCTTATCATCAGTGGGGTGAGGATTGCATTACCCATTTTGATGGTATGTTTGCCTTTTGTATTTGGGATAAAAAACAAAATCATTTGTTTGTTGCGCGTGATCGTATGGGGATTAAACCACTTTATTTTAATTTAAACAAAGATGCTTTTAGTTTTGCTTCGAATACGCAAGCTTTGGTGGCGATTGGTGCTGATACTGACATTAACTCAGTCGCTCTACAACAACAGCTCTCGCTCCACGCGGTAGTGCCAGCACCGAATACGATTTTAAGTGGGGTAAATAAAATCAAGCCGGCTACTACACTTATCATTAAACCGAATGGCAAGGTTAAAGAAACGACTTACTGGCAACCCAAGGCTCAACGAATTGGTTTGAACGATAATGAATACATTGAGCGTACGCACGAATTGCTAACCGATGCAGTGTTAAAAAGAATGGATGCAGCGGACGTACCAATTGGTGTGTTACTATCCGGTGGTTTAGATTCTTCATTATTGGTAGCACTTCTGGCTGAGGCAGGGCATCAAGACATCCGTACTTTTTCGATTGGTTTTGAAGACGTTGGCGATGAAGAGGGTTCAGAATTTGAATATTCAGATCAAATTGTTAATCAGTTTAATACACGCCATGAAAAATACGTGGTCAGTAATTCTCAAGTGTTGCCACGTCTTGGTGAGGCAGTGGCAAACATGAATGAGCCGATGGTAGGCCAAGACGCTGTGGCTTTTTATTTGCTTTCTGAGCAAGTATCCAAGCACATTAAAGTGGTGTTATCAGGTCAAGGCGCGGACGAGGCTTTTGCGGGGTATTTTTGGTATCCACGCATGCAAGCAGAATCAGGCACGGAAGTTGAGCGATTTTCTAAGCATTATGTGGATAGACCTTATGAGGAGTATTTACAAACGGTGCATGCCAAATATCACACGGGTAATCATACTGATGCCTGGCTAAACAAAGAGTTTTCAAAAGCCCACGCCGATGAATTTATGGATAAAGTATTTCGCACCGACATTACTCGTTTGGTGGTGGATGACCCAGTAAAGCGCGTGGACAACATGACCATGGCTTGGGGGCTGGAGGCACGCGTGCCATTTATGGACCATCGACTGGTAGAGCATGCACTGAGTATACCACCAAGTTTAAAAATGAGTGAAGAGGGTAAGCACCCACTTAAACAAATATCCAGAGGATTGTTGCCCGACAGTGTGATTGATCGTAAAAAAGGTTATTTCCCAATGCCGGCACTAAAATACATTCGCGGTGAATTCCTAGATTTTATGGCTGATATTTTAAATTCAAGCAAGTGCATTAATCGAGGTGTTTATAATCAAGATTTTGTGAAAAAAGTTATTAATCAACCGGAGCAGTACATGACCGCATTAAACGGATCAAGACTTTGGCATTTGGCTTTACTTGAGTATTGGTTGCAAATAAACATTGATGGATAAAATAATTATATACACCGATGGTGGTTGTCGAGGAAATCCGGGCATAGGTGGCTGGGGCGTTTGGTTGCGCTATGGCGATCATGATAAAAAACTCAAAGGTGTGGAAAAAGGCACCACTAATAATCAAATGGAACTCATGGCGGCGATTAAAGCATTAGAAGCGATTAAATCAAGTACGATTTCCATTGATTTATTTACCGATTCTAAATACGTCATGCACGGAATTAATGACTGGATTGTTGGCTGGAAGGCCAAAGACTGGAAAACAGCAAATAGAAAACCGGTTAAGAACGTAGCACTGTGGAAACGCCTTGATGCATTGAACGAGCAACATAACGTGGATTGGCATTGGGTTAAAGGCCATAGTGGCAACGAAGGAAATGATATAGCGGATGAATTGGCTAACCAAGCCATGGATGAAATGGGTTAAACTAAATAACATAGGTTATGCATTATTAGAATATTATGATATTTAGATAGTTGCAATAAAACTTGTATTTATCAATATAAATGGTATAAATAGAGTTTTCAAGTAAGATAAATAAGGAGAGGAGTAGTGAAGAAGCTAGCAATATTATTTGGATTTTTATTAAGTTTTAATGTTTTTGCAAATGCAACGGACGGTGTCAAGCCTTTGGAGGCTAATGCAACAGAAGCACAAAAACAAGTCATTCGTGATGCTGCACAAGATTCTTGTGACGGTAAAGAAGATGACGAGAAAGAAGAATGTGTAATGGATTATTTCGCTAATCACAATTTGGAAGAAGAGCCAAGCTGCGATTAACAACAAGAATTTTTGGTCTCTGTCTACTTGGGGGGGGGCTATGAATAAAGACTCAATGATGAGTCATTTTTTTATATATAAGAGGAGAGAAGTATGAAACTTCAAACATTAGTAGTAAGTGCTGCAACAGTAGCATTCTTAGCATCAACGGCTGTAACGGCTAAGCCAGTTGGTATCGTTAAAGGCGTTATGGAAGTTGCGGGTATTTCTCGTAATCAAGATAACAAAGCAACCATTGATCCTGCGTTCGCAAAGACTTCACGTCCTTGTCCTCCGTTCTGTATCAATGCAACCAATCCATTTGCACCTGCAAAAGTTGAAACAGTAACAGAGTTAGATGTTATCCATGCTGCGCGTGATTCAGCCAATGGTGACACATCGGTACTCGTGGTTGATGCACGTACTCCGGGTTGGGTTAAGAAAGGCACAATCCCACACGCAATCAACGTTCCATTTACTAAGTTGAATTCTAAGGCGTTAGCTAAAGATCCAATGGCAGTTGTTGAAATCTTAACTGATAAATTCGGTGTTAAAGATTTAGACGGCATACTAGGTTTTGGTAATGCTAAGACGATTTATAATTTCTGTAATGGTGCATGGTGTGGTCAATCACCAGCTTCAATCAGAGCATTGTTAGCAATCGGTTACCCTGAAAGCAAGATCAAATACTACCGTGGTGGTATGAACGCTTGGAAATCTTTAGGCTTAACAACTAAGTAATTGATTCATAAAAAGCACTTACTAGTTAAGTGCTTTTTTATCTAGGAGATTATTATGAAAATTAAATTATTTGTATTAGCAGTTGCTTCTACGTTTGCTTTAGGTTCTCAAGCAGCAACGTTTCAAAACTCTAGTTTTAACTGGAATAACACTTCATCTGCGCCAGCAGTAAAAGCAGGCAAGCCAGTTGGAATTGTTAAAGGTGTTTTAGAAGTTGCAGGCATTTCACGTAATGCAGACAACAAAAATACCATTGATCCTGCGTTTGCAAAGACTTCACGTCCTTGTCCTCCGTTCTGTATCAATGCAACCAATCCATTTGCACCTTCACAGGTTGACATGGTAACAGAGCTTGATATGATCCATGCTGCACGTGATGTTGCTAATGGCGATAAAACACTATTAGTAGTTGATGCACGTACTCCGGGTTGGGTTAAGAAAGGCACAATCCCACACGCAATCAACGTTCCATTTACTAAGTTGAATTCTAAGGCGTTAGCTAAAGATCCAATGGCAGTTGTTGAAATCTTAACTGATAAATTCGGTGTTAAAGATTTAGACGGCATACTAGGTTTTGGTAATGCTAAGACGATTTATAATTTCTGTAATGGTGCATGGTGTGGTCAATCACCAGCTTCAATCAGAGCATTGTTAGCAATCGGTTACCCTGAGCATAAAATCAAATACTACCGTGGTGGTATGAATGCTTGGAAATCACTAGGTTTAACAACAAAGTAAATTGATAAACATTAGTGTTATAAAAGGGGTGTTAATAGCATCCCTTTTTTTTACAATAAATTTGAGTGCTACTGCTGATGAGCGTAGCGATACTTGGTACAAGATTGGCTATGATTATTCACAGAGAGGTCGTAATGCAGATGCCTTTAAATGGATGATAAAAGCAGCAGATGCAGGACATGCAGCAGCGCAAAACAACATTGGCTTGAGCTATTTACATGCTTTGGGCGCTCCTAAAGATGAGAAAAAAGCATTTTTTTGGTTTGAAAAATCAGCGAAACAAGGCCTTGCTTATGCTCAAAGCGAGTTAGCCATGCTATATTATCGAGGCACAGGGGTGGAGAAAGACACAGAAAAGGCGTATGATTGGTGGTTTAAAGCGGCTAATCAAGAAGATGAATACGCACAGTTTAATTTAGCATCGTTGTTCTTAGAACAGTCCGACATTAAACACGCTTATTTTTGGTTCACTAGAGCGAAAAATAATGGCCATCCAGATGCACAAGTGGCGCTGGATAAATTGAGGAGAGAATATGTTGAGTAGATTAATATTAATAATGGGTTTGTTGTTTTCACAAGCCTCTTTAGCGCTGCCTTTTGGTTTGCCTGAATTGCCGAATTTTGGTGATTTTGATCCTAATAGTTTACGTCGTTCTTTTAACGAGTTCATTGGAGTAGAGCCCGATTTCGATAGAGAAGACCGTATGGTGGGGGAGATTGAAGAATCTGTGATGGATGGTGACGTTGAATTTTTGCCATTATCAAAAGACAGGGAAGTATTTAGTATTTTCATGGAAGCGGATGCCGATACACCTAAAGGCGGGGTTGTCCTTCTACATTCTCGTGGATATCATGCCAATTGGTCAAGCACCATTAAACCACTTAGGGTTGGTTTAGCGGAAAAAGGCTGGCATACATTATCAGTACAAATGCCGGTATTGGACAAAAAAGCAAAATATTACGATTACGTGCCGATTTTTCCTTATGCACATGAGCGCATTGAAGCGGCAATTGATTTTTACAAACAACGTGGGGTTGATAATATTATTTTAATTGGCCATGGTTGCGGTGCGCACATGTCGATGAGTTACATTGATAAATACGGTGATTCTAAAATATCAGCCTACGTGGGCGTAGGCATGGGTGCAACGGATTACAAGCAAAAATTGATCAAACCTTTTCCACTTGATAAGATGTTGACACCAGTGTTGGACGTGTTTGGTGAGAATGATTTTCCAGGAGTGGTTCGACTTTCAGAGTCTAGGCAAGATTTGATGGATGTTTCTGCTAATGCCAAGAATGCGCAGATGGTCATTAAAGGTGCAGATCATTACTACAAGGAAAATGGCAGTTCTCAAGTGCTGGTTAAAACAATTGACACTTGGCTGAGTGGATTAAAATAATACTACAGAGCTTGTAGATATTTAAGTTCTTGGTTTGAAAAATCTGCTAATTTTCGTGCTTCGATGTTAAAAGGTCCACGCAGTTTTTCACCAATGTGTTTTTTGACGAGTCGATCAAAGGTTTGCATAGAGTCCAAACCTCTTTGTTGGCAAAGATAATGAAACCAATGATTGCCAATTTTTACATGTCCTATTTCATCGGTAAAAATTACATCTAAAATTTCCACCATGTTTTTAAATTTCGAGCGTTGAAATTTTTTTTGTATGTTTGGGGTAACGTCCAAACCTCTGGCCTCTAACACTCTGGGCACTAACGCCATTCTGGCCAATACGTCATAATCAGTGTCATGAGTCATGGTCCATAGACCATCGTGGGCATCAAAATCTCCGTAGTGATAACCTAAGTTAGATAGGTAGTTATTAATTAAAGTGAAATGTTTGGCTTCTTCAAAAGCCACTTGTATCCAATCTTGATAAAATTTATCCGGCATGTCGTGGAATCGGTACACTGCATCCAATGCTAAATTGATGGCGTTAAATTCAATGTGACAAATAGCATGAATGGTTTTAATTAACCCAGTATCCGATCCATCTCGTTTAGGTACGGATTGAAACCGAACCAAATCGGGTTTTTGCGGTCGTCCCGGATCTTGAATGGATTGAGTTGAGTGTTGTGATTGGTAATTAAGCTGGTGAGTTTCTTTTAGTTGCTGCAGTTCATTAGTGAGGGTGATTTTCTCATCAATAGAGCGACTCATTAGCGCATTGTGCGCCAGTTTAAATGCATTCATATTTTCCAAGTGGAAGCCGCTTCAGGCTCCACGAGCCAATTTCAGTGCGAATAAGTCTCAAGGTTGGAAACCCTACGTGTGCACTCATACGCCTGACTTGCCGATTTTTACCCTCAGTAATGCTCAACTCTATCCATGAGGTAGGAATATTTTGTCTTTTTCGAATCGGCGGGATTCTGTCCCAAACCCAACTGGGTTTAGTGATAATTTTTGCCTTGGCTGGTTTGGTCATCCCATCTTTAAGCGCGACACCCCTGCAAAGTTGAGTAATGGCATTATCCGTTATACTGCCCTCAACTTGCACGACATAGGTTTTCTCTTTATCAAATTTTGGGTGAGAGATTTGGTGTTGTAATTTTCCATCATCCGTTAGCACTATTAATCCTTCTGAATCTTTATCGAGTCGTCCTGCCGGATAGATGTTTTTAATGTCAATATAATCCGACAGCGTTTTGCCTTCGCCACTAAATTGACACAATACCCCAAACGGCTTATTAAACAGAACAATCATTATTTATAAATTTGTTTAGCGCGAGAGACAAAGGCATCAAGCTGAGAATTGGCAATTGAGGTAAAAATAGGGGATATGGCTATATCCAATAATTTTGAAGAGAAGTTAAATTCAAGTTCAAGAGCAACTTTACAAGCATTGTCATTCAGATGAGTAAAGATCCAAGCACCGCTTAAATGTTTAAAGGGTCCGTCTTTGAGCTGCATATCAATTCTTTGATTGGGCGTTAGTGTGTTAATAGTGGTAAAGCTTTGGTTAAACGCGCCTTTATTAATCTTGACCGAGGCTGTAATTTGGTCGTCAGTTTGCTTTAAAATAGAGGCGTTTGAGCACCAGTTAAGGAAGTTTGGATAGTCGTCCACTTGATTAACCAATTGGTACATTTGTTCAGTTGAATAAGGCACAATGGCACTTTTAGAAATATGATGCATGAGTAAAAAATCTAAAAAATCAAAAACAAGTTCAAATACGATCGCGCTTAATAAAAAAGCAAGACACGACTATTTTATCGAACAAACCTTGGAAGCTGGCTTAAGTTTAGAAGGTTGGGAAGTGAAAAGTTTGCGTGATAATAAAGTGCATATTAAAGAAAGCTATGTTATTTTAAAAAATAACGAACTGTTTTTATTCGGTGCACATGTCTCACCACTTAAAAGTGCATCAACACACGTTAACGCCGATCCAACGCGCACTAGAAAATTACTCCTTAACCGATTAGAGATCAATCGAATTAAAGATAAAATTAATCAAAAAGGGGCGACGGTTGTGCCACTCAAATTATATTGGACAAGGGGTAAGGTAAAGTTAGAGATTGGTGTTGCCAAGGGTAAAAAATCCCACGATAAACGCCAAGATATTAAGGCCAGAGACTGGCAAAGAGATAAACAAAGAGCGCTTAAGGAAAGCAGTCGATAAGCCGTTACACAGAGCTTTTAGGATCGTTTTTTTTTTTTTTGCATTTTGTTCTTTTTACAAAGAATTTCCCCTTATAATTATGAGTACTAAATGTTGGGGGTTAGCAACAATGATAGTTACTTTTTCATTCTCTTACCTCCTTAATAGCTAATCTCTAACATCTAGTTTTAATAAAATTACTTACTTTTCAGGGGAGAAAAAATGAACAAATCAGAATTAATCGATGCAATTGCATCAACATCAGGCCTTTCAAAGGCAGACGCAGGTCGTGCACTTAACGCAACAACAGGTGCAATTACTAGCGCTATGGCAAAAGGCGACGGTGTGCAAATTACAGGTTTTGGTAGTTTTGTGGTTAGAGATCGCGCAGCTCGCACAGGTCGTAACCCACAAACTGGTGCCACTATTCAGATTAAAGCTTCTAAAGTAGCAGCATTTAAAGCAGGTAAAGCTTTAAAAGAAGCGGTTAATTAAACAGAACTAACAAGGTTTTTGTTAAAAGCACCTTAGGGTGCTTTTTTATTGCCCATATTTTGGTAAAATAGTCGCTTTATTATTTAGCGGAGATATCCATGGAACGTACTTTATCAATTATTAAGCCAGATGCAGTAGCAAAAAATGTCATTGGCCAAATTTATTCTCGTTTTGAGAGTGCAGGTTTTAAAATTGTTGCTGCAAAGATGCTGCATTTAGATTCTGATTTAGCAGGTGGTTTTTACGCTGTTCATAAGGATCGTCCTTTTTACAATGACTTGGTTGAATTCATGACTTCTGGCCCAGTGATGGTTCAGGTTTTAGAAGGGGACAACGCAGTCGCTAAGCATCGTGAAATCATGGGTGCAACCAACCCTAAAGAAGCTGATGCAGGTACTATTCGTGCAGATTTTGCGAATTCATTGGATGAGAATGCTGTGCACGGTTCTGATTCAGCTGAGAATGCTGCCATTGAAATTGAATACTTTTTTGGTAAAGACGGCGTTTGTCCAAGAACTCGTTAATTTTTACCAATAAATATTAAAAAATAGCACGGCTAGCCTGTGCTATTTTTTTTATTAATGCAAAACAAACAAAATTTATTTGGTCTGTCTCAATCTGAGCTGGATACTTTTTTCTCTAAATTGGGAGAAAAGCCTTATCGCACCAAGCAATTCATGAAATGGATTTACCACCAACATGAATTTGATTTTAATCAAATGCTTAATCTGAGTAAAGAACTAAGGCAAAAATTACTGCAGGTTGCTACATTGGAGTTACCTAAGATAAGCAGTCAAAATTTTGCTTCAGACGGGCTGATCAAATGGCTGATTGATTTAGGCTCTGATAATCATATTGAGATGGTCTACATCCCCGAGAAAGATCGAGGAACGCTGTGCATATCTTCCCAAGTGGGTTGCTCTTTAGCCTGCACTTTTTGTTCGACAGGAATGCAGGGTTTTAATCGTAATTTAACCACGGCTGAAATCATTGCTCAAATCATCATTGCTAATGAGCACTTAAGTCATGAGAATAAGAAAATTTCCAACGTTGTGTTCATGGGCATGGGCGAGCCATTACTTAATGAAAAATCGGTTTACAGTGCCTGTGATTTACTGCTCGATGATTTAGCATTTGGTTTGTCTAGACGCAAGGTGACTATATCGACTTCTGGAGTTGTTCCAGCTTTGTATCGCATGGCGCAGACTACCCCAGTTAGTTTGGCCATTTCGTTGCACGCACCCGATGATGAGCTAAGGGATGAATTGGTTCCAATCAATCAAAAATATCCCATTGAGGAGCTGATGGCCGCTTGTAAAAACTACCTAACTTCAGGCACACAAGAGCGTCATATTTTATTTGAATACGTAATGCTGGACGGGGTTAATGATACGATGGAGCACGCTAAAAAATTAGCAAAATTATTGCGAGGGATCTCAGCTAAAGTTAACTTGATTCCTTTTAATCCCTTTCCAAAAACTCAGTACAAAACTTCAAAAGCGTTTACAATTAAGCAATTCCAAGATGTTTTATTTCAAGCTGGAATTCGAACAATGACCAGACGCACTCGTGGTGAAGATGTGGATGGCGCTTGCGGGCAACTAGCAGGAAAAGTAATAGACAAAACGAGGCGAACTGAAAATGATAGAAGGCATTAATTATTACCCTCAAAAAAAGAAAAGTAAGGGAATTTTAAAATGGTGGATTTTATTTATGCTGTTTGCTGTTTCTATTACCTATTGGTATTTGAATGATAACAAAGTAGTTGAAAAACAAGACTCTACTTTAATCATAATCAGCGAGCCAGAAAACGATTTAAAAGAACAGCAAAGCACTGTATTTTTACCTGTGAAAGTTGATTCGAAGGAATACATTATTCCAATCACTGATAATTTTGAAAAATTAGATGAGGTTGTTCAAAATTATAATCGAGAAAATAAATGAAGCCAGTACACAGCATTAAAAGAAGAAAGTCTAGACAGATATTTGTAGGCGATGTTGCCATTGGTGGCGATGCACCCATATCAGTACAAAGCATGACCAACACAGACACTTGTGATGTAGGTGCAACGCTTAATCAGATCCAGTCAATTGCGGATGCAGGGGCTGATTTAGTACGTGTTTCAGTGCCAACGATGGAGGCAGCAGAAGCTTTTAAAGAGATCAAAAAGAGAGCCAATATCCCACTTATTACCGATATTCATTTTGATTATAAAATTGCTTTGAAAGTGGCTGAATATGGGGCGGATTGTTTACGTATTAATCCAGGCAATATTGGACGTGAGGACCGTGTGCGCGAAGTGGTGGCTTCGGCTAAAGATCACGGTATTCCTATTCGAATTGGTGTGAATGCCGGTTCTTTAGAAAAAGACCTTCAGAAAAAATACACCGAGCCAACACCTGAGGCCATGGTGGAGTCAGCCTTTAGGCACATTGATATTTTGGATAAACTTAACTTTGATAATTTTAAGATCTCTCTTAAGGCATCTGAAATCTTTATGACCGTGTTTGCCTATAAGCAACTGGCTTCACAGATTGACAATCCACTGCATTTGGGTATTACTGAAGCGGGCTCGTTTAGAGCGGGTGCAGTTAAGTCTTCCATTGGTTTAGGTTTACTGCTCTCGGAAGGAATAGGTGACACCATTCGTGTGTCATTGGCTTCTGACCCCGTTGATGAAGTTAAGGTGGGTTTTGATATTCTAAAGTCATTACACCTGCGTAAAAAAGGTATTAATTTGATTGCTTGCCCATCGTGTTCACGACAAAAGTTTGATGTTATTTCAGTGGTGAATGAATTGGAATCTCGTCTTGAAGACATTACTGATCCAATTGATGTGGCGGTAATTGGTTGTGTGGTCAATGGCCCAGGTGAAGCCAAAGAGGTGTCTGTTGGTTTGACCGGCGGCAGCCCTAATTTACTCTACATCAATGGCAAGACTCACTCTAAGCTAGATAATGCACAATTGGTGGATCAATTAGAGGCTCAAATACGCGCTCAATTAAAAGACTCTTAAGGGCGGTTCATTCTTTTGTAAGCCCTGAATCGGTAGATTGATTGTACGGCCCAATAGCCGGTAAAGGCACTAACAGCAGACACAATCAAGCAGCCCAGTAAAAAAGGCTGCCAAATTACACCAAACGTTTCCCAAACATAATCCAGTGACATGATAAAGTCTTGTTGGATTTCAACACCTAATATCCATGCGCCTAATTTATAACAGCCATAGTAAATAGGCGGCATAGTGATTGGATTGGTGATCCAAACCAAAGCAACGGATAAGGGTAAATTAGCTGAAAAAATGACTGCAGCTGGCGCTGCCAGTATCATCTGAAAAGGCACGGGAACAAAGGCGCAAAACAACCCAACGGCAAAGGCTTTAGAAATTGATCGACGATTAAAATTCCATAAACTGCGCTCATGTAAATGCTCTGAAAGCCAGCCTAAGTGTTTATGATTTTTTAGTTCTTCTGGGTTAGGGCTGTAGCGTTTTAATAATTTTTTCATGAATCAGCAGCGTTGATAATACCTTTGGCATTTAAGCCATATAATGCATACAATTCCTCTTGAGAGCCTTGCTCGGTAAATTGATCAGGCAGGCCTAAAATACTCAAAGGCATGCTAATTTGTTTTTGATGTAAGAACTCACTAATCGCACTACCTGCTCCACCAGTAATAACATTGTCTTCAATAGATATGAATTGTTTATGTGAACTGGCAAGTTCGATAATTAATGCTTCGTCCAATGGTTTTACAAAACGCATGTCAACAACCGTGGCATTGAGCTTTTCTGCTGCAATGAGTGATTGTTCCAGCATTGTTCCAAAAGATAGAATTGCAATTTTTTTACCTTGTTTAACAACATTACCTTTACCAATAGTCAAAGTTTCATTTGACGCACATTCGAACTCGTTAGATTTTCCTCTAGGGTAGCGTACGCAGATTGGGCCACTGGTTTCAAAGGCTGTATTAAGCATACGATACATTTCACTTGCACTACTTGGTGCCATGATGATTAAATTAGGAATGCACCTTAAGAAGCTTAAATCGAAACTACCTGCATGGGTTGCACCGTCACTACCCACGAGTCCTGCACGGTCAATGGCAAAAACAATGTTTAAATTTTGTAGAGCGATGTCATGAATAAGCTGGTCATATCCTCGCTGTAAAAACGTTGAATAAATAGCAACCACAGGTTTCATGCCTTTAGTGGCTAAACCACCTGCAAAGGTAATGGCATGTTGTTCTGCAATACCGACGTCAAAATATTGCTCAGGAAATTGCTCTTCAAACGCAGCCATGCCAGAACCGGTGCACATAGCAGGGGTGATGGCCATGAGTGCCTTGTCATGCGTTGCTCGGTCACAAAGCCACTGACCGAAAATTTCACTATAACTCGGCAACCCAGAGGTGTCCGACGAAGGAGGGGCGATACCATGAAATTTACACGGATCGTTTTCTGCTGTTTCTAAACCGTAACCTTTTTTAGTAATAATGTGCAATAGGCGTGGTATTTTTAATTGTTTTAAATTTTGTAAAGTTTTAACCAACATGGGTAGATCATGCCCATCAATTGGACCAAAGTAATCAACGCCCAGTTCTTCGAATAAAGTACTTGGTAAAACCATACCTTTAAGGTGCTCTTCAGAGCGTTTAGCGAATTCACGAACCAATGGCATTTTTTCTAAAAATCCTAAAGATTTGGACTTCATGGTTGAGTACACTTTGCCAGAGATGAGTTTGGTTAAATATTTATTCATGGCACCGACATTTTTAGAAATACTCATGTCATTATCATTAAGAATGATGAGTAAGTCAGCATCTGAATCTCCCGCATGATTTAATGCTTCAAAAGACATGCCACCGGTGAGAGCGCCATCACCGATGATTGCAATGGATTTATGCTCAATCTTATTAATTTGATTACCAATGGCAATACCAAGTGCAGCACTAATTGAGGTAGATGAATGTCCCGCACCAAAGGAATCATGCTTACTTTCACTCATTTTGGTAAAACCACTAAGACCGTCTTTTTTTCTCAGTGTATGCATTTTGTTTTTTCGACCGGTAAGAATTTTATGCGTATAGGCTTGATGACCTACATCGAATACAAAGCTATCATCTGGAGTGTTAAAGACATAATGCATAGCAACGGTTAATTCAACCGTGCCAAGATTAGGCGCTAGATGGCCACCAGTTTTTTGAATATTCTCAATTAAAAATTCACGTATTTCTTCTACTAAAGATTGTAACTGATCCAGGTCCAGTTGTTTAATGTCTGCAGGGGATTGAATTTGGTCGAGCACGTAGAAAAAATCTCACTAAAACGAGCCATTATACTTGATGCATTTAGGGTTATTTAATTACCAAGAAGGGCGTCTAATTTTTTGTTCCGGATCTTTTTGAATGTTTTTATTTTTAATCTTAATTTTTTCGTTAAAATTCTTAGCAATAAAGCCCAAATTTGGATCAATCTTTGTCATAGGAATCCATACACGATAGCCACTTCCTTTAGCCACGTCCAGCTCTTCATTGTACTCGGTTACCATTGACTCTACCTTGGTGTTAAAGCATCCACTGGGTAATATGACTTCTATAGAGTCCCCCACAGAAAATTTATTTTTTGCTTCAATAAAAGCTTTACCATCTTTGTAATCAAGAATCTCACCCACGACTTGCTGCTGATGAGATCTTGAGTAGTTATCAAAATAAGTTTGCAGTTCTTCTGGCTGGTGTCGACGATAGAAGCCATCGGTATAACCTCTATTGGCTAGGTTTTCTAATACACCGAATGCTTCTGGATCAAACTTTTTTCCGGCTACCGCATCATCAATCGCTTTGCGATAGACTTGCGCGGTACGAGCGGCGTAGTAGTGTGACTTTGTTCTACCTTCAATTTTTAAAGAATCGATACCCATAGCAGTAAGTGTGTGCACGTGTTCAATAGCGCGCAGGTCTTTGGAGTTCATAATGTAAGTACCGTGCTCATCTTCATAAGCTGGCATTTGTTCACCAGGGCGACCTTCCTCCTCTAGCAACACCACTTGATCAATTGGCGCCTTTATCTCCACCGCTTTAATGTCGCCTTCAATGGTTTCTTCTGCTTCTTTTACGTCATACTTCCAACGACAAGAGTTGGTGCACGATCCTTGATTTGGATCTCGATGGTTGAAATAACCTGACAGTAAACATCGACCTGAATAAGCAATACAAAGTGCGCCGTGTACAAACACTTCAAGTTCAATATCAGGACATTCTTGGCGAATTTCCTTTACCTCATCAAGAGACAATTCACGCGAAAGAATAATTCGACTAATACCAGCATTTTTCCAAAATTTTACTGTGGCATAGTTAATGGTGTTGGCTTGCACAGAAAGATGAATCACCTGTTGTGGAAACTTCTCTTTAACCATCATAATCAAACCAGGGTCGGCCATGATTAGCGCATCGGGATTAAGTTCAATGACTGGCTCAATATCCTTCATGTAGGTTTTTATTTTGGCATTATGCGGAATAATATTAGATGCAACAAAGAACTTTTTGTCATTTTCATGTGCTTCAAATATGCCTTGTTTTAAAGCGTCAAAATCAAACGAGTTGTTTCGCACTCTAAGACTGTATCTTGGTTGCCCGGCGTATACAGCATCCGCACCATAAGCGTAAGCGTAGCGCATGTGCTTTAAGCTACCAGCAGGAGATAAAAGTTCAGGTCTATTCATGCGAGTATTTTATCATGTGGGCATGTTTAATACCCCTAATAGCCTCATGATATAATACTCGTCTCATGTATTTACGAAATGACATAGCAAAATTAAAGCAAGATCTAACCATCCAGGTTAATTTATTGGATCATGATCTAACGTTTAAAACCCGTTGGGGCGTGTTTAGCCCAAGGGCAATTGACGAAGGTACGCAGCTATTTTTAAAGCATGTAGATATTCAAGAATCCGATAAATGTCTTGACTTAGGTTGTGGTTATGGTCCAATTGGTTTGGCGGTGGCTAAATCTTGCCCAAGGGGTGAAGTACATATGGTAGATAAAGATTTTATCGCCGTTGAATTGTCAAATACTAATGCTAAGCTAAATAATACTAATAATGCGCAAGCTTATCTTTCAGATGCTTTTTCTGCCGTTGGTAAGACTGATTATTTTGATCAAGTGCTATCAAATGTGCCTGCAAAAGTGGGCAGAGAGCAATTGAGTATTATTCTTTATGATGCTTATGACGCATTAAAACCAGGTGGAAAAATTACTTTTGTCACCATTAATGGTTTGCGTCATTTTATTAAGGATAACTTTAAATCCGTTTTCGGCAATTATAAGAAACTCAAGCAAGGGCAAAAGTATACAATTGCTCAAGCAATTAAATCATAAAACGATAATATACGAGTAAAATACTTGTAATTATTAATAATTAATACTCAGGAGTTAGATCATGGATGTAATGGAAAGAATTCAGCAACAAGTAGATAGCGCAGCAGTGGTGCTTTATATGAAGGGAACGCCTCAATTTCCACAGTGTGGATTTTCAGCAACAGCAGCACAAACACTAGCTTCTACAGGTATTGAATTTGCTTATGTAAATATCTTTGAAGATCAAGAAGTGATGCAAAATTTACCAGCATTTCAAGATTGGCCAACTTTTCCACAAATTTACTTCAATTCTGAATTAATGGGTGGTGGTGATATTATTGTTGAAATGGCTGAAATGGGTAGCTTGAAGGGTGCCATGGAAGAGGCGGTTGCAAAGTTCGATAAGTAACTAACTTTCTTCAACAAAGAGCGGCTATAAATTTTGTAATTTATGGCCGTTTTTTTTGAGCCAACTTTTGTCAGCCTTATAGTTTGGGAATATTTGCTCAACTAAATGCCAAAAATCCTTTGAGTGATTCTTATGAATGGTGTGGCATAACTCATGCACAATCACATAATCAATCACACTCATTGGCGCCATTATAAGTAAATAATTTAGGTTAATGTTGTTTGTGCCACTGCATGACCCCCATAAGGTTTTTTGATTTTTTAGCCTTACTTGGCTGTAATTAAGATGATACTTTTTTGCATAATATTCAAGACGCGGTAGTGCGATTTTTTTAAAAGCAGCTTTATACCAAGCTAAAAATTCCTGCTTTCCACCCGCATTAAAGCTGAATACTTGCCCATCAAACCCCAATTTTTTACCGTGGGTAGTATTAACACTTAATGAGTATTCACTACCCAAATATAAGAATTTTTCACCTTCTATATAGCTAGGTTTTTTAAGTATATTAGATTGAGAAGATTGTGATTTTTTTTTAATCCAGTTAGATTTTTCATCAATAAATTGTTCTATTTTATTAACCGATAATCGATTTGGCGCACGTACAACTAGCTCAGCATTGTTGTTAATTTGCAAACTTAAGGTTTTACGTTTTGATCGAATCAATTGGTAGTTCATAAGAGTATTTAACCCGATAAAAACACAGAAAATCACTCATTCGTAAAATTTCCTAAATTTTCTAATACAATTGCCTTTAGTGAATCACGCCTATCTTATCAAGGCTAAAAACCTATAAAAACACCTATTTAATCAATTAAATTGCCCATTTTTTACCTGTTTTGATACGGATAAAGCCTTTATTAAAGAGATAAGTATTTGATTTGGATTATTTCCAAAATTTTTTAAAAATCTAGTGGGCTTTTGGTACTGTAAAAAACTTTCTGTAAATTCAGCAAAGGCACTTGTTTTTATTTTTGCTTTAAAAGATAATTAGGGTCAGAGTGTAATTTATTCAATTTTTTTTAAAAATTTGATAGTAGACGTGAGTAAAAAAACATGTCTTTATATCGGTCTGAATTTGGTACAATATTAAGACTGAATTAAATGAAAGGATTTTTGCATGCAATTAGCTAATGATATAAAACCTGTTACTTATTTAAAGAGTAGAACCGCTGATGTGTTGAAACATATTAATGCGACCCATAGGCCTATGGTAATTACGCAAAATGGAGAGGCGAAAGCGGTTATTCAAGATCCTCAAAGTTATGAAGATATGAAAAACTCCATTTCTCTTTTAAAGCTTTTATCTGCTGCGGAAGAAGATATTAAAAATGGTAGTCTTCATAGTGAAGAAGATGTATTTAATGCGGTGGAAAGTCTTTTGAAAAAATGAAAAAAGTTTATAAACTTCAATGGACTTTAAATGCAAAGAACGACCTTTTAAACATAGTTAAATATATTGAAAAAGATTCTCCTCTCAATGCAAATGAGGTTTATTTAAAAATAAAATCAACAGCCAAATCAAGCAATTTTTTTCCATTAAAGGGTCGCATACTACCAGAGTTGCAAAAACAAGGAATTACTACTTATAGGGAAGTAATAACTGCACCATGGAGAATTATCTACAAAGTAGGCGGTGACATTGTTTATATAATGGCAATCCTAGATTCAAGGCAAAACCTTGAAGATTTGCTCTTGCAAAAACTACTTAAAGTATAAAAGTTGCACCCTTAAGTTTAATCAACCCAAGTTCTAGCATTTTCAAATATTCTTATCCATGGGCTACGTTCATCCCAATCTTTAGGATGATGAGAGTGTTGCACTGCTCTGAAGACTCTCTCAGGATGCGGCATCATAATGGTAACGCGTCCAGAATCGTTAGTAACACCGGCAGTTGCCAAGTCCGATCCATTTGGATTGTGAGGGTAGTTTTGGGTAATGTTGCCACTATGGTCAACGTACTGCATTGCAATATTACTTGCGCTGTTGCCATTAAAACTCGCCTTGCCTTCACCGTGTGCAATGGCAATTGGCATAGTTGATCCAGCCATGCCATCTAAAAATATTGAGTTTGATTCACCAATTTTAACGCTTGAAAAGCGTGCTTCAAATTGCTCTGATACATTACGAGAAAAACTTGGCCAATTTTTCGAACCTGGAATAATCTCAGTTAGATTAGAAATCATTTGACAGCCATTACACACGCCTAATGCAAAGCTGTCTTCACGATTAAAGAAGGTTTCGAACTCATCTTTAGCACGTGCATTGTATAAAATTGAACTTGCCCAGCCTCGTCCAGCGCCGAGCACGTCACCATAAGAGAATCCGCCACAAGCCACTAGGCCTTTAAATTCTTCTAACGAAACTCGCCCAGAAAGAATGTCGCTCATATGTACGTCAATAGCATCGAACTCAGCCTTGGTAAATGCAGCACCCATTTCAACCTGGCCATTAACACCTTGTTCTCTAAGAATGGCAATTTTAGGCTTAACATTGGTTTTAATATATGGTGTAACAACAGACTGATTTAGATCAAAGCTTAAGTCAGTTTTAATACCGCTTGTTAATTGACTAACTGCGTCAAATTCTTGTTGTGCACATTCTGGATTGTCTCTTAGTTTGGAAATTTCATAAGAAGTCGATGACCAAAGTGAATGTAGCTCAGAGCGAGATTGGCTATAAATGGATTTTCCGTTAGTGATAATTTCAATTGTATCAGTGGTGTTGATAGTTGCAATTGAATGTGTGCACTGCCCAAGACCAGCTGATACTAATGCATCATTTACTGCTTGCTTGTTTTCTGCTTTAACCTGAATCACACAGCCTAACTCTTCATTAAATAAATGCTCAATACTAGCATCTGTTGTAATATTTAATCCGCAGTGTGATGCAAAAGCCATTTCTAGCAAGGTAGTGATAACGCCACCATCAGAGCGATCGTGATAAGCACTAATTAACCCGTCTTTATTAAGCTGGTTGGTAACGGTGAAGAATGATTTAAATACGCTGCTATCATCAAGGTTTGGTGCGACGTTACCCACTTGATTATAAACTTGTGCCAAACACGAGCCGCCCATACGATTTTGAGCAAAGCCAAGATCAATTAATAACAACTCAGATTCTGAGTCTGTATCCAGTAAAGGTGTTATTTGACACCTTACATCCGGTGTTTTTGAAAAAGCAGTAATAATTAATGATAAAGGAGAAGTGACTGATTTATCAGTGCCACTCTCATCTTGCCATGAGCTTTTCATGCTCATAGAATCTTTACCAACTGGAACTGTTAAGCCCAGATCAGGACACAAATCCATACCAACTGCTTTAACCGCTTCAAATAATTTAGCATCTTCACCTTTGTGACCACTGGCACTCATCCAATTAGCACTTAGGCTAATATCGTGAATATCCTCAACGTAACCGCCAAGCATATTAGTTAATGATTCGCCAATGGTCATACGCGCTGCAGAATTTGCATCACACAAGGCAAGTGGGGTGCGCTCGCCCAAAGACATAATTTCGCCTTTATAGCCCACATAATCAGAAACAGAAATAGCACAATCAGCCACTGGCACTTGCCACGGACCCACAAATTGATCACGCGCAACCATGCCTGTTACACTGCGATCACCAATGGTGATTAGGAAGTTTTTACTGGCAACTGTTGGCAGCTGTAAAATTCTATCAATGGCATCATCAAGTTCGATGTTGCTAGTGTCTAGTGGGTTAAGTTCGATATTTTGTGTAATCGCATCAATACTCACTTTAGGTGGATTGCCAAGTAAGACAGACATTGGCATATCAATTGGTGTGTCTGCAAATAGCTCATCACTTAAAACCAATTCTTGCTCTTTGGTTGATTCACCCAATACAGCAAATGGTGCACGTTCACGCTTACAAATACGCTCAAATAAATCTAGACTTTCTGGAGCAATGGCAAGAACATAGCGTTCTTGTGATTCATTACACCAGATTTCAAGTGGTGACATTTGGTTGTCATCATTTGGGATGTTGCGAAGCTCAAAACGTCCACCACGTCCAGAATCGTTTACCAATTCTGGTAGGCCGTTGGATAAGCCACCTGCGCCAATATCATGAATTGAAATAATTGGATTGTCGCTGCCTAAATTGGCACATCGGTCAATTACTTCTTGGGCGCGTCTTTCCATTTCAGGGTTTGCACGCTGAACCGAAGCAAAGTCTAGATCTTCACTTTGCTCACCACTTTTAATTGAAGAGGCTGCGCCACCGCCTAAGCCGATCAGCATAGCTGGACCACCCAGAACAATAATCTTACTGCCGACAGGAATTTCACCTTTTATGATATGTTGTTCTTGAATATGACCCAAGCCACCAGCCAGCATAATCGGCTTGTGATAACCGCGAACATCACCATCAGGTGTTGCTTGTTCATAAGTGCGGAAATAGCCTAGTGTATTTGGACGGCCAAATTCATTGTTAAAAGCAGCAGCGCCAATAGGGCCTTCTAGCATAATATCAAGCGCTGATACAATTTGAGAAGGCTTGCCATGCTCAACTTCCCAAGGCTGCCCAGCGTTGTTAATTTTTAGGTTTGATACACTAAAGCCACACAAGCCAACTTTAGGCTTAGACCCCTGTCCTGTTGCGCCTTCGTCACGGATTTCACCACCTGAACCTGTTGCTGCACCCGGATGCGGAGCAATGGCAGTAGGGTGGTTATGAGTTTCGACTTTCATCAAAATTGCTCTGTGTTCGTTAGAACTTACATACTTACCTTGTTCGTCAGCATAAAAGCGTTCACCGTCATAGCCCGCCATAACAGCAGAGTTATCTGAATAAACACTAAGCAAACCCTCAGGGTGTTTATGATAAGTGTTACGAATCATGGCGAATAAACTTTTAGCTTGCTCAATATTGTCAACAGTCCAATCAGCATTAAAAATCTTATGACGACAGTGCTCAGAGTTTGCTTGTGCAAACATCATTAGCTCGATATCTGTTGGGTTGCGCTCAAGTCTGGTGAAGCTTTCAACTAAGTAGTCAATTTCGCCTGCAGATAAAGCAAGACCAAGTTCTGTGTTAGTTTTTTCTAATGCTGATTTTCCATCATTTAAAATATCAACACTTGAGAATGGTTGAGCTTCAAAATTATCAAATAAGGTGTGAGTATCTTCAATATTGCCAAGTTCAGATTCGGTCATCTTATCCATAACACAACTAAGCACTGCTGATTTATTGGTAATTTCATCATCAAAATGATAAATAGTCGCACGCTCAATACGTCTGATTTTGTTAATATCGCACAAGTGCACAATATCAGTTGCTTTGGATGACCAAGGTGAAATTGTGCCCAATCTTGGAATAACGATAATACTGGATTTTGCAGTGTTGGCAGACAATGCTTGCGTGTAAGACAGTAATTGATCAAGGTGTTTTTTTTCTACCTCTGTCAGCGCATCGTTAAGATCAGAAAAATGAATAAATTCAGCACTCAGTAAATTTAACCCAGGCTGCGCTTGAGATATTTTTACTTGTAAGGCCTTTGTTTTAAAAGCGCCAAGAGCACTAATACCTTGATGGGTATGAATCATAATTGCGCCATTACCTCATCTGAAATATCGGCATTATGATACACCTCTTGCGTGTCGTCTAAATCTTCTAAACGATCAATGAGTCTCATGAATTTTTCAGCATCTTGAAGATTAAGCTCAACTCGCGTAGCTGGCTCCATAGTAACTTCAGAATGACTTGCTTCAAGTCCCACATCAGAGAGCGCATCTTTCACCGTAAAGAAGTCTTCAGGTGTGGTGATAACATCAATAGAACCGTCATCATTAGTAATAATATCATCTGCGCCTGCATCAAGTGCGGCTTCCATAATTTGATCTTCATTACCCGAAGTAAAACTAATAAAACCTTGTTTGTTAAACAAATAAGCCACCGAACCATCTGTGCCTAAATTTCCACCATGTTTTGAGAATGCATGGCGCACATCAGCCACAGTGCGGTTACGATTATCGGTTAAAGTGTCAACCATAATAGCGGTACCACCAAGTCCGTAACCTTCATAACGCACTTCGTCATAATTTTCACCATCCAGATCACCAGAACCACGTTTGACCGCACTTTCGATCGTGTCACGCTTCATGTTGGCAGCCAGAGCTTTATCGATTACCATGCGTAGAGAAGGGTTGTTTTCAATAACGCCGCCACCCACTTTAGCAGCAATCACAATTTCTTTAATTAATTTGGTGAATATCTTACCACGCTTAGCATCTTGAGCGCCTTTTCGGTGTTGAATGTTATGCCATTTAGAATGTCCTGCCATGTTCGATGTCTCCGAGAATACGAGTAATTAAGATTTTACCTTTTATGCAGTAAAGTCGAGTAATTTTTGAATAGATTCCTTTGCTTTTTTGGCAACGGTTAAGTCGATTAATATTTCATTTTTTTTAGTTTTTATGACATCTAAGCAGTTATCTAAAGTGTTCATTGCCATCCACTCACAATGTGCACAAGATTCACAGTCTGCGCCTTCACCCATAGTGGGCGCTTCAAGTAGTTTTTTGTGTGGTGCCACTTCATGCATTTTATGAAAAATACCATTGTCAGTAGCAATGATAAAAGTAGATTCGTTTCTATCTTTTACGGCATTAATGAGTGCGGTAGTTGAGCCAACCACATCGGCTAAATCTACCACAGATTGAGGGGATTCAGGGTGTACCAATACAGCTGCTTCAGGGTATTTGGCTTTTAAAGTTTGCAAAGCATCTGCTTTAAAGCGCTCATGTACCACGCAAGATCCTTGCCATAAAAGTATATCGGCATCCGTTTGAGTCTGCACATAGTGGCCTAAGTGTCTATCAGGCGCCCATAAGATTTTCTCTCCTTGATCGTGTAAATGCTTAACCACTTTAAGCGCACTCCCCGAAGTCACTACCCAGTCAGCACGCGCTTTAACTTGTGCTGAAGTGTTGGCATAAACCACTACTTTTCGATCTGGGTGCTGATCACAATATTTGGAAAATTCATCGATTGGACAGTCTTCATCTAAAGAGCAAGTAGCGCTTTCATCAAGCACCAAAACAGTCTTTTCAGGAGAAAGGATTTTTGCCGTCTCACCCATGAACTTAACACCTGCAACAATGATAGTGTCTGCATCGCAATTTTGTCCGAAGCGTGCCATCTCTAATGAGTCAGAAACAAGGCCTCCGCTTTCTTGTGCTAAATCTTGTAAATCACCACTGACGTAATAATGCGCAACCAGTACAGCGTTGCGAGCCCTAAGTTCGGCTTTTATTTGATCTTGAATTGACACGCTACTTGTTTATTGTTTAGTCTTTTTCTGGCAAGCTCACTTTAACACTAAGCTCTCTAAGTACTTTCCTTGGCACACTAGCAGGTGCATTGGTTAATAAACAAGCTGCAGTTTGGGTTTTAGGGAAGGCAATAACTTCACGAATTGAATCTGTACCAGTCATAATCATTACTAGACGATCAAGGCCAAATGCCATGCCACCATGAGGTGGGCAACCATATTCAAGGGCATCAAGCAGAAAGCCAAATTTATCTTTGGCTTCATCATCAGAAATACCCAGAAGCTTTAATACGGTTTGTTGCATTTCAACTTGATGAATACGAATCGATCCACCACCTACTTCACTACCGTTAATGACTAAGTCATAAGCACGAGAAAGCGCTGTATCAGCTGTACTTTCTAATGTTTTAGCATCGACACTTGGTGCGGTGAATGGATGATGAATTGCATTTAGAGAGCCATCACCATCAACATCAAACATTGGGAAATCAACTACCCATATAGGTGCCCATTGTTTATCAAATAGATCTAAATCCTTAGCTAATTGTTCACGCAAGTTACCCAAGGCCTCATTCACAATTTTGGTTTTATCTGCACCAAAGAAGATGATATCACCCGTTTGTGCGCCAGTCATCTCAATCACTTTGGCAGTTACATCATCACCTAAAAATTTTAAAATTGGTGAAGCAGGGCCGTCTTCATTCAGTTTGATATAAGCTAAGCCTTTGGCACCATAGATGCTTACGTATTTGGTGTATTTATCAATATTTTTACGACTAATGGTTGCACCACCTGGTACTCTGAGTGCGGCAACACGACTCTCAACATCGTTGGCAGGGCCTGAAAATACCTTAAAGTCAACACCTTGCATTAGCTCGTCCATATCAGTGATTTGCATAGAAATACGCATGTCAGGGCGATCAACACCATACAAACTCATAGCATCTGCGTAAGTAATGGTTGGAAATTCGGCGGGCAGGTCAACATCAATGACAGACTTAAACATGCCACGTGTCATTTCTTCCATCATTGCCATGATTTCATCTTCGTCCATGAACGAAGTTTCAACATCAAGCTGGGTAAATTCAGGCTGACGATCGGCACGTAAATCTTCATCTCTGAAACATTTAACGATTTGATAATAACGTTCAAAACCTGACATCATTAACAGCTGTTTGAACAATTGCGGTGATTGTGGTAGGGCAAAAAACTCACCTGGATGAGTGCGTGAAGGTACTAAATAATCACGCGCACCTTCAGGGGTGGCTTTGGTTAAAAATGGGGTTTCGATATCCAAGAAATCATTGTTATCCATGAATTCACGCATAAAGTGTGTAACCTTTGAACGCAAGCGCAAGCGCTGTTGCATTTCATCACGACGCAAATCTAAGTAGCGGTATTTAAGGCGAACCTCTTCGGAAGTATCGGTTGAATCAATTTGAAATGGAATAGGCTTAGAGGTATTAAGAATTTCAATCTCATCGGCCACAACTTCGATTTCACCGGTGGCTAATTTTGGGTTAATCAAGCCTTCACCGCGCGCAATAACTTTACCTGTAATTTTTAGTACAAATTCCGATCGAACACCTTCGGCAATCTCAAATGTTTTTTTATGTTCCGGATTAATAACTACTTGAGCAATGCCACGCTTATCGCGCATGTCTAAAAAAATAACGCCACCATGATCACGACGACGATTAACCCAACCGCATAATTCAACCGTTTGATCGATATTGTCTTTGTTTAATTCGCCACAATAATCTGTTCTCATAAATTCATCCTTTGTTAGGTTCCTTGATCAGGTGCAACCACACCTGTAGATATAACTAGTTTAAAAGCATCATCGACGCTCATTTTAAGTTCAATGACGTCTTTTTTAGGCATCATAATAAAAAATCCAGAGGTTGGGTTGGGCGTTGTTGGTACGTATAAATTGATAATTTTTTCGCCAATAATTTTTTCCACTTCACCGTGGTAGCTTCCTGTTTGAAAAGCAATGGTCCACATGCCTTTGCGAGGGTACTCAACCAATAATGCTTTTTTAAAACTTTCTCCGGATGGGCTCAAAACTGTGTCGGAGAGTTTTTTTAGAGCGTTGTAAATACCTCTAAATCCAGGGATTTTATTGAGTAACTTTTCCCACAGTTGTAATAATTTTCGCCCAATAAAATTATTAACCAATGCGCCAGTGACCAGCATGATTAATATAACCCAAATAATGCCTGATCCGGGAATGGTCTTGTCTAAATTGAATAAGGCTTCTGGTAGATACTGTGGAGGAACGATGTTGTTAACCAGCTC
The DNA here is from genome assembly GCA_000205985.2 of uncultured Candidatus Thioglobus sp. Lineage (GTDB taxonomy): Bacteria > Pseudomonadota > Gammaproteobacteria > PS1 > Pseudothioglobaceae > SUP05. The sequence continues at coordinate 3,844 of GG729986.1, read as the reverse complement.
TAAAAAGAATGAGATAACCACAATGCTTAGGCCTAATGGAATCCAAAAAAGCAGTCCAGATATGAAGTAGTTTCTTAAGTTTTTCAAAGGGTATAAATGCAGAACAATAAAAACGTTATTTTAGCATAAGCGTATCACTCTCTTCTTCTCTAAGCGTTAGAATGTCACAACCATTTTCTGTAACCAAAATAGTGTGTTCCCATTGTGCTGAAAGTGAGCGATCTTTAGTAGTAACTGTCCAACCATCTACTTTAGAAGTGGCAACTTCATAGCTACCAATGTTGACCATAGGCTCAATGGTAAATGTCATGCCCGGCTCAAGAATTGGGCTAGAATCTGAATTTCCATCATTGTAATGCACAACTTGGGGCTCGGCGTGGAAATCTAAGCCAATACCGTGTCCGCAATAATCATGCACAACGGAGCAATTATTTTTATCGGCGTGCGCGCCAATAGCCTTACCGATTTCACCCAAACGAACGCCAGGCCCTACTTTATTAATGCCAATGTACATGCACTCTTGTGCAATTCTACAAATACGCTGAGCTTTAACACTGGCTTTACCAATGATGAACATTTTAGAAGTATCGCCATGGTAACCATCTTTGATAATGGTAATGTCTATGTTGACAATATCTCCCTTTTTGAGTATTTTATCTCCAGGAATCCCGTGACAAACCACGCTGTTAACACTGGTACAAATTGATTTTGGAAAACCATGATAATTCAGTGGCGCAGGAATGGAGTTTTGGACATTAACGATGTAATCATGACACAGATTGTCTAGCTCATTAGTGCTAATGCCTGCTTTAACATAAGGGTCTATCATGTCAAGAACGTCTGCTGCCAAACGACCGGCAACTCGCATTTTTTCTATTTCATCGGCAGATTTGATTGCAATAGCCATAAAAAACTACGATCTATTCATGGCTCGTTTTTCTAAGGCTTCAATTCGATCTTCTAGTGGTGGATGTGAAGACCACAGATGCATCAAACCTTTTTTAGGTTTTTCGCCAATACCAAAAGCAGCTAATTGTTCAGGTAGTGGCTCTGGTTCTCTTTGTGCTAGGCGTTTAAGTGCATTAATCATATTTTGATGACCCGCTAAATCAGCGCCACCCGTGTCGGCCACAAATTCACGTTTTCTCGAAAAATACATCACAATTACAGCCGCAAGAATGGAAAGGATAATTTGTGTAAAAATTACCGTTACAAAATAACCAATGCCATAACCACGATTATTTTTCAAAATAACGCGATCAACCACGTGACCAATAATGCGTGATAAAAATACCACAAATGTATTAACCACACCTTGAATCAAGGTTAGAGTTACCATATCACCATTCGCAACATGACTCATTTCATGGCCTACCACAGCTTCGATTTCACCTTGCGCCATGGAGTCTAGCAAGCCTTGAGAAACCGCCACTAAAGCTTTATTTTTGCTCATTCCTGTGGCAAAAGCATTCATCTGTGAGGATGGAAAAATAGCCACTTCTGGCATTTTTATACCGACAACTTTGGCCTGTTTTTCAACCGTTTTAATCAGCCATTTTTCCATGTTAGTGCTTGGACTGGTAATCACTACAGCACCCGTCATGCGCTTAGCCATCCATTTAGAAATAGCCAGTGAAATAAACGCACCACCAAAACCAATTACCCCTGAAAAGACGACCAATACTTGCACGTTTAAATCAGAACCATTTTGTTGAAGTAAGCTGTCAACCCCCAATAGACTTAGAGTAATGCTTAAAACCACCATAATGGCAATGTTGGTCATTAAAAATAAAAAGATTCGTTTCATGTTCCTTCCTGCTTAATAATAATTGAGTACTAGATGTGGGTATTATCTTATAGATTCAACCTTATTGGGTTACAATGAGTGTGATGATTAGATATTTTTTGTTGCTGGTTTTGCTCTTATTCGGTTTTGATGCTCAAAAATCCGATCAAAGTGTTGCAGTTCAAGAGGATAGTGTCGTTGTTCAGCAGAGCGATAAAGATGTAAAAAAACAATCTTATCCAGAAAAAGAAGAACCTGCTATTTGTGAAAACTTAACAGTAGCTGAATGTCTGACCATTATCATTCCTGCGATCTGGGATCGTGAAGTAGAGAAAGATTGCTCTTAGAGTTTGATTCTTTCGTCTTGGTTTAGTTTGATCTTTACAGTTTGCTTATCAATTGGGCAATTAAAAATAAGTTGAATGGCTTGTAGTTGTAAATCTTCTGGATGATTTTTTGCAGCATTACCGTACAATCTATCGCCAATAATAGGGTGGCTAAACTCACTCAAATGTTTTCTAATTTGGTGTTTTCTTCCAGTTTCTATTTTTACTTTAAGTAATGATTTGAATTTTTCAGACTCTAAAAGAGTGACATGACTAACGGCATTTTTGCCATCAATAGGCTTTTCAAGGGTAATTTTTTCTTTAGTGAATTTTCCTTCAACAATGGCTAGGTAAGTTTTATCAATATTTCTATCGGCAAACATTTTAGATAAATCACGAGCCATATTTTTAGTATGCGCTATCAGCATCAACCCGCTGGTGGCACGGTCAAGTCGATGCACTAAGAAAGTAGGGCGATCTAATTTTTTTTCAACCAATCGTGTGAGTGCACAATGATCCCCCCATTTAGACCCTTGAGAAAATACACCCGCAGGCTTAAACCAAACACTGTAGTCGTTTTTATCGAGCAATAATTGAGGTTGGGAAGCGACCGATGATAGGATTTTTTCGTTAAAGTAAACAAAAACCTTATCACCAATATTCAACGGTTTTTTAACACGCCGTAGGCGATTGATTTTTTTACCTCGTTTTAACCAAACACAACCTTTATCCATGGCTGATTTAAGTACTTGCTTTGACAGTGGCAATTGACTGGATATTGCATCGATAGCAATTTGAGATTCTTGCTCAATAATAATTATTTTTTCAATGATTTGAACCATCTTATTCATTTTATAGACTTGATAAAAAATAAAGCAACGACTTGTTAAATTTGCAATTCAAGTTTAGCTTGTGTATAGTGCTGAGCAACAGGGAGGAAAAACCCATAAGGCAATTGCGCTTTTACGGTTAACTATATTTATAAAATACCAACTAGTGAACGTTCGCTAGGCGTGGATTTATTTTTTTATTTTGGTGAGGAAGGCATATGTACAATCGTATTTATTTAGTAGCAATCCTAGGAATGGTTGCCATGTTATCTGCTTCTTTTGTAAACGCAGATATTTCAATTGGCACAAATAAATTTTTTGGAAACGATAAAAATTCTCAAGGATTTGTTTCTGCAACAGTAAAACCAAGCACCAATTCTAACAGTCTTGTTTTGGCTTTGGACAGTGGATTAAAGCAAAAGATTCGAGGCATGGATGATGCGAGTGTTAATATTGATTTAGGTTTAGATAATCTTAATTCTGATTCCACGAACAAGTTAGCTCCAAGCATCGAATATTCTTTATCCGTTAATTTTTAATAAAAATAAACAGAACATCAAGCCCAAATAATTTAAAAAATTATTTGGGCTTTTTTACTGTTAAAAAATAAAATAAATAAAAAGATTTTTACAATATTAGTTTTTGTTTTTTTAATGCATTTTCTACCACTGTATCGGCCGAACCTCCACCTGAAGTCGCCGCAGTACACATCATGACAGAGGCTTTGTTGTCATTAAAAGAATCAAAAGCACAAGGAAAAAGTTCCATTGAAGACGTTGAGAACTTAATTGTTACTCATTTGTTTCCCAATATGGCCATCAATGAAAGCACCAAGTTAGCGCTTAAAAAGCACTGGCCTACTTTAACTCCAAAACAGTAAAGATTTTAAATTGCCAGTTAGT
>GG729987.1 GCA_000205985.2 uncultured Candidatus Thioglobus sp. | reverse complement strand
AATTATAAAAAAAAGCAGGCTAGTCCTGCTTTTTTTATAGGAGAAAGAATATGAAAAAAAGCTTTACGTTGATTGAGCTTCTAGTTGTAGTAGTCATTATCGGAATTTTGGCTGCGGTAGGTACGCCTGTTGTTACTGGATTTATCAATAGTGCCAAAGAATCCACTGCAAAGAACAGCCTTCTCTCAATTTGCGTGATTGAGGCCGATTATCATACTGAGAATGGCGATTATTACGGAACTTCTACTGGTGACCAAACAGCTTTAATTAATCAAAAATTATTTAACGGTAAGAAAACTTTAGATGAGCAGGGTGATTATAAGTATTACATACAAAGATTCAATTCAAGCAGTTATAGGGCTTATGCAATTCCAAAAAAATCAAATTCAGGTCTTGAGAAAATTTGCGTAGATCATAATAATGAAATCAGACTGGGAACACGTTGTTAGGCATTTAATCCACACTCCCAAGCAATGAAATTAGGTCTAAAAATTTAGCAAATTATTGAAATGAGTGATAAAACCAGTCTAAAACACCTTTACAGGGTCATGAGATATGCTCATTTATCTCCAAATCATCTTGATGATGTTCTTAAATTTGCACCAACAGTAAAGATTTTAAATTGAAGTTAGTAAATAATTCAATATCTTAGATTCAGCTAACTAATATCAATAATTTGATTGAGTATTGCACAAGCTTGTGCAAATTTAGTTTTTTCAAGTTGTTTCATTGGGTGTTTAGATGCACCTCTAGCCCTCCAATCAAAAGACTTTACTTGATGGCATAAAATATAGCCATTGTGACTCTCGCCTTGTTTTTTTACTTTGCCAATATCTACAGCAAAAGGGTTGGTTTTATTGTAGCTTGCGGTGGTCATTGGCAGCCCTAATACTAATGAAGTTTTATCATTAAAGGTTTTCGGTGATAAAACCAAAAAAGGATGAAGATTGCGCATTTCTTTGCCCGCTTGTGGTGAACAATCAATCCAAATAATGTCCTGTCTTGAAAGGTGCCCAATCTACCACTTTTCAGCACCCAATAAGCTCATCTGTTTGCATTGCTTCTTTACCGTGAGTTTTGGGGTTAAATTGACTAAGACGCTGCTCCAAGGTGATAAACTTATTTTCTACTGGTGAGATAATAACTTTGCCATGCTCAACACTTAAACTGACTTTTTGATCTAAGTGTAGATGTGCTGCTTTTGCTACTGCAGTGGGTAGGCGCATACCAAGGCTATTACCCCATTTTTTAATATCCAATAATACTTCACTCATAATTAACTCCTAATGTTTACACGTAGTATAAACAAAATAAATATAAAAAGCAAATTAGTGGACAATCTTTTTAACCGGATGAATTATATTTTTTTGACTAAAAAAGTACGCTTTTAGTCAAAAAAAAAGACGGCAAAATTTTTACATGTTGTCAAAATGTTGTCATTAAAACAGGTAAAAATTTAACAAAACCCTATGGCAATAGGGTGTGTAGTGGGGCGAGAAACGGGGTTTGAACCCGCGACAACCGGAATCACAATCCGGGGCTCTACCAACTGAGCTATTCCCGCCATAAACTTTAATGGTACGCCCAACACGATTCGAACGTGTGACCTACGGCTTAGAAGGCCGTTGCTCTATCCAGCTGAGCTATGGGCGCATTTATACCCTTTGGGTAAAACTGTTGCGCTCTAAAGCAATGTACAGTATTTTTAATGGTCGGAGTGAAAGGATTTGAACCTTCGACCACCTGGTCCCAAACCAGATACGCTACCAAGCTGCGCTACACTCCGAAAAAACAATAATTATACTTTGTTAAATGCCTTAGTCAATGCTTAATTCATCCCAAATGCTATCAATCTTGTCAATGACCGATTGATCCATGGTGATGGATTCACCCCATTCTCGATCAGTTTCACCTGGAAGTTTGTTGGTGGCATCAATTCCCATCTTTGAACCTAGGCCAGATACAGGTGAGGCAAAGTCAAGATAATCAATGGGGGTATTGTCAATCAATGTGGTGTCTCGTGTTGGATCGACTCGGGTGGAAATTGCCCAAATCACTTCTTTCCAATTTTTTACATCGATATCGTCATCCACCACAATCACAAATTTGGTATACATGAATTGGCGCAAGAATGACCAAACACCCATCATAACGCGCTTGGCGTGGCCGGGATATTGTTTCTTCATACTGACTATTGCCATGCGATAAGAGCAAGCCTCTGGCGGAAGGTAAAAATCAGTTATTTCTGGGAATTGTTGTTGTAGTAACGGTACAAACACTTCATTGAGTGCCACACCGAGTACGGCAGGTTCATCGATCGGTTTGCCCGTATAGGTGGAATGATAAATTGGATTTTTTCTATGAGTAATTCTCTCGACTGTAAAGACAGGGAAACTTTCTACTTCGTTGTAATAGCCGGTGTGATCACCAAATGGACCTTCATCTGCCATCTCGCCTGGATGGAGTACACCTTCTAGAATAATTTCTGCATTTTCTGGCACTTGCAAGTCGTTGCCTATACATGAACAAACTTTAGTTTTTTTGCCACGTAGTAGGCCTGCAAAAGCATACTCACTCAAGCTGTCAGGGATTGGGGTAACAGCAGCCAAGGTGGTAGCTGGGTCAGCACCTAAGGCGACTGCAATTGGAAAAGGTTTGTCAGGGTTTTTCTCTTGCCAATCTTTAAAGTCAAGCGCACCTCCGCGGTGTGATAGCCAGCGCATAATTAGCTTATTTTTTCCAATGAGTTGCTGACGATAAATACCTAAATTTTGACGTTTTTTCAGTGGCCCTTTGGTTATGGTTAATCCCCAGGTAATCAGAGGTGCGGCATCTTTTGGCCAACAAGTTTGAATGGGTAATTTAGATAAATCAACGGAATCACCTTCGATGACAACTTCTTGACATTGACCTTTTTTAACCGTTTTAACGTGGGTCCCCGGTACCCCAC
>GG729988.1 GCA_000205985.2 uncultured Candidatus Thioglobus sp. | reverse complement strand
CCAGGCCACGTGCCAATGCAAATGATTAAAGAAAACATGGATAAGCAATTAGAAGAATGTGGCGAAGCGCCGTTTTATACATTGGGCCCTTTAACTACGGATATTGCCCCTGGTTATGATCATATTACTTCAGCGATTGGCGCGGCACAAATCGGCTGGTATGGTTGTGCTATGCTTTGCTACGTAACCCCTAAAGAGCATTTAGGTTTGCCAAATCAAGACGATGTTAAAGAAGGCATTATTGCTTACAAAATTGCTGCTCACGCAGCCGATCTTGCTAAAGGTCATCCTGGTGTACAGATTCGTGACAATGCTTTATCTAAAGCGCGTTTTGAATTTAGATGGGAAGATCAGTTTAATTTAGGCTTGGACCCAGATACAGCTCGCAAATATCATGATGAAACCATGCCTAAGCAAGCGGCCAAAACATCACACTTTTGTTCGATGTGTGGCCCTAAGTTTTGTTCAATGAAAATTACGCAAGAAATTAAAACCATGGATAAAGCAGAAATTGCAAAGATTAATGCTATTCAAGTTGAGATGGATCAAAAATCAGCTGAATTTTTAGAAAATGATTCTGAGATTTACATGAAAGAGGGTGTTTAAACTTTATGATGGGTTCTTTTGTTAAGGAATCAATTATTACTTGCCCTGAATGCGGACATAAAGAACTTGAGAAAATGCCAACGGATAACTGTCAATGGTTTTATGAATGTAAATCTTGCGGTGTAATTATTAAGCCAAAGCCGGGAGATTGTTGTGTGTTTTGCTCGTACGGGTCGGTTGATTGCCCATCAATTCAGCTTAAAAAAGACAACTAATTAGCCGTTTGCATTTTTTCAGAAATTTTTAATTTTTTAAATTCTTTCAAGCAGCATTGCTTGGAAGGATTAAGATTTTCACAGTTACAGTAGTTGTGTTTGGTCTGAAATACCACAAAATCCTTTAAAACACCCCCTTTTCCGAGTTTTAAAGCTTCTAAATAGGAATTTTCACTGATGTTAAAGCAATAACACAGTGTTTTTTCATCCGTTTTTGTATTGCAACAGCCCATTTTGATTTTTTCCTAATTTTTTACAGTAGAATAATTACTTTTGATTATAAAGAATATTTTATTATGTGGCTAGCAGCTTTGGTTAACGCGTTCATTGTGGCACTGAGTGTTTTGATTCATTATGAGTTTTTGTATCGTGCAACAACATTGGTGCCTAAGGTTAGAATAAAGCATCGATTCAGAATTGTTATGGTGGTGTTTATTGCACTGATTGCGCATGTGGTGGAAATAGGCTTGTTTGCACTGGCGTATTTTTACATGGTTAAAGATGCATTCTGGGGCAGTATACAAGGCAATTTTAATGGCTCATTATTAGACAGTTTGTATTTTTCATTTACCAATTTCTCAACTCTGGGTTTTGGTGATATTGAACCGTTTGGTGCGATTCGATTTTTAGTTGGTATGGAAGCTTTAGTAGGTTTTGTACTGATTACTTGGACGGCTTCATTTTTGTTTTATGAAATGCAGCGCTATTGGAGTGCTAAATAAATAGTTTGATTAATTGGTTTAACTTTTTAACCGCACCTTGTTGAGATTTAAAGTATTTTTTGGCATTTCTTCCCATACTTTTTCGTTGTTTTTCATCACCCAGTAAATCCACTATTTTTTCAAATAATTCATCTGAATTTTGGGCCTGGATGGCTCCTTGTTGTTTAAGTAGGTCGGATGAAATTTCAGCAAAATTAAACACATTAGGGCCAAATAAGATTGGTTTTGCTAGTGCTGCCGGCTCAAGCATATTGTGCCCACCTGTGTTGTTTAGGCTGCCACCCATAAAGACAACATCACTTATGTCGAAATAGTTCATCATTTCGCCCATCGAATCACCCAATAATATTTGGCAATCTTGACAAGGTTTATTTTGGGAGCGCTTGGTAATACTAATGCCTTGTTTTTGTGCTAACTTGTAAACCTCTTTAAAGCGCTCTGGATGTCTTGGAATGATGATTAATAACGCATTAATATCATCCTTAAATTTTAGATAACTGTTGATAATTTGACTTTCTTCACCTGGGTGTGTACTGGCAAAAACCACGATTTTTTGTTTGCCAACGATGGTTTTTAATTTTTTAGTTAAATCTTTGTCGATACTTGGATTTTGATCAAATTTAATATTACCTGCCACTGTAACTTTATCAGTATCAATACCTAGTTCAATGAATCGATTGGCAGAGTTTTGGTTTTGTGTAGCCACCGTTGTGAATTTGTTTAAGGTTTGCTTGGCTAAATTTGGCGCAAATTTTTGGTATTTCTCTAATGATCGTTGTGACAGTCTGGCATTCACCAGTAGTGCCGGAATGTTGTTTGTATTAAGTGCATGAACAAGATTTGGCCATATTTCCGTTTCCAATAAAATACACAGTTTAGGGTTTATTTTTTTAATGTAGCGATTAACGATGATAGGCAAATCAAAAGGGAAATAAAAATGCAGCACCTCACTTTGATAATGATTGATAACAGCTTGTGAACCAGTTGGCGTTGTGGTGGTGACCAATATTCGATGTTCGGGATAATTTTGAATGAGCTGATCAATCAGCACAATGGCCGCTCTAAATTCACCCACCGATACACAATGCACCCAGATAATTGGAACAGGGATCTTGTCAACAAATCCTAACCGTTCGCCAATTCTTTGATAATAAGCCGGGCTTTTTAAGCCTTTGATGATTAAACGCAACACCATGATTGGCAAAAGAAGGTATCCAATTAAGCTGTAGAGAGTTTGATTCATTCGGCGGTGGTATAATGTCATTCATTGTATTTTAGCGATTTTTTATGAAGTTTGTAGATTCTGCCTCAATTCGTATTGAAGCTGGAAAAGGTGGTTCTGGGTGCTTGGGCTTTAGGCGCGAGAAATATATCCCTGATGGCGGCCCTGATGGTGGTGATGGCGGTGATGGTGGTCACGTGTATTTCCGTGGTCAAGAGAATTTAAACACGCTGAGTGAATTTCGATTCAATCGCTTGTTTAGAGCTAAAAATGGCCAACCAGGTTCAGGACAAAACAAGCGTGGTAAATCAGCCGAACACTTAACCGTTGAGATGCCATTGGGCACCAAAGTGTACGATCTAGAAACCGATGAGTTGATTGGCGAAATTACCCAACACGAGCAAGTGTTGTTGGTTGCCAAAGGTGGTTTTCATGGGCTAGGTAATGCGCGTTTTAAATCCAGCATTAACCGTGCACCTCGCAAAACTACCCCTGGCACGCCGGGCGAGGCACGTGAGATTGGCCTAGAGCTAAGTATCATGGCGGACATTGGTTTGTTAGGTATGCCTAATGCCGGCAAGTCGAGTTTGATTAGACAAATTTCAAGTGCTCGACCAAAAGTGGCAGATTACCCATTTACAACCCTACATCCTTCTTTAGGAGTGGTGTCGTTAAATGATGCACATATTGTTATGGCTGATATTCCTGGCTTGATTGAAGATGCTTCTGAAGGCGTGGGTTTAGGTTTTGAGTTTTTAAAGCATCTCTCTCGTGCTAAAGCTTTATTGCATGTAGTGGATATATTGCCAGCAGATGCATCAGATCCGGTTCAAAATTATTTAACCATTGAAAAAGAACTGGCAAAATACGACAAAGAGTTAGCCAACAAACCAAGGCTTTTGGCAATTAATAAAATGGACTTATTAACTGATGAACAAAAAGACAAAACAGTAAAAAGTTTTTTAAATAATATTGATTATCAGGGTAAAGTATTTAACATCTCGGCACTGAATGGTTTAGGTTGTAAAGACTTGGTGTACGGATTATTTGAATTAGTAAAAGAAAATGACTAAACAAAGATGGGTAGTTAAAATTGGTTCTGCATTATTAACCAACGATGGCAAAGGGTTGGACACAACTTCTATCGCCTCATGGGTAGAGCAAATTGTTACTCTGACTAAGCAAAATATTGATGTAATTTTAGTTTCATCAGGCGCGATTGCTGAGGGTATTAAGCGTCTTGGTTGGAATGATCGTCCAGACGATATTCATAAGCTTCAAGCAGCCGCTGCGGTAGGGCAAATGGGCCTCATTCAAACTTACGAGTCTCTTTTTGCTAAGCATGATATGCATACCGCTCAGATTTTATTAACGCATGATAATCTTACCAATGCTGATCGTTATGAGAATATTTCATCAACTTTAAACAATTTGCTTGAGTTTGGCACCGTTCCAATCGTTAATGAAAACGACACCGTTGCTACCGATGAAATCAAATTTGGTGATAACGATACTTTGGCAGCTTTAGTAGCCAATTTGGTGAACGCCGATCGATTGGTGATTTTGACTGATCAAGGCGGGGTGTATGACGACGATCCTCGACAAAATGCAGATGCAAAACTGATTGATAAAATTCATGTGGATGACGAGAAATTAGAGCAAGTGGCTGGTAGAACTGGAGGATCATTGGGTTCTGGCGGTATGTACACCAAGGTATTAGCGGCTAAAAAAGCATCCGAGTCAAACACGATAACCGTGATCGCATCCGGAAAGGCTGAAAATGTTTTAACTCGTTTGCAAGCTGGCGAGCACGTTGGTACGTTAATCCATTGCTAGCTTACATTGGGCTTGGGTCGAATTTAAATAACCCAAAACAACAAATTAAGAACGCACTGATTGCGCTCAATACTACGCAAGATGTTGAAGTGGTAGGTTTGTCGAGCTTGTACCAATCCAAGCCAATTGATGGGTCGGATCAGCCGGATTATATTAATGCGATGTGCCAAGTCAATACACACTTAACGGCTTTAGAGCTTTTGTACGCCTGTCAGGACATTGAAATCAAACAGCACCGTGTGCGTGAAAAAAAATGGGGCGCAAGAACCATTGATTTAGACATCATCCTTTACGGTGTTCAAGTCATTGCCTCAAAGCAATTGGTCGTTCCTCATCCGCAAATGATGAGCAGAGCATTTGTACTGGTTCCACTGGCGGAATTAGAGAGCGATCTTAAAGTGCCAGTTTTGGGCCCAATACAAGATTTAATTGATAAGATAGACACATCAGTATTAAAGAAATTATGAACATTGAACAGCTTAAATTATTTAAACAGTCGAATGAAAAAATCACCTGCTTGACCGCTTACGATGCTTCTTTTGCCAAGTTGTTCGATGATTGTGGTGTGGATGTTATTTTAGTGGGCGACTCACTCGGTAATGTGATTCAAGGCGCTGAAAATACATTGGGCGTTAGTATGGATGATATGGCCTATCACACGCAAGCAGTAGCAAAAGGTGCAAAAAATGCATTACTCATTGCTGACATGCCTTACCAAAGTTATGGCAGTGCTGAGCAAACACTCATTAATGCTAAGCGTTTAATGGATGTGGGTGCACAAATGGTAAAGTTTGAAGGTGGGCGTGAACACGAAGCATCTTTTAAAATTTTGCAAGCCAATAACATTCCAGTTTGTGGGCATCTTGGCTTGCAACCACAATCCGTTATCGAGATGGGTGGTTACAAGGTGCAAGGTAAAGATGAGGCAAGTGCCAAACGAATTGTTGATGATGCATTGGCTTTGGAGTCTTGGGGTGTGCAAACATTAGTGCTTGAATGCATACCAGCAGAATTAGCCAAGCAAATTTCTCAAAACTTAAGTATTCCTACCATTGGTATTGGTGCAGGGATTGATTGTGATGGCCAAGTATTGGTAAGTTATGACATGCTGGGGATTAATACAGGGCACATGCCAAAATTTGTTAAAAATTTTTTATCTGGTAATGACTCAATTGAATCTGCAGTAGAAGATTATATTCACTCAATTAAAAACCAAACATTTCCAGGTGATGAGCACAGTTATTAGATTGTATAGTTTTTTAAAATTATACAAATTATTATACAAAAAGTGTATAATAATTAAAAATTATACAAAAAACTATACACTATGAATTTTGACTACAAGAGTATCCCATGCGCTAAAAAAATTGATGACCTTCTGGTTTACTATAAAACCTCGGTTGCTTTTGCGCAAGCGCTAGGCGTCACCCGAATGACGCTAACTGCGTGGCGCGATAATGTGCAGAAAATCAAAGTTAAAAATCAAGATAAGATTGACTTACTATGGTGCAAGTATGTATTCTTGCCAAACATTGATGGTGAAAATAAAGCTGTAAAAGGCATTGATTTGGGTGATTTTCTTCTCGAGCCGCTGGTTATGGATAAGGCACTTCGAGGTATGGCTGCTGGTTCGCTTGAAATTGAAACAGGTACTCAAGAAATAGATTTTAATTCGATTGTGCTTGAGAATATCGTGCCTAATAATTTTTATGCTAAATCTGTGCTGGAAGTTCAGAACATTCACCACATTACTCAAGAAATCGCTCAAGATTTTCAGGTGGATATTGACTCACAGAAAATCAAAGATTGGCACAAAGTATTGATGCGCGGCTTGGTAGATAATGCGGGTGAATTCTCTACCAAGCAAAGAGTTTTGCCTAATGTGGATACGCAACTGACCCATCCCGATGATATTGAAGAAGAGCTGGAAAATTGGGTGGAAGAGCACAGTAATATTGAAAATCTGAGCGATGTTGCAAAGTCACATTATCATTTTGAAATGATTCACCCATTTAGTGATGGTAATGGACGGATTGGACGCCTAATTATTCTTGCGCAGTGTTTGAAAATAAGTATTAAACCGCCAACCATTAACAACAACAATAAAGCTTTGTATTATATTTTGTTGGAGCACGCTAAAGTAAACCCAAGTGCGTTGGCGTATTTTTTTAGAGCGTGTTCAAAATAAAACACATGATGCAAGTTTTTAATACGATTACAGCCTTACAAAATACACTTGATGATTGGCGTGCTAAAGATCGAACCATCGCTTTTGTGCCAACCATGGGTGGTTTGCATGATGGGCATTTAGCTTTGGTTAAGCTTGCTAAACAAAAGGCTGACAAAGTAGTGGTGAGTATTTTTGTTAACCCAACCCAGTTTAGTGAAAATGAGGATTTTGATCAATACCCTAATACCTTCGAGCAAGATGTATTGCTGTTAGAACGCAATCAAGTTGATGGTCTATTCTCTCCAAGTGTGGAACAAATTTACCCTCAAGGTTTGGATGCTGATATTGATATTGGCGAAATAGGTAATATCTTGTGTGGTGCATCCAGACCAGGGCATTTTCAGGGTGTGGTTCAGGTGGTGAATCGTTTGTTTGATATCGTTAAACCTAATTTAGCTGTATTTGGGAAAAAAGATTACCAACAATTGTTAATCATTAAACAAATGGTTGCGCAATTATCACTTGATGTAAAAATTATTTCACACTCAATTGTAAGAGAAAAAGACGGACTAGCAATGAGTACGCGCAATCAATATTTGTCAGCCGATGAAAGAAAGGTTTCACCTAATCTATATAGGAACTTGCTTGAACTTAAGAGAGAAATTCAAAAAGGACAAGCCATTAATGTAGCTGTAAAGCAGGCTAGAATGCAAATTGAAAAAAACTTTAAATTGGATTATATTGAGACTCTAGATGCAAATACCCTTAAGCAAATCACTGATAATACAAGTGAAATTGCTATATTATGCGCCATATTCATAGGATCAACTCGATTGATCGATAACGTCATTTTTAGGAGATAAAATGTTTAACATTACCGACGAAGCAAAAGTTTATGTGGCTGATTTATTTGCCCAGCAAGATGAAAAAGATTTGGGTTTAAAAGTCGATATTGAGAAAGCCGGCACACCAGCGGCAACCGTAACCTTTAATTTTTGTTTTCCCAAAGATTTATCAAAAACTTACCAAACCTTTGAATTTGATGGCTTTAATGCCTACATTGACGAGTGTAATTTTGATTACCTAAAAGATTCAGAAGTAGCACTAAAAGAGGAAGGTTCGGGCAAGAAGCTTACCATTACCGCTCCAAATGCCAAGGGCGAAGTACCAAAAGACGACGCCCCTCTTGCGGAAAGAATCAAATACGTGATTGCTGCTG
>GG729989.1 GCA_000205985.2 uncultured Candidatus Thioglobus sp. | reverse complement strand
TTGATAAAAAATAAAGCAACGACTTGTTAAATTTGCAATTCAAGTTTAGCTTGTGTATAGTGCTGAGCAACAGGGAGGAAAAACCCATAAGGCAATTGCGCTTTTACGGTTAACTATATTTATAAAATACCAACTAGTGAACGTTCGCTAGGCGTGGATTTATTTTTTTATTTTGGTGAGGAAGGCATATGTACAATCGTATTTATTTAGTAGCAATCCTAGGAATGGTTGCCATGTTATCTGCTTCTTTTGTAAACGCAGATATTTCAATTGGCACAAATAAATTTTTTGGAAACGATAAAAATTCTCAAGGATTTGTTTCTGCAACAGTAAAACCAAGCACCAATTCTAACAATCTTGTTTTGGCTTTGGACAGTGGATTAAAGCAAAAGATTCGAGGCATGGATGATGCGAGTGTTAATATTGATTTAGGTTTAGATAATCTTAATTCTGATTCCACGAACAAGTTAGCTCCAAGCATCGAATATTCTTTATCCGTTAATTTTTAATAAAAATAAACAGAACATCAAGCCCAAATAATTTAAAAAATTATTTGGGCTTTTTACTGTTAAAAAATAAAATAAATAAAAACCCCTGATATAGTGGGGCGAGAAAGGGGGTTTGAAACTCATGTGCATGATGCTATACACCAGTAAACCCTAGTACTAAAGCATTTTTAAAATTCAACTTGGTGCATTTTGGTAGGATTTGGAGAGCATGTTGTCAAAATGTTGTCATCGATTTTTTTTAGACAATTAGGGTAAATAAATTAAACCCAGTAATCAAAGTAATAAACAACCCTAAAGACAAAAAAGGAATAAACGGAGTTTCGATTTCTTTTTTGACCATCAAGCCATAAACCGCAGGAATGAGTGCCAAGATGGCGGCGAGAAATATGGCGGAAATTCCTAAGTGGATCCCTAGTAAGCCACCAATAGCGCCAGCGATTGGTATATCTCCTTCGCCCAAAGCGCGTTGATTTTCAAGTTCTTTATTTTTGGTAATTTTTGCCTTGATAGTTTGGATATAAAAAGTCAAAATTAATTCTAATAAAACAAAGCCACCCATAAAGATTAAGGCATTTTTCCAGTCGCCAACCATTAGCGTAAGGATCACTACGACAATCAGTAAATAATCCGGCACGGCCTTAAATTTAAAATCAATGAATGAAAGTACAATCAGCGTGTAGAAAAGCACAATGGTAAGTATTAAGTCTAAGTCAAGCCATTGGTGATTGTATAAAAGCACAGTGACTACGCCAGTCGTTAGCTCAACAACTGGATAAATAATAGATATGCGCTCAGAGCAGTTTGAGCATTTTCCTTTTAAAAACACATAAGAGATAACAGGAATGTTTTCATACCACTTAATTTTATGTTGGCAGTGGGGGCATTCTGATCCTATTGGGTTAAACAGCGAAATACCCAAAGGAATCCGATAGGTCAAAACATTTAAGAATGATCCAAAAATTAGTCCGATTGCAAAGGCTGCTAGTAGTTCCATTTGTGCCATTCTATCCTAATACCCACTCATTTAGTGCTACAATACAAATTCGTATAAATAGTAAGTCATCAATTTTTTGGGGAAGTCGATGTTTGAAATTATAGAACGATACGCCAATGAGTACAAATTCTCTGATATTCATCTTAAGGAAGATCAGCCACTAATCCTGCGTATTAACGGTGAGATGACCAAGCCAAGTGAGGATATCATATCCGCACAAGCGCTCAAAGAGTTTGCTGATAAAGCGCTCACAGAAGATCAAAAAACCCACCTTGAAGAAATCCGCGATGTTGACTTAGCCATTGAGGCGGGTGCTTATCGTTTTCGTGTTAATTTCTTTTACACCTCTGATGGTCTTTCAGCAGTTTTGCGTAAGATTGAAACTGAGATCCCCACCATGGAATCGCTTAAATTGCCATTCATTATGCAAGAGATGGCTGAAAAGCCTAACGGCCTTATCTTGGTTACTGGCCCAACGGGCTCGGGAAAGTCCACTTCTCTTGCTGCTATTATTGGTGAGATTAATGCCACCAGAAAAGGCCATATTCTTACCGTGGAAGATCCGATTGAATATATCCATCATTCCAAAGAATGCACAGTATCACAGCGCGAAGTCGGGCGTGATGCACATTCATTTGCCAGTGCACTGCGTGCATCATTGCGTGAAGACCCTGATGTGATTTTAGTAGGTGAAATGCGTGATCGTGAAACTATTCAGCTTGCCCTTACTGCTGCAGAAACGGGGCATTTAGTCTTTGGTACACTACATACCTCGGGTGCACCGTGGGATCCCCGGACCCCAAGCCAA
>GG729990.1 GCA_000205985.2 uncultured Candidatus Thioglobus sp. | reverse complement strand
ACAGTCTTTGCAAATGGTGGTAACGCAACGCTTGTTTAAAACTACTGATGGCGAAGGCCGAGTAGCAGCTTTTGAGGTTATGGTGTGTAATCATGCAGTTAGGAACCTTATTCGTGAAGGTAAGATTTTCCAAATTGAATCCATTATGCAAACCGCACGCGGCGAGGGCATGGTAACAATGGATCACGCCATTGAACAATTAGTTGCAAATGGGCAAGTAACCCAAGAAGGTGTTGATGGTGCCCACTAAGGGTAATCGATTTTCCTTTACACTAATTGAATTATTAGTAGTTATTGCTGTACTGGGAATTTTGGCGGGAGTAGCAGGGCCTAATTTAAAAGGTTGGACTTGTCGTCAAGATGTCAAAAATGATTTTGCCGAGTTAAATGGTTTTTTATCCACGCTTCGATCAGAGGCTGTTAATCGTAATAGCTCCATTATGGCTGTTGTTGATAGAAGTGGTGTTAATGCTTTGGTATCTGTCAAGGTGGGACCACAAGGTATAAAAAGTAGTTGCGGAGCTGACATTACAGGAGTGGGTATTATCGATACATTTACTACTGATATTGGCAAAAGCTCTTTAACAGATTCCACAATTAATACGTGCTTCCATGCGGATGGTAGTGCAACTACTGCAAGCTATACTATTACTCGTCAATGTGGTGGAGAGTTTGACAATGGTGGAAAAAAATATGAATATAAAAATAATATCTTTGGTGCAACAGGCTTTATTCAAGAGTTTAAAAGAGTGAAAATCTCTGAAAGCGCTAGTCTGCCATGGCGGGAAATGTAGGATTATTTAAATATGAATAACAAGTCAGCATTTACACTCGTTGAGGTACTGGTTTCAGTGGTTATTCTGGCCATTGGATTTGCGGGAGTGTATTCTCTAGTTGCTACTTCTAATCGAGTAATGAACGATTCTATTGATAAAGAAAAATCTAACTACCACGCCAGTGAAATTATTGAAACACTACACAGTGAAAAGAAAGACTTATCTACTGTTGCTAGCTTTTATGAAGGTAAAGATCTTGTTACTAGGTGTGATGATATGACACTAACAGCATCAACCGAAGATCATCTTAACCGATTAAAAAGTTGGTGCAAAAAAATGGGTGAAAGAACCACGGGTGATAGAAAAATTCGTGTTGTTAGAAAAACAATTGATGGAAAAGATGTTTATGTCGTGCTGATAAAACTAAGTGGTAAGCGTGATAAAAATACGGTCGTAATTAAGAGGGTGTTCAATGTTGCTGAATAGAAAAGCCTTTACTTTGGTTGAAATGCTAGTGGCACTTGCTGTTAGTTCAATCGTTATTATTGCTGCTTATGCCTCATACGATATGGTGAAAACTCAATATGAAAAGAACATTGGCATTGCTGATATGCATACCTCGGGTAGAGCTATTATGCAAATTATTGAGCGCGATATTCGTATGGCAGGGTATGAGCATCGAGACTCTTCAGGAAATAAGATTTTTTCTACCGGCATTACCAATCAACTAGTATTAAGTGAAAGTAATAACGTTTGTTGTGATGGTGTGAGTATTATTTATGATCATTCCACAGATGCAACAGGTGGAGTAGAGCGAAGAAGACATCACTTATTCAGTAAGAGAGTTCCAGGCAAAGAGGGGGTTGAGTGGATTATTTGGGAACAAGGCTAAAG
>GG729991.1 GCA_000205985.2 uncultured Candidatus Thioglobus sp. | reverse complement strand
TCATTCAAAGCATCATGGTATGCTTAACGAGGCTTTACCGATCAACATCGGATCTCTTAGGTTAAGCCAGCATCCATGTAGCTATGGGTGCAAGAGTGGTTAGCGTTTATTCCCAGTAGCGAATGCCCAAAGTTTTTCACCTTATATCTGATGGCAAATCACACCAGAATCGATCATCGCCCCTGCATCTGAGCCTGCATCGGTTGACGTCAGTGCAAAACAAGGGAATGTGTTCACCAGTGGCTAATTTGGGCAATAAATCCTGTTTTTGTTCGTCCGTACCATAATGTAAAACCAATTCCGCTGGGCCGAGTGAATTGGGCACCATTACCCGTTACCCGCAAGCGACACATCACAACTGGAAAGTAGGGTTAGAATTTTTGCATGGGCTTTCGCACTAAATTCTAACCCTGCGTATTGTTTGGGAATGTTAAGCGCCCAAAATCCTTCAGATTTTATCTGAGTTAAGGTTTTATCAGACAATCCAAATTTATTAAAAGTGGCGCAAAGTGCGCTGACTTTATGCTTAATAAAAATCCACTCCTCATCGGATAACGGCTCACTTTTAACGGCTAACAACTCATCCCACTTGAGTTGATTAGTAAACAGTTGCTTTTCCCAGTGTGTATCTCCACACTCCATGGCTATTTTTTCACTATCACTGATTAAAGATTTTGATTGACCGACAAGTTTAGCAATCATTGGTTTAATGAATAAAAACCTGAAAAATGGAATAAATAAGACTAGGTTGAAGAGCAGTAGAAGCACTCCCACAACCCATACAATAATTAGATTTAGCCCTAAAGTAGTTAATAAATGAAGAGTGGCAAGAGAAAAAAGAAACGCAAATACAGGCAAAAGTCGGTTTGCTTTAGCAAACACAACAGTTATAAAAACAACGAACACTAAATAATAAAATATAACCATTACTTTCAATATACCCCTTATTCTATATGGTTGCTATGTTTATATTTACGAACACAAAGACTAAAAAGTTTCAAATTTAATAAAAAATTCATTAAATTGGCGAGGCAATGAGTTGAGACTCGTCCAAACCATTTTCAAGTAATAATTCACCTAAATAAATCAACACTTCAGCCGGCACACAAAGATAGACATCCGATCGCTTAACAACCTCTAAATCCAGCGCGTTAAATATTTGCTTGGCCACCTTGTGGCATTCATTTTTGCTGGATCGATCAAACTCACAAGCAATAGGGCTGTAAGTATAATCATTCATCACCGCCTGCCAAGATTTAGCATGATTATCTAAATACGGCGCTTGTTCATCACTAGGATAGGCCCAGTAAAAATACACAGGATTATCCATTTCTAACGAAAAAGCATGCTCAACTAAACTTCTGATCGGTGCAAAACCAATGTCCCAAGCAATAAACACCATTGACTTTTTAGACAGCTCTTTTAATACAAAAACGCCTTTCGGTCCTTCCAAATCAACCATAGATTTGTTCTTGATTTTTTTACTGAATAATGCTGTCGCAAAAACATCTTCGGGCGAGTTTCTAACGTGAAATTCTAACTCCATACCATGACAAGGGCAGGAAGCTAAAGGGTAGCGAGAAGTTACATCCTTAAAAGATAACTCTACGTCTTGCCCCGCCATAAATTGCAAAGTCTTAGAGCGAGGTGTTCTTAATGTAATAATGGCTAAATCATCATTCATAAAAACTATTTTTTTAACCTTGGTTTCAATGTTTTGAATTGGAATTGATTGAACATCTCCAATCAAATCAAGCTCAAGCTCAACGTCTGAAGCAGGGGAGTTGCAACACATTAGGAAATCCCCGTCGGATTTTTCCTCATCAGAAAGAGCAAAATCATGATGTTTAATTTGATTTATCTCGCCATTAACAAGCTTTGCCTTACATGCTCCGCAAGTGCCATTACTGCACTCATAATGCATCGCCAAACCGTGGCGCAAACCGCCTTCTAATACAGAATCGTTTGATGAGCACTCATAATTACGATCATGATTTTTAAGACGAACATTGAATAATTGCGGAGACATGCTTAAGCATTATAGCTTTTTAAGGTTTGATGCTAGTCCATTTAGAGTGGAAACTTCAAAGAAGCCACAGCACCATCTTCCATGAATCGATTCTTCAAACTAACTTCGCCATTATGAAGGCTCATGATCTTCTTCACGAATCTCAATCCTAGGCCGTTACCGCGTTTTCCTGTGTCAGGTCTGGGTGAGGAAAAAAACCTTCTAAACAGCTGTTTTTTGGTGTGTTCAGGCACGCCAATTCCTTGATCAAGTATCTGGATTATGATATGTGTATTTGACTCACTTGCTTTAATCCCAATGGTTGATCCTTTTGGCGTGAAGTCTATTGCATTATCAAGAATGTTGCCAATGGCTTGTTCGGCTAATAGCTTTTCGGCTTTAATACTAAGATCACGATCAATGTCGTATTCAATCTTAATGCTTCTTGAAGTGATGTTGCCGATTCTACTCGGTGCTGCAACCACTTCTTCAATCAATGTTTTAACATCAACTTTTTCAACGTTATCCAGCACGTCTCTTCTCTCAATGCGAGACAAATTAAGCAGACGATTAACCAGTAAATCCATCTTATTGTTTGATTCAAGAATGTTATTAATAAAACGCTTGCGCTGTTCATCATCCATTGGCATTAGAAGGTTCTCAGCAGTTGCTTTAATGCCTGTGATTGGCGTTCTTAACTCGTGCGCCATGGTGTTGATGTACTCCTCAACATACTCACGACCTTCAAGATCCACACGCAGTTTTTCAATGGCTTTTGATAACTCTGCAAACTCAACTTGGCGTATTTTGGGTGCAACTACATTTTCCCCTTTGGACAGGGCCGTGGTGTATTTAATAAGTTTGTTGGTGCCTCTTGACACTGCAAAACTTGCGCCAGCACCGAACAGTAATGAGATCAAAAACAGATAGATTGCGTATTTATTAACTTGCTTTTTTTGTTCTAAAACAAATGGCTTAAGATCAATGGTTGATTTGACCGTAGTGAGTACACCAAATATTTGATTATCATGATAAATGGGCGCAGCAACGTACATGGCTTTTTGATCAGAAGTAGGCTCTTTAACAGCAGGATCAAAGGCACTGGAGCGCTTGCCGTATTTACCTTTTAAGGTATCGTAAACATCATTCCATTGAGAATAATCCTTACCTTCACGTTTACCAGTAGAATCATAAATAACAATGCCTTTTTTGTTAGTGATGTAGACCTGAAGGTTAGGATTCTTTTTGGTGACAGAATAAATATCAGCATCCAGTTCTCGATCAAGATAACCGCTGATTAATGTATGAACTTTATTAGTATTGATTTGATCGTATTTAATGTTGTTACTCACCATTTGTGCCAGCAAGTTTGAAGCATCAATCATCACCTCTTCAGCAGCTTCATCAATGCCCTTAGTTAGGCGATTACTCATCTTATCGGTCACAACCCATACAATGCCACTACTGATAACAAAATAGGCAATAAACAGCTTTAGGCCGATGGATAGTCTCATAATACGAGTGAGTAGCCTAAACCACGATGGTTTTCAATGTATTCATTGTCAGGATCAATTTTATTCAATGACTTTCTAATCAGCTTGATGTGGGTCACAATCGTGCTGTCACTAGAGCCCGTTGGACGATCGTACATTACATTGAGTAATTGCTCTTTTGAATGAATGCGATTTGGGTTTCTAACTAAGTGCAGTAGTATTTTGCATTCTGCTTTAGTAAGGTCAATGACTTGATCATGGAGCAAAATTTGATTCATGTCCTCATTGATTGTAAACACCTGTTTACTTTTGGATTTTGCAGTAGGCTCTTTTGCAATTGAAGTTTGTTTATTAGCACGCCTCAATTGCGCTCTAATTCTAGCAACCAACACTCTTGGATTGAACGGCTTAGTAACATAATCATCCGCACCTAAACCCTCAAGGCCTAAGACAATATCAGCATCAGCATCCCTTGCAGTGATGATGATAATTGGAATTTCAGAGTCTATTCTGATCTTACGCAGTACATCAAAACCACTTATATCGGGCAAGCCAATATCAAGTAAGACCAAATCAACGGTATTGTTGTTAAGGTAATCAAGTGCATCATTTCCCATCTCGCGCCAGTTAACTTTAAATGAATCACTTTCCAGTGCAAAGCTAATACTTTCAGCAATGACTTTATCATCTTCAACGAGCAGAATGGTTGGCATAACGTGTTATCTGGTTTTTGTTAGATGTGCGTATTGTAATTTATAAATACACGACATAAAAGTCTCTTCATTCAAACTTCATCAACTCTTCATTTTTAAAACATTTGACATTCATTGTTTAGCCCTAAACTGTGCTCATTGTTTTTAGTAAATCGGAGAAAAAATATAATGCGTAAACTCCTCCTCCTTGTTGCGTTATTATCAACGGGTGCAATGGCACAATCAACCTTATACATAGGTGATAAAGTCAAAATACCAATGCGCTCAGACGCTTCGATTACTAAGAGCAATATCATTACCAAACTGGGTATTAATACACCCGTTACTTTAATTAAGAAGCAGACCAACGGTTGGTCGCAAGTTAAGCACCAAGGCAAGCAGGGTTGGATCATTAGCAGATACCTAACCAACATCAAGCCTAATGGTGATTTTAAAAAACAAGCAAAGCAAATTACCAAGCTAACCAAGTCCAACCAAGTCCAGCAACAGACCATTGTTGAGTTAAAGCAAGATCTCAATCAGCAGCACCAATCAGTGGCAACGCTTAAAGCAGAATCCACTAACTACGGCGCACAAGTGTTAGAGCTTTCTAAGCTACGCAATAAGACCAATAATCTTGATCAAACCAATACCGATTTAATGGCACAAGTAAGGCTGTTAAAAAGCCAAGCATCTGCCTTGCACAGCACCGATTTTTTAACCATTATTAGCACCCTTGCTTTACTCTTGGGACTGCTAGTAGGATTTTTTACATCCAGAGCAAATGCCAATAAGGTAAGCCGTATTTATTCGATTTAACGAACCTCGACACAACTATCATCTCCTCCTCCTTTGATAGTTGAGGTAACCGACCTAGGTTAGTGGTCTCTTTATCCACTAGCCAAAGTCTTTTTTATAAGGAACACAACATGAGAGAAGAAGTTAAACAAAAACATTGGTCAGAATCCAGTGTATTTCCAGTTTTTAGATTAACAGCACCAAGACACAACCAAGAGTTCATTGTGCTCGAAGGCGATACTGAAGACACGCTACTGTTTGGCCCAGGAAGGGCGCCTAATAGTTTTTTACCAGGCGATCTAGGCACAGTGGTTATCCATGCCTATCGTCATTTTTCCTTTTTACAAAAGATCGTTCTAAACGATCAAATTATTCTTAACGACCAGCTAGGTACTGAATACCAATATTGCGTGCTTGATGTTAGTATTATCGATCTGAACAAACAACAAATCGAAATTGCAGAAGTGGACGAACTTAAGCTTGTTACCCCATGGCCTTTTGATGGGGCCACTAAAGACAACTCATTGCGCTATATTGTTACCGCCAGAAAGTATGAAACCTACCAAGACTAAACCCATTAAATTATTTAAGATGCTCAACATTACCGAGCAGCAGTTTATAAAGGCCAGAGATTGGTACTTAAGTGCTAAAAAATGTAACTTCACTAACAAAACACACAAACCACATTAGTAACTCATCTCCATTTTAGATAATGATGGCTTTCAACCAAAACGGAAGCTACCATGCAATACACCAAACCCTTAAGTATCATCGCCGTACTTGTTACTGCAATCTTGTTGTTTTATTCAAACTTCATTCGAGCGGACATCTCTTTTGCGCAGAAACCAAGTCAAGTACAAACATCTACGGTTAACCCTATTAATGAAGTTGAATCAGGCGCTATCATTTATACCTTGAGTGATAAATCTGTCCTCACCCAAATCGCCCTTGATACTAAAGTACAGATGGATATCACTGGCACTATCAATCGGGTTAAACTTACCCAAACTTTTACCAACCCATCTAACGACTGGGTGGAAGGTGTGTATGTGTTTCCACTACCTGCAGACTCAGCCGTCGATCATCTAGACATGATTATTGGCAAGCGCATTATCGAAGGCCAGATCAAAGAATTTAGAGAAGCCAAAAAGATTTATAACCAAGCCAAAAAAGCAGGTAAAAAAGTATCTCTGGTTGAACAGCAACGCCCCAACATATTTACCACCAAAGTTGCTAATATCGGCCCCGGAGAAACCATCACAATTGCCATTGAATATCAGCAAGCCGTACGCATTGACAACGACCAATTTTCAATCCGATTCCCCATGGTTGTTGGTGAGCGCTATATCCCGGGAAAAAAGATCAACACTCAGCCAAATGCATTAGGCAACAAGGCCAATACTCATCGTGTTAAAGATGCCAGCAAAATCGCCCCACCGACCGATACAAATGCTGACCGACCTGTAGCGATAAGCATTAACCTCAAAGCTGGTTTTGATACCGACAGCATTATTTCTCCATACCATCAGATTAGCATTGTAGAAACTGACAAACTCACCAAACACATTAGCCTTAAAAATACCCAGGCCAATCGTGATTTTGAACTCACATGGCAAGCGCACAAAACACTGACCCCAACCTTGGCCTTATTTACTCAGCAAAAAGGTGATGATCATTATCTGATGCTGATGGCAACTCCACCGGCTGATGAGGTTTTTAAACAAAGCCACACACCCAGAGAAGTTATTTTCATTATTGATTCTTCAGGCTCAATGATGGGCTCGTCAATGGAGCAAGCAACCAACGCATTGATTCAAGCCATCAACCGACTCAAGCCAACCGATCGATTTAACATCATTGATTTTGACTCTGATTTTGAAGTGCTATTTGATACCGCCATTCCCGCTATTGATATGAACAAACGCCACGGTATTCGTTTTGCAAAACATTTAGTTGCAAGTGGTGGAACAGAGCCTTTAGAGGCCATTAAGTTTGCACTTTTATCAAAAGATGAAGATTCAGACAAATACCTGCGCCAAGTTATCTTCCTAACTGATGGACAAGTTGGCAATGAAAAAGAGCTGTTCCGTGCTGTACAACAAAATATTGATGACGACCGGTTTTTCACCATCGGCATTGGCTCTGCACCGAATGATTACTTAATGACAAAAATGGCCGAATACGGCAAAGGCGCCTTTACCTATATTGGCGATATTGACGAAGTTGAGGTGAAAATGGGTGAGCTGTTCAGCAAGCTCGAATCTCCAGCCATGACTGACATTAACATCAACTTCCCGATAGACATCAATGCTGATCAAGCATTAGGCTCTATCGCTGATTTATACAAAGGTGAGGCTATCACCGCCGTTTACAAGCTTAATGCCATACCTAATAAACTCACCATTAGTGGCAATACGGCCAACGGCATCTTTAGCAAAAGCATTAGCATTAATGCGAACAATAGCACCGAGGGTATTAATGTACTTTGGGCAAGGCGTAAAATCGACAAGATGATGGATCAATATCAAGCCCAATACACAAAAATTGATCGTGATTTAATTCAAGCTGATATAACCAGTATTGCGCTCGATCATCATTTAGTCTCTAAATTCACCTCCCTCATTGCGGTAGATGTCACCCCATCAAAACCAGGTGATAAACCATTAATCATCCAAGCTATCGCCAAGAAGGTTAAAGCCGCCAAGACAGCCACAAATTCAACCTTGTGGCTATTGATTGGTTTGATAATGATGTTGCTTGCTATCTTTACGCGTAAACGCCAAACAATATGAGTAAGTCATTCTTATTTGGCATTATCGGCATCACCACGTTTGCCTATGGTGCGTACCTACCTATTAAGGCCGAGCTAGCCCAGTATCTAATTCAATCAGCATGGAATGTGTCCAACAGTACCGGTTATCAAGTCAAGCCTTGGAATTGGATGGATTCGCACCCCGTCATGCGCCTATCATCCACCAAGCACGATCAAGACTTGATTGTACTTTCAGGTGATACCGGCAATGTACTGGCTTTTGGTCCGGGATACAATGTTGAAACCAACTACCCTGGGCATAACGGTACTACATTGATTTCTGGGCATCGTGATACCCACTTTAGCTTTTTACAAGAAATCAGTATTGGCGATGAGTTTAAGCTTGATTCAATATTGGATAATAACGATTACATTTATGAAGTAAGCAATATCAAAATCATTGATTCTGATCAGCAAGACATCAGCACTAGTAATAATCAGTCAGAACTCAAACTCGTTACTTGTTATCCGTTTAACGCACTTATTGCAGGTGGGTCACTTCGCTACGTGGTAACGGCTGCTTTAGTCCTTGATTAAACTAGCACCCCATTCAGGTAGTTTTTCTTCATATTGCTTAACGATCAAACCGTCTGAATATCTAGCCAGTAGCTTTGGATTGGCATCTTCAACACTATTGTCATAGATATAAAGCCTATCTGACAAATTGATAGCTTTATAAGCATTCACAATTGATTTAGAATATCTAGAAACAATTTTACTAATTGGCACTTCGTGACCACCTTGGAGTACTCTTTGTGCAATTCTAGAGGCGCAAATTTTAGGTGAATTTGTACTAATAAAGAACACTCTTACAAAATAACCAAGCTCTTTCGCTTTAACGATGAAATCGATTTTTTCATCAGAAGAAAACACTGTTTCAAATGCAATACTTCTTCCTTCTTCCAAGGCTTGATAGCGCATTTTAGTTGCAAGTTTTGCAGCATTTAGCACACTACCTTTATCATTCCATCCTTCAAATTCTTCTTGTGCTAGATTGTCTGGATTTATATATAAGCAGTCGTCAAACCATTGATGCGCTAGCCCTTGTTCAGTAATTGTAGTTTTTCCAGATCCATTTGGACCGGCGACAATGATAAGTTTAGGCTTTTGTTTTGGCATTTTTATCTGCCTTGTGTTGGGCGATAGATTCGTTAATTTTTTTCATAAGATTATCCGATGCAATTTTATTATTTTTTTTTGCTTTTAAAATAGCGTCACTTAGTAACTGATTTAGCTCAGCTTCGGTAGGCTCTCTATCTAGGTTGACATTGTATCCCATGGCATTTATTTTACTTAATAGCGGTGTGCTGTGGAAAATATATCCTTCTGCCCAGATAGGATGCATAACAGCTTAAATTAAAGCGCTAACTTGGCGCTAGCTTTTATTCTGATTTAACCAACGGTCAAGATGATTGGCAAAAGCTTGTCGATCTGCTTGGCTGAGTGGTGCGGGCCCGCCTGTTTGTACGCCACTTGAGCGTATCACGTCCATAAAGTCACGCATACTCAGTTTTGACTTAATATTCCCAGCGCTAAATAACTCGCCTCTTGGGCTTAGCGCAAGCCCACCTTTGGTGATCGCCTCATCTGCCAGAGGGATATCAGCAGTAATCACTAAATCCCCTGCATTTAAGCGCTTAACAATCTCATTATCAGCCACATCAAATCCTGCACTCACTTGTATAAAACTCAAGTAACGAGAGGGCGGTAGGTGCAATGCATGGTTGGCCACCAAGGTTATTTGCGTTTGGGTACGATCAGCTGCTTTAAATAAAATATCTTTAATCACCACAGGGCAGGCATCTGCATCGATCCAAATTTGTGTTTGTTTTTTATCGTTCATTAATTCTACATCTAAACTTCATTTAAGCATTCGTATTGTTTTGGATAATAACAGTTTTTAATCAATAAAAACCATTATGAAAATCATCGCCGTATCAATCATTCTATTATCCAGCATCTGGATCCCCGCGTTGTTAGATCAACACTACCCAGTCGATGGTTGGTTATCTACGCCAATCAACGTTAGCTTTATTAGTTTTTATTTGCTAGCATTCTTAACCTTGCTATCTTCTTGTCGCGCGCAAAAGAG
>GG729992.1 GCA_000205985.2 uncultured Candidatus Thioglobus sp. | reverse complement strand
GGCAAAAAACAATTTGCTTTTCAGGGTCGAATGCTTGAGAAATTGTGCGCGTTTTAATAAAACCCTTGTCATTCAACTTGTTGTAAATATCAGCAGAGATTTCTTTATTCTCATCAGAGTGAGTTGAATGGTACTGACTAAAGCCAATAGAAAAATCTTTAAAATCTGCCTGATGACGCTCACTCACGCCTGCAATCAACTCTTCAGGGGTAATGCTAAGCTCATTGGCTTTAAGCATAATCGGCGTGCCATGCGCATCATCTGCACAAACGTAATGACACTCATTGCCCATCATTTTTTGAAAACGCACCCAAATATCCGTTTGAATGTATTCCAATAAATGCCCTAAATGGATTTCGCCATTGGCATAAGGCAGTGCTGAAGTAACAAGGATTTTTCTGCGTGACATAAAGGTTCCAACAATAAGCTTATTAATATTAAGGTTTGCTTATAATCGATATACGATAAAATAGCATCATTTTACTTAATTGGACGTGCAAAAAATGGCAGATTTAACCCAAGATCAAATTGAAAAAATTCTTGAAAGCGTTGTCGACATTCACACCGAACAAGACATCGTTTCTTCACATGCTGTAGACAATGTTAGCATTGACGGCGACCAAGTAGTTGTTAACGTTGTGCTTAACTACCCTGCACAAAGCTACCATCAAACACTGTCTGATAGTATAAAAAATGCACTGTCTAGTGCCGGCATTGACAATGCAGAAGTAAGTATTAAAACTAAGATTGTTAAATACTCAACGCAAAAAGGTGTCGATCCTCTTCCTGAAGTTAAAAATATTATTGCCGTTGCCTCGGGTAAAGGTGGTGTAGGAAAATCAACCACAGCGGTTAATCTGGCGCTGGCCTTACAAGCCGAAGGTGCAAAAGTTGCTCTATTGGATGCTGATATTTACGGCCCTTCTCAACCAAGAATGCTAGGTGTTAGTAAACTAAAACCAGAAACAACTGGCGAAGGAAAACTACTTCCAATCTTAGGTCATGGTATGCAGAGTATGTTTATTGGTTATTTAGTAGATGAAGAAAATCCAATGATTTGGCGTGGTCCGATGGTGACCCCAAGCTTTAGAGCAAATGTTGCGTGATACACTATGGCGTGGTGTTGATTACATGGTAATTGACCTGCCACCAGGTACTGGTGATACGCAGTTAACCCTTTCTCAAAAAATTCCAGTGAGTGGCTCTGTGATTGTAACTACACCACAAGACATTGCTCTAATCGATGCCAAAAAAGGTTTAAAAATGTTTGAAAAAGTTAACATTCCTATCTTGGGAATTGTCGAGAACATGTCGCTGCACATCTGCTCAAACTGTGGCCATGAAGAAGCCATCTTTGGCACGGGCGGTGGTCAGGCCATGGCCAAAGAAGCAGATGTTAACTTCTTAGGCGCATTACCATTAGAAATGGAAATACGTACCGACGTAGACGAAGGAACACCAACGGTTGCTAAAGATCCTGAAGGCAGAGTGGCTGAAATATATAAAGAAATTGCCAGAAAGGTCTCGGCTAAATTGACTCAGCAAGATAAAGCTGTTAGTGCGTTCCCAAGTATCACCATTGAATAAAAAAATTCAATTTTTTTAAATTAAAAGATTGAAAAGTTGTCAATATTGATAAACATCATTAAACTAGTGTTTTTTATTGCGTTGTCTTAATTAAATGTCAAACTATATTGATGAATTCCAAGGTCGCTTTATTGGCATTATGCAATGGGACGACTGCAATGCTTTATTGGAAAAACTAATCAATAACCCTAATGATTGGTATTTGTACGACACCTTAAATTCAGTGCCCAATGAAACGGCTGATGCTGACTTATTCATTAATAAGATTAATGCCATTAAAGACACACTGACCAGTGAGCATCAAGAACGCTATTGCGGTATTGTGTATGCCAATGATTTAGATAATCCAAGTTTTGTTAAGATTTTTCATCCCAATAATTTGGGGAAATCTTGCGGTAGTAGTGAGAATCCACCTTTGCCTCAATGGTTACTCTCTAAAACCAAACCTATGGATGTGGTTGAAGAATTTGGCACACCTGAAGCAGAACAAGGCTTTGTTTCAAAATACCTTAAATTCTAATGATTTTCAGACACCTGGTTAATGGTGTATTTGGGAATTTCAACAACCAAGTCAACATTACCAACAACGGCTTGACAAGACAAGCGAGAATCTGGATCTAACCCCCAAGCTTTATCCAGTAAATCATCCTCGGTTTCATCAGATTCTTCAATGGAATCAAACCCTTCTCGAACGTAAACATGACACGTGGTACAGGCATTTGACATCTCACAGGCATGTTCAATTTCTACGTCGTTTTTTAACAATGCATTGCACACGCTCACGCCCTGCTCTACTTCGATCACAATGCCTTCTGGGCAAAGATCTTCATGGGGTAATACGATAATTTGTGGCATATTTTCCTTTGGCTAATTCCCCCCAATTCATCAACATTATGACCTTTCATAGCCTTCATTACAGCCGTGTTCATGCGCATCTCAACAAACTCTTCGCTAACTTTCTCTAAACGATCAATAGCAATTTTAATGACTTTTTCATCCGTGCTGTTACTCACTTGATCCAGCTCTGTTCTTGCTTGGAGTATGTTATTAATCATTTTCTCATCGAGTAAATCTTTGTCTTTTTCTAATGCAGAATCAATTGCCTCTAAGGTACGTTGAGCGTCTACTTGTAACTCATGCAACTGCCTAACTTCAATGTCTTGTTGAGCAAATAAAACAGAATCCTTAAGCATTTTTTCCATTCCACCCATCGCTTAGGCCCGTAAGACGGTTTAATCACCACATCGGCTTTAATGCCTGACGTTTGTTCACTTGCACTGACTGAAAGAAGGCCGTCAGCATCTACTTGAAATTCAACTCTGATTCGAGCACTACCTGCTACCATGGATGGAATACTTTGCAAATCAAAGCGCCCTAAAGATCGACAATCTTTAACCAATTCTCGTTCACCTTGCAATACATGAATACTCATGGCGGTTTGACCATCCTTAAAAGTGGTGAATTCTTGTGCGCGAACAATCGGAATAGTGGTGTTGCGATGAATCACTTTTTCCACCAAGCCACCCATGGTTTCAAGCCCCAAAGACAAAGGTAGAACGTCGAGTAACAGCATGTCATCTTGTGATTTATTACCGGCTAAAACATTGGCCTGAATCGCTGCACCTTTGGCAACCACTTCATCTGGGTTAATCGAGCATAAAACCTCTTGTTTAAACAATTCACTTACCATCGTTCTCACCAATGGCATACGAGTGGAACCACCCACCATAATAATATCTTTGATGTCACTAACATCAAGATTTGCGTCTCTTAATGCGCGCTTGGTTAATAGCAATGTGCGCTTAATAAGAACACTTGCTAACAATTCAAATTTTTCTTTGGTAATTCGATATGGAGTTTCGATGCAGTCAAATTCAGCGTAATCATGCTTGCTCAATGTTTCTTTAGCAATGCGTGAAAATTGTTTAATTTTTTGTATTTGTGCTGGCGTTAACTCACCTAAATTCAAAGTTTCAATACAATCATCAATAATGAGTTGATCAAAATCATCGCCACCTAAAGTTGAATCACCACCAGTAGAAAGCACTTTAAACACGCCCTTTTTAAAACTCAAGATGGAAACATCAAAAGTACCACCTCCTAAATCATAAATGACATGAATACCTTCTTCGCCCGACTCTAAACCATACGCAACTGCAGCGGCTGTAGGCTCATTCAATAGACGCAGAGTATTAAGGCCAGCAAGCGTTGCTGCATCTTTAGTAGCTTGACGCTGAGCATCGTTAAAATAAGCAGGTACAGTAATCACCGCGCCCGTTAGCTCTCCACCCAGTGCATCTTCAGCACGCTGCTTAAGGGATGATAAAATACTTGAAGATATTTCCACTGCGCTAAGATCACCCATGGCAGTATGAAATAAAACATTATTACCATTTTCAACCAATTGATACGGGCAGTTTTTAAATTCTTTCACCTCTTTGTAACCTAAACCCATAAAACGCTTTACCGAAACAATAGTATTAGTAGGGTCTGTTTTTGCATAAGGGCATGCATCACAACCCACGGTGAGTTTGTTATCTTTACCACAATGAACAACCGATGGTAGAATCGCTTCGTTATTCTCATCGGTTAATACTGTGCTTTCACCACTCATCACTGAGGCGACTAGTGAATTGGTTGTGCCTAAATCAATACCAATGGCCAATTTATGCTGATGAGGTGCACTGGATTGACCGGGTTCTGATATTTGTAATAATGCCATTGTCTTTTTTTATATAAAGTGGTCGTATTTTACAGCCACTCATCCATTAATTGATTTGCCCGAAGGTCTAATTGATTGTAAAACTTTAACTCTCTGACTAAATTCTTAATTTTTTCAAAATCATCAACATCAAACAGTTGCTTAGTTTGACTAATATTTTTATTAATTTTGTCATTAATATTTTGAATAAAATCATCCAATTCTAACTCGTCTTTGTTAGATTCAATGGTTTCTAACTGCTCTCTTAATGAGATTTGACTCATAAGGAAATCCACATCCATTTGCGTGTCTTTTTCATCAAAGGCATTGATTCCTTGTAAATCCAGTAAATAGGTAGCGCGTAATAATGCAGAATTAAGCGTATCAAACGCGGTGTTAATTAACGATGTGTTTTGCAGAGCAAGTGATTTTTCTTTATCACTTTTCAATGCAAACTTATCTGGATGAAATTTAGAAATTTGGGCTTGATAAGCATCTTCAAGCGCTGTTAAATCAACATCAAAACCAACTTCTAAAGAGAATAACTCAAAGTAGTTTTGCATGTTTAAACGGTGTGATTAAAAATTAAACGGTAAAAGACTCGCCACAGCCACACTCGGCCTTAGCATTAGGGTTATTAAACTCAAAACCTTCATTCAAACCTTCTTTGACAAAATCAACCTCAGTGCCATCGATATAAATCAAACTCTTAGCATCAACAATCACCTTAACACCGCTGTCTTCGAAAACAGTGTCATCTTCATTAACAGCATCCACAAACTCGATGTTATAGCCAAGACCAGAACAACCCGTTGTTTGGACAGATAAACGAATACCAACACCAGAGCCACGACTGGATAAAAATCCAGCCATGCGTTTGGATGCTTCTTTCGTTAATGTGATTGCCATTTTTTTTACTTTTAGGCTTTGCTTTTAATGTCGTTAATTGCCGCTTTAATTGCATCTTCAGCCAATACTGAACAATGAATCTTAACGGGTGGTAGCGCTAATTCTTCAGCAATGTCAGTATTTTTAATTTCTGCAGCCTCGTCCAGTGTCTTGCCTTTAACCCATTCGGTCAATAATGAACTTGAGGCAATGGCAGAACCGCAACCGTAAGTTTTAAATTTTGCATCTTCAATCACACCATCGTCATTAATTTGAATTTGTAAGCGCATTACATCACCACAAGCCGGTGCACCAACCATGCCCGTACCTACATTTTTAGCGTCTTTATCTAACACACCTACGTTACGTGGATTCTCGTAATGATCCAGTACTTTTTCACCGTATGCCATATATTCCTCCTAATAAGCTTTATGTCGTTATTCTAACTCTTTACAAGACAGATAATCCTTGTATTTTATGCAGTATTTAATGCGCTGCCCATTCAACTTTACTCAAATCAACACCGTCTTTAAACATATCCCAAAGTGGTGATAAATCACGTAATTTTTGCACTTTATCACGAACCAACTCAATGGCTTTGTCAATGTCTGATTCGGTGGTGTAACGCCCAATACTAAAACGAATGGATGAATGTGCCAATTCATCATTCAAGCCTAACGCTCGAAGCACGTAAGAAGGTTCAAGACTGGCCGATGTACATGCAGAACCTGAGGATACAGCAATGGTATTGATAGCCATCATTAAAGATTCGCCTTCAACATAATTAAAACTGATGTTTAAATTGCCTGGAATACGCTGATGTAAATCACCATTCACTTGCACTTCTTCCATGTCTTCAAAGCCGGATAACAGTCGGTCACGCAATGTTTTAAATCTTGCATTTTCCTCAACCATTTCTACTTGAGCAATGGCGAATGCTTCGCCCATTCCTACAATTTGATGCGTGGCCAATGTGCCTGAACGCATACCACGTTCGTGGCCACCACCGTGCATTTGCGCTTCAATGCGTACACGTGGCTTACGACGCACGTACAAAGCACCCATGCCTTTAGGGCCGTAAATTTTATGAGCTGAAAAGCTCATTAAATCGACTGGTAGTGTCGACAAATCGATTGCCACCTTGCCGGCAGATTGCGCTGCATCCATGAGGAAAAATACTTTGTGTTCACGACAAAGATTACCAATGGCTTCAATGTATTGAATTACGCGAAAATCATTATTCACATGCATGATCGAGATTTTTGAGGGTGTCTTCACGAAAAGCTTCTTTTAATACATTGAATTTTCACCCACATG
>GG729993.1 GCA_000205985.2 uncultured Candidatus Thioglobus sp. | reverse complement strand
TAGGAACTGCAAAACGCATTGAAATTGGCAAAGAAAACACAGTTGTTGTTGATGGTGCAGGTGACAAGAAAAACATCGAAGGTCGTATTTCACAAATCAAAGCGCAAATTGAAACAACCACTTCAGATTACGATAAAGAAAAATTACTTGAGCGCTTAGCTAAGCTTTCTGGTGGTGTTGCCGTGATCAAAGTAGGTGCTGCTACTGAAGTAGCAATGAAAGAGAAAAAAGACCGTGTTGATGATGCTCTGCACGCTACTCGCGCTGCAGTTGAAGAAGGTGTTGTACCTGGTGGTGGTGTTGCCTTGGTTCGTGCAATTGCCGCACTATCAAAACTAAAAGGTAATAATCACGATCAAGACATTGGTATTGATATCATTAGGCGTGCCATGGAGGCACCACTAAGACAAATCGTTACTAATGGCGGTGGTGAAGCCTCTGTTGTACTGAATGAGGTTTCCAATGGTAAGGGTAATTTTGGTTATAACGCAGCAACGGAAGAGTATGGCGATATGCTTAAGATGGGTATTTTAGACCCAACAAAAGTAGTTCGTGCAGCGCTTCAACATGCGGCCAGTATTTCTGGACTCATGATTACTACTGAAGCCATGATTACCGACACACCTCAAGATGCGCCGGCACCAGCAATGCCTGATATGGGCGGCATGGGTGGTATGGGCGGCATGATGTAATCATCCTCTTGCCTTATAGCTAAAAAAAGCTCCATTTTATGGGGCTTTTTTTTGGTATGATACTTGCCAAATTCAACATCTAAAAAACAATAATGAGTAAATATGATGCCGCGTCAATTGAAGTTTTAACTGGTCTAGAGCCTGTACGCAAGCGTCCAGGAATGTACACCGATACCGAGCGCCCCAATCACCTTGCTCAAGAAGTAATTGACAACAGCGTTGATGAAGCCGTAGCTGGTCACGCCTCAAAAATAAACGTTGTTCTTTATAAAAATGGATCCTTATCAGTAGAAGACGATGGTCGCGGTATGCCAGTTGATATCCACCCTAAGGAAGGCCAACCGGGAGTTGAGGTTATTCTTACCAAGCTCCATGCTGGTGGTAAATTCTCAAATGATTCGTACCAATTTTCTGGCGGCTTGCATGGCGTTGGCATCTCAGTAGTTAACGCCCTGTCTACTTCAGTCGAGATTTGGATTAAACGCGATGCAAAGCAATACTACATCACTTTTGCCGATGGCTTTAAAAAGACCGAGCTAGAGGAACTTGGCAATGTTGGCAAGCGAAATACCGGCACTATGGTTAAATTCATGCCGGATACTCAATTCTTTGACACCATTAAATTTTCAGTCACTAGACTGCGTCACAATCTCAGATCTAAAGCTGTGCTGTGCCCAGGTTTAGAAATCAACTTCTATAATGAGGTTGATGGAACTACTGACAAATGGATTTATAAAGAAGGTCTAAAAGATTATTTATCCATGGCACTTGATGGGCTAGATTGTTTGCCTACTTCTCCTTTTGTGGTTGATTTTACCTCACCCGAACAGCAACTCAATTGCTCGCTAGCTTGGACCGAATACAACACCAATGTCGTTGCTGAAAGCTACGTTAACCTTATCCCTACAATCAATGGAGGAACCCATGTCAACGGATTAAGGTCTGGTTTAACCGATGCTCTGAAAGAGTTTTGTGAATTTAGAAACCTAATCCCAAAAAACATCAAAATCACACCCGATGATGTTTGGCAAAAAATTGCCTACGTACTGTCCATCAAAATATTAGATCCACAATTTTCTGGCCAAACCAAAGAGCGACTTTCATCAAGAGAAAGTGCAGGGTTTGTTTCTAATGTAATTAAAGATGCTTTTAGTTTATGGCTAAATCAGCACACTAATGTGGCTGAAAAAATTGCTGAACTGGCCATTATGAATGCACAGGCTCGATTAAAAACAGGCAAAAAAATCGTTCGTAAAAAAATCATCAGCGGGCCCGCTCTACCAGGAAAATTATCCGATTGCACCAGCAGCGACCTAAACCAAACGGAAGTTTTCTTAGTGGAAGGAGACTCTGCTGGTGGATCAGCTAAACAAGCAAGAGATAAAGAATATCAAGCTATTTTACCTCTCAGGGGTAAGATCTTAAACACTTGGGAGGTGGACTCAGAACAAGTGCTTGCCAGCAATGAAATTCACGACATCAGTGTTGCCATTGGTCTTGAGCCAGACAGTAGCGACCTATCAGAATTAAGGTATGGAAAAATTTGTATTTTGGCAGATGCTGATTCCGATGGTGCTCACATTGCCACTTTAATTTGCGCTCTTTTTGTTAAACATTTCCCTAAACTTGTAAGAGAAGGTCATGTGTTTGTCGCCATGCCACCACTGTATCGAGTCGATGCTGGTAAGCAAGTTCATTACGCATTGGACAACAATGAAAGAGATAGTATCATTAGAAAAATTGAAAGTGAAAACAAACGCGTTAAAATTCAGGTGCAACGCTTTAAAGGCTTGGGTGAGATGAATCCCTCTCAACTCAGAGAAACCACTATGTTCCCCGATACTAGGCGCTTGATTCAACTCACCTTAGACAATCCCTTGCAAGTAGAACAGACAATGGATATGCTTTTATCCAAAAAGCGCGCACCTGATAGGAAACAATGGCTCGAGGAAAAAGGCAATTTAGCCAATGTCTAATCAAAATCCAGAAAAAGCCATTGTTTTGCTCTCTGGGGGCTTGGACTCTACCACCGCACTCGCCATTGCCAAATCGCAAGGTTTCGAATGTTACGCTTTAAGTTTTGATTACGGCCAAAAACAAAAATCCGAACTAAATTCAGCCAAAAAAATTGCCAAGCAATTTGATGCAACTGAGCACAGAATCATGAGCATTTCACTATCGGATTTTGGCGGGTCAGCACTCACTGATAAGAATATAGCTGTTCCTGATTTTAAACAAAGTGATGAAATCCCTATTACCTACGTACCTGCACGCAATACCATCTTTTTATCCTACGCGCTTGCCTGGGCAGAAGTACTAGAATCTCAGTCTATTTTTATTGGGGTCAATAGTACGGATTATTCCGGCTATCCAGATTGCCGACAAGAATACATCACTGCCTTTGAAATCATGGCTAACTTAGCCACTAAACAAGGCATAGAAGGTCAAAAAATAACCGTTCACACCCCTCTCATCAACCTTGATAAGTCTCAAATTATTACACAAGGGTTGTCTCTGGGCATTGATTATTCACTCACCACCACCTGCTACCAGGCCGATAATGAAGGCAAAGCTTGTGGCACTTGCGATGCTTGTGAATACCGCAAACAAGGGTTTAAATCTGCGGGCATTTCTGACCCTACAAAATATCAATAATTTTTTTTAAATTTAACCTTGCATTTGCTTTATTTAGAGATAAAATAATAGTTTTAATCTATTAAGGGAATAACAAATGAGTATTGAGGAAAGAGTAAAGAAAGTTGTGGCTGAGCAATTAGACGTCAGTGGTGACATCGATAACAACGCATCTTTTATTGATGACCTAGGTGCTGATTCTTTAGACACCGTTGAATTAGTAATGTCTCTTGAAGAAGAGTTTGACTGTGAAATCCCAGACGATCAAGCAGAAACCATTACAACCGTTCAATTAGCGATTGACTACATTAACAATAATTTGTAATTTCCGTTTATTAACTTAAACAACAAGGCGCTTTTTTCTCTGAATTAGGCGCCTTTTTTGTCTGTATAAAGGAACTACTATGAGCAAGAGAAGAGTTGTTATTACCGGCATGGGCATTGTTTCACCCGTTGGAAACAGTGTAGAAGAATCTTGGAAAAATATTCTTGCGGGAAAATCCGGTATTAATTCACTAACCAATCTTAAAACCGAAGGGCAGTCCGTTACCTTTGGTGGCTCTGTTAAAAATTTCGACATCACCGACTATATTAGCCCTAAAGATGCTAAAAAAATGGATACCTTTATTCATTACGGTATGGCAGCCGGCATTCAAGCCATTGAAGACAGTGGTATTGAAGTCACTGAGAAAAATGCCGAGCGAATCGGCGTTGCTATTGGTGCTGGCATTGGTGGCCTAGGCACCATTGAAAAAACCGCCGATCTTTTCAGAGAAAAAGGTGCTAAACGCATTTCTCCTTTCTTTGTACCCTCTTCAATCATCAATATGATTTCTGGCAACTTATCCATTAAATACGGCCTTAAAGGGCCTAATTTTGCTATTGTTACCGCTTGTACCACTGGCACGCATAATATTGGTGATGCCTCACGTTTAATCGAATACGGCGATGCCGATGTCATGGTGGCTGGCGGTGCTGAAATGTCAACCACCAATTGTGGCTTAGGTGGCTTTGC
This sequence comes from uncultured Candidatus Thioglobus sp., assembly GCA_000205985.2. Taxonomy (GTDB): domain Bacteria; phylum Pseudomonadota; class Gammaproteobacteria; order PS1; family Pseudothioglobaceae; genus SUP05. Next base: position 1,192 of record GG729993.1, on the reverse strand, counting down.
AGCAGCTCGCGCCCTATCCACTCGTAATGATGATTATGCAACTGCTTCTCGTCCATGGGACAAAGACCGTGATGGCTTTGTACTTGGCGATGGCGCAGGTGTTGTTGTGCTCGAAGAGTACGAACACGCCAAAGCCCGTGGCGCCAAAATTTACGCCGAAGTATCAGGCTATGGTATGAGTGGCGACGCCTATCACATGACCCTACCTTCAAAGGGTGGTGAAGGTGCAGCCAGATGCATGAAAAATGCCATGAAAAACGCTGGTATAAACTCAAACCAAGTTGATTACATTAATGCTCATGGCACTTCAACACCGGCGGGAGATCAAGCAGAAACGGATGCTGCTAAATTAGCATTGGGCGATCACGCTTACAACATTGTAATGAGTTCGACCAAATCGATGACCGGTCACTTGCTCGGAGCTGCGGGTGGTATCGAGGCTATTTTTACCGCACTAGCGATACAAGACCAAGTTGCACCACCAACGATTAACATCATCAATCAAGATCCTGATTGTGATTTAGATTATGCGGCCAACGAGGCCAGAGAAATTAAGATTGACTACGCCATCTCCAATTCATTTGGATTTGGTGGCACCAACGGTACCATCTTACTGTCTAAGGTATAAGCTTACTTCTCAAGCGTTAAATCAACGCCTTTGATTTTATCGGCGTCGCTGACCAATTCTTTACCAAAGTCATATATTTTAATTGCGCCGTTTTGCACACTGTTTAACGCCGCTTCTTTATTAACCACTAAAGACCAGCTTTCGTCCGTTGCCTTAAACTGAATTGCACCGCCAATTAATGCCAGAACAATCACCACAAATAATATAAATTTAATCATTGTATTTTCCTAATATATTCAAAAAAGATTTATTTTACCGGTGGATACCTGCTTTATTGTAGTTAATTATCAATTCCGTTAGATTTAAGTAATGCCTCAATGGATGGCTTTTTACCTCGAAATTTAACGTACTGCTGCATAAACTCTAAACTACCGCCAATCTCCAAAATATTGTGCATAAAAGAATCTGAAGATTTAGAGTCCATCCCTCCATTATCACGCACGTAGTAATAAGCGTCTGCTGCTAAAACCTCGGCCCATTTATAACTAAAATACCCAGCTGCATACCCGCCACTAAAAATATGACCAAATGTATTTAAAAAACGACTCTGTTTAATACTTGGCA
>GG729994.1 GCA_000205985.2 uncultured Candidatus Thioglobus sp. | reverse complement strand
CCTTTAATCAACAAAAAAAGTAATACTCATTGGGTGGGTGATATTACTATATCAAGACTTACCAAGGTTGGAGTTATTTGGCTTGCGTCCTAGATTTAGCTTCCAGGCAAGTAGTTGGATGGGCCTTGTCTAAACAGCCTAATACTCAAATTAGCTCAAGATGCAATGGATAATGCCATTAATCGGTACAAACCAAACACGAAGTGTTTGATGTTCCACTCAGATCAAGGGACGCAATATTCATCTAAGGCTTATATTGATTATTGCAGTACAAATGGCATCACTCAAAGTATGAGTAGAAAGGGTAATTGTTGGGATAATGCCGTAATGGAGCGCTTCTTTAGAAGCCTTAAGGCTGAGAGATTAAATCACCAAAGTTTTGCAAATCATTTTGAGGTAGTGCAAAATGTAGAGAGTTATATTTACTTTTATAACTACAAAAGGATTCATTCAGCGATTGGGTATATGACACCCGCTTTTATACTCCCTTGCGGGGTGCAGAAGATGGCTGAATTGGAAAAAGTGGCTTGAAATGTGTCCAAGATTAACGGACCACTACAAGGAGTAGCCTAAGAGATATATTGCTTGAGTAATACTAATGCTATCCTAGATAGACTTAAGACCTATAAACCTCTCAAATCTATTGAGAAGAATAAGCCTGCTATTTTGATTTTTGACTTATTTCCCTTTATAAAATTCACCAATAAACACTTATCGAAATGAGTGGCTGTATTTTCGGTGTTTGAGCGTAGCGAGTTTAGAAAATACAACGAATGAGATTTAGTGTGAATTGGTAGTTTTATAGGGGATGTTATCTTTTGGATACTTTTCTAAACAAGTAGAAAAGTATCAAGACCTAAGCGAGTAAATCTTTGATTTTCGAGAAAGGGTTTCAGTAGTTAAAAAAAGACTTGGATCTTTAGCTGATTTTCATGCCCGCTTTAGCACCTGAATCTGGCGATAAAATATGTAAAGACTTACCATCACCGGCAGCCAGCACCATGCCTTCAGAAAGTCCGAATTTCATTTTTCTTGGTGCTAGGTTAGCCACCATTACGGTTAAACGACCTTCAAGATCTTCTGGAGAGTAATGCGCTTTAATACCGGCAAATACATTGCGTGTGTTTTCTTCGCCAATATCTAGCGTTAGTTGCAAGAGCTTATCTGCACCTTCTACGTGATTGGCTTTTACAATTTTGGCAATACGCAGGTCAATCTTTGTAAAGTCATCAATACTAATCATATTATTATCCTCTTGCTCTTTTTCGGTTGTTTTGGTTGTTTTGACTTGCGCCATGTTTTGCTTTGACGCCTCAATCACTTTTTCAATCTGCTCGTCTTCGATGCGTGACATCAACGGCTTAAATTTATTGATTTGATGCTTAGTGAGTGGGTGCTTAATATCGCCCCAATTAAGCGCATCAACATTTAAAAAGGCTTCCGCTTGCTTGGCCATCTCTGGCAATACTGGCTTAAGGTATGTCATTAATACTCTAAATAGATTGATTGCTAACGAGGTTACATCATGTACTTGCGCCTCTTTACCCTCTTCTTTAACCAGTTGCCATGGTTTGTGCTCGTCAATATATTGGTTAGCTTTATCGGCGAGTTTCATAATCTCGCGCATTGCTTGACTGTAATTACGTGCTTCATATAGCTTAGCAATATCATCACCTTTAGCAACAAACTCGTTATACAAATCAGGCTCAATCGCATAAGCTGATAATGTTTTGTTAAATTTCTTAACAACAAAGCCTGCACTACGTGAGGCAATATTTAACCACCTTGCCGACCAAATCAGAGTTTACACGCTGTTTAAAATCTTCCAAATTAAGGTCAATATCGTCAATCTTAGCTGAGAGCTTGTAAGCGTAATAATAACGCAAGCATTCAGGGTTAAGACTCTCTAGATAAGTTCTAGCTTGAATGAATGTGCCACGAGATTTACTCATCTTTTGGCCGTTAACGGTTACGAAGCCATGAGCAAAAATAGCATTCCGTGTGCGGTAATCAGCGCCCATTAGCATTGCCGGCCAAAACAGCGCATGGAAATACACAATGTCTTTACCAATGAAATGATAGAGCTCGGTTTCAGAATCTTTATTAAAGTATTCATCAAAATCCAAGTCTCTGGTGTCGCATAGCTTTTTAAAGCTAGCCATATAGCCAATCGGCGCATCGAGCCATACATAAAAATATTTACCTTCTACACCCGGTATTTGAAAACCAAAATACGGCGCATCACGGGAGATATCCCATTGTTGTAAGCCTTGTTCAAACCATTCGGCAAGATTGGTAAGTGGATGGATTTGGAAACAAGTTTAAGAA
>GG729995.1 GCA_000205985.2 uncultured Candidatus Thioglobus sp. | reverse complement strand
CCGCTTGCCCGGTTTCGGTGACCCTTATTCAACCACTTGCCCCTATCCCCAAGGTGCTTGGAAACTGCCCTTTTTTAATATTACACCGGAATGCCTTGCTTGCATACGTTTGAATAAAGTTAGTCTGACCCCCTAAAACTGCAGGTGTTGCATCATATCAACCACCGACGCCACTTCATCAAGTGGTGTGTCTTCGTCCACATCAGTCAGCACAGGAACACCCACTTCATCTTTTACCTTTTGTAATATTCTCAACCCTTCTTCAATACCCAGCCCTCTAAAACTATTAGTGCTAGTGCGATTGGCCTTATCGTAAGAAGATTTATATATAAAATTAACGCCTAAATCATCCGTAACCTTCTTAAGATAGGTGGCTGTTTCCATGGCTAACGCTTCAGATTCAATCACGCAAGGACCTGCAATTAAGAAGAATGGCTGATCAATACCGACTTCAAAATCTAATAATTTCATAGTTTTATCCTGTTTTTAATGATTATGGGTTTAATTATAAGTTATATGTGGCCTTTGCGGAATTCATTTAAAATACTTAACCATAACTAAAACCATTTAACCATGACAAACACACCTGATATTCTAAAAAAAATTATTGCCCGTAAAAAGCAAGAAATCATTGAATGTAAGAATAACATTTCTTTCGATCAGATGATGAAAAAAGCTTACGACGATCGTGAAACACGTGATTTTTACCAAGCCTTAAAAGACAAAGTAGACCTCAAGCAAAACGCAGTGATTGCAGAAATTAAAAAAGCCTCACCTTCCAAAGGTATTTTACGTGAGAATTTTAATCCAGTAGAAATCGCTAAGAGTTATGAAACACATGGTGCAACTTGCCTATCGGTCTTAACCGATAAAGATTTTTTCCAAGGTGATAATCAATATTTAATCGATGTTAGAGAGGCTGTTTCTCTGCCTGTATTACGCAAAGAATTTATCATCGACCCGTATCAAGTATTAGAAGCGCGCGTTATGGGCGCTGATTGCATTTTGCTCATTGCTGCTTGCCTTAGTGATGGAGAAATGGAGATACTGGCACAACATGCAATGCAACTTGGCATGGATATTTTGATTGAAGTACACAATGTAGAAGAACTTAAACGCGCACTCCAGCTTCCGTTAATCATGATTGGCATTAATAATCGTAACCTGCGTACCTTTGATGTCTCGTTACAAACCACGGTTGATTTGCTTAATGAAATTAAAGATGATATCTTAGTCATCACGGAAAGCGGTATTTTAAGCTCAAAAGACGTTGCCTTTATGCACGAACACGATGTCTACAGCTTTTTAGTGGGTGAGGCCTTCATGCGCCAAGACGACCCAGGTGTGGCATTGCAAAAAATCTTTAAAGGATAATTAAACATGAAAATAACAGTAAGATGGGTTAACGATATGACGATGGTTGGGGAGTCGGCCAGCGGTCATGCAATAGTTATGGATGGCCCTGAGGAGGCCGGTGGTAACAATTTAGGCATTCGACCAATGGAAATGCTACTATTAGGCATGGGTGGCTGCACCACGATTGATGTGTTGAGCATGCTTAAAAAAATGCGTGAAAAAGTGCGCGATTGTCGTGCTGAAATAACAGCTGAACGTGCAGACGAGCACCCTAAAGTATTTACTAAAATTCACATTCACTTTGTTATTGAAGGCACTAACTTAGATGAGAAAAAAGTTGCTAAAGCGATTGGATTATCCGCTGACAAGTATTGTTCCGCCTCTATCATGCTAGGAAAAACTGCCGTCGTTACGCACGATTTTGAAATTCATGGATAACACTTGGGGTTGGCTCGGTACGATTACTGGCATACTCGGTGGATTACTAGTTGCACTCAACTTTGATTATTCAAAATTTGGCTACATTTTCTTTATGATGTCAGCCATTAGTTGGATCATCCAAGGCTATGGAAATAACGATAAAGCCTTAGTACTGCTCAACACAGTTTTTGTTTTTGTTAATACATTGGGTATTTACCGATGGTTCTTTTAGCGAAACTCTCTAAGCTCTTTTTTTATGCTTTACTACTATCATTCAACTCGAATGCAGACACGGCTACCAAAGAAGTTAAAGTCAACCCGATAAATGAAAAAATAGGGAAAATAAACATTGATTTACTAGACCTTGAAGTTCAATTTAAAATGGGGGTTGATGCGTATGATCTTAATGCTGAAGCAAGAGACATTGAAAATCAACTGCTCTACCATGAATACGTTTTAGGAACGCCCTCAGATAATGATGAGCAATGGAATGAAACGGAACAAGTCATTTTAGATGCCAAAATAAAATTAAGGGCGTTGGGAGAAAAAATAAAATTAGAGGGAGATTGGGGGAGAATCAGGCTCAGAATGCAAGATTTTAGGGGAAGCGACCCTGGTGCAGTCAAACTCAGATACAACTACGGCTTCTAAACGCCAATTCAAACGCATAATATTTTAGCGTATAATATTTTTCTTTTGGAGAGTTGGCCGAGTGGCTGAAGGCGCGCCCCTGCTAAGGGTGTATAGGGTTTATCCCCTATCGAGGGTTCAAATCCCTCACTCTCCGCCATACATTTACTTTAGTAGTAGCATCTGTAGAGCCTACCAACTAAAAGTTTAACCACATTTTCACTACATCTTTATTTTTGGTGCGAATTTTCGTACATCATTTAGATGATCAGGTGACAAATGTGCATACTTCAATGTCATTGCTAAAGTGCTATGACCTAGTGCTTTTTGTAGACTTAAAACATCGCCACCATTCATAATAAAATGACTGGCAAAGGTGTGTCTCAATATAAACGCTGCGCTTCTTGCTTAGCCTTAAAAACGTCTTTGATGACGCCTACTCCTGCCTTGAGTAATATCAACAGTAAATGTGCCATTTGTATTTTTTCTAATCATTTATATCTCACTCAAAAAGTTTGAGCCTGGAAATGTGCTGATCAATTCCAGCCATGATTGAATCCGACAATGGGTAACTGTGTTTATTCTTATTCCATACCTCTAAAACAGAAGTAACTGTTTCTTTCACCGTATTGATAACCAAATATTCTGGTAATTGTGCTTTTTTCGCTAATTTTGAAAAAGATGCTAAGGATATCTTATACATATCCTTTTCTCCTGCCAAATTCAGTGCTAGTTTGTCATTAGGAATATAAACAATAGTTGAAACAAAATCATAAGCTGGCGCCAATTGCGGCGTTTTACCATCGGGATAGATAAATGACCAGTTCTTAAGATGCATATCACCATTGCCAATAATGATATTAAACACCAGTCGTTTAATAAAATCGACCAGTCCGTCCTGTCCAGTTAAAACCCAGACCATGTTAGCAATATTGCCATAATTGACTTTATCGTATTTGTCTTTTGGGAAAACACTATATACCTGAGCAAAATCTTCAATATGAATACGCTTGCCATTCTCACGGTCAAAGCGTTTAACTGCTAAGGCTTTATCGCCACCCAATATTCCTAATTCTGGCAAACCAGAAACCTTATCTAAATCTATCAAATTTATTTCTGGCGTACTAATGCCAACTTCTTTAGCAAGTTGCAACATTGAGAATTCATTCTCTGGCACTGAAACAAAGTTTTGCGCAGGTAGCTTAACAATCCAATCTCCGCCCAATCCGCTAGTTGGAATAGTGAGTCCGCCACTGCTTTCAATAATTGCTGAGAATTTTAGCTGTATGCCCGCCAATGAAAAACGATAAATTTGATCATCTTGATTTAAATCTGCAGTCTCTTTCTCAATTTCAGAATCAATAGTATTACCAGATTTAACAAAAACATTACCCGGAAGATCTCCACCCAAAAGTTCAATTAATTTAAACTCGCTCTGCTGGTTAATGCCGCCTTGTTGCGCAAGGTATTGACGTAAATGACCTTCAGGCAATAAATTAGAAAAAAATGGCGGTAGCTTCGTTTGAACGATTTTTGTTTGAACAATAATCTCACCCGATTTGTCAAAAAAAGATTGACTCAAAATCGGCTTGTCTTTCATAGCCAAATAATCATCATCAAAAACAAATAAGTTGCGCTCATTGGCAAGCAGGGTTATCTCACCAACCTTTAGATTGTTAATAAATACTTCAAGGTAGCTTTGCATTATTCATTATCCTTATCAATATTCCACATTGGCTGTTGCTCATCATCTTGATTAATTAAAGCGTTAACAATTGATAGCTTGTCTCTTGGAACTAACACCAATTCTTGATCAAGTAGGCGAGCCATGTCACTTATGGTTGAAAGCCTTGGATCGTTCAGACCTTTTTCTATCTTTGATACATGACTTTGTGGCATGCCCATTTTTTTTCCAAGATCTGACTGATTGACTTTCAACTCTAAGCGTCTATCTTTAAGTGATTGTATTATTTTATTCATAATTATATTTTATAGCATATACATTACAAAGTAAATATGTTTTTACATATATTATTCTCTCGAAAGCATGACAGAGTAAACAATAAGTTTGTTGGCATCTTTGAGTCAATAGATACAAACTAGTGCAGTTTGTTGGCATAATAAAAAATACAAGCACAGACTATGGGAAAAAATATTATTTGTACAATGACATACAACTATATAATAATTTTCACATTTTTATTAAGATTAAGAAATTAAATTATGACTGACACACCATTAATAATTGCAGGCAAAACTTACAATTCACGCTTACTGGTTGGATCAGGAAAGTACAAAGATTTAGAAGAAACACGCCTTGCAACTGATGCAGCTAAGGCTGACATTATCACGGTTGCTATTCGTCGTACCAACATCGGTCAGGATGAAAATGAGCCTAACTTATTAGACGTAATTTCCCCTGAAAAATACACTATTTTGCCTAACACGGCAGGTTGTTATACGGCTAAAGATGCAGTGCGCACTTGCCAACTGGCACGTGAACTTTTGGGTGGCCACAACTTGGTTAAGCTAGAAGTACTGGGTGACGAAAAAACCCTATATCCAAACATTGTAGAGACTTTATCTGCCGCGCAAATACTGGTTGACGACGGCTTTGATGTGATGGTTTACACCAGTGACGATCCAATCATTGCTAAAGAATTAGAAAATATTGGCTGTTGTGCGGTGATGCCACTAGCGTCCCTTATCGGCTCTGGCCAAGGCATTGCCAACCCAGCCAACATTAAACTCATTAAAGAACAAGCTAATGTGCCGGTACTCGTTGATGCTGGCATTGGTTGCGCATCAGACGCTGCTAAAGCCATGGAGCTTGGTTGTGATGGCGTACTGATGAACTCAGCGATTGCTAATGCACAAGATCCTATTTTGATGGCCAGTGCCATGAAACATGCGGTTATCGCAGGTCGTGAGTCTTTCTTATCTGGTCGTATGATGAAAAAAGCCTATGCTTCTGCTTCATCACCGATGGAAAACTTAATCTAAGAAATTTTCAGCTTCTTTTTCTTCTTCAGGTTTTTTAGTTCTTTTTCCAGGTTTAACCAATACTTCTAAAAAGAAAGTTTCCAACCCTTCTACATCCGCTTCTGAAATCACTTTATTAATTTCAGACACATGAATCACACCGCAAGAAGCCTCATCTGCGCCATAGCGGCAATCAAAATCCCAAAAATCTACATCTTCAGGCAGTGTTTTATTGCGCTCACGCTTAATGTATTTTTTAACCTCGTGTTTAATCGAGTCAGCCACTCTTGGTCTTTTCTTTTTTGGATGTGCAAAACTAAAGGTTTTTTTCATGATGGGCCCAAATAATAATAATGAATCTATTATATTGTATTATCAAGATCGACTATTTGAATTAACAATGTACCTATAAAATAGATTCATGGATTTTTCTAATAAATTATCTGACCTAAAACAACAACATCTTTATCGATCAAGAAAAGTTATTGATGGCGCACAAGATACAAAGATTGTTATTGATGGAAAATCATTGATTAATTTTTGCTCAAACGATTATTTATCACTAGCCAACCATCCTTTGGTTAAAGAAACGTTCAAACAAGGGGTTGATGAATATGGCGCAGGCTCTGGATCGTCACATTTGGTAAGTGGCCATTCAAAAGCACACCATGATTTAGAAGAAGCTTTGGCTGATTACACCGGTCAGAAACGCGCCCTATTATTCTCAACCGGTTACAGTGCTAATTTGGGTGTTTTCTCTGCATTCAAAGATGAGCTTGATTGGATATTACAAGACAAACTTAACCATGCCTCATTGATTGATGGCAATCAATTAATCGGACTACCTCTACAACGTTATTTGCATAACGATATTACCTCACTCAAGAAGAAAGCAGAAAAACAGTCAGGCAAAGGCATGATTGTGACTGACACCGTGTTCAGTATGGATGGTGACCAAGCAAATATCGATGATTTGCAAAAAATAGCAAATTTTTCTAACGCCACTCTAATGCAAGATGATGCGCACGGCTTTGGAATTTTTAATGCTAATATTCCGAAAAATTCGATTTACATGGCCACCTTAGGTAAAGCAGCAGGCACCATGGGCGCTTTTGTGGCTGGAAATGCCGATTTTATTGAGTTTTTAATCCAAAAATCTCGCCCTTACATCTACACCACAGCAATTGCTCCGGCAATTTGTGTGGCAACCTTAAAAAGCTTAGAATTAATCAAGCAAGGTGAACAAAAATCCAAATTATTAACCAATATCGATTTTTTCCGAAATTTTTCTAAAGCTATTAGCTTGCCAATTTCTAAATCAAACAGTGCGATTCAGCCTTTGATCATTGGTGACAGTGAAAAAGCACTGAACATCAGTCAAAAACTATTTGATCAAGATTTTTACGTTAGCGCTATTCGCCCACCAACTGTACCCAAAGGTATAGAGCGCTTAAGAATCACACTCAGTGCTAACCATACACAGAATCAAATTGAGCAACTACTCACTCAAATCAAACATGCTTTACAGTAGTACGACCGGTATAGGCCAAGATTTAGTCTTACTGCATGGCTGGGGTTTTAATTCGGAATTATTCAACGATCTTATTGATCGATATAAAAATCAATATCGCATTACTAAAATTGACTTACCTGGTCATGGTCGAAGCGACGAAGTCAATGGTGGACTTAATGAGTGGTGTGATGAAATTATTAAAATATTACCCAACAATCCAACTTTACTCGGCTGGTCACTAGGTGGATTGTTAGCCATTAATATCGCCAATAAAGTATCAATATCCAAGCTTATATTAGTAGCATCAACGCCTAATTTTGTACGCACTGATAACTGGGAATTTGGCATTGGTGCTAATAATTTTGAGCAATTTTCCGATTCATTGCAACTCAATTTATCAAAGGGATTAAAGCGCTTCGTTAGTTTACAAACCAAAGATAAGACCCAAATAAAACACTTAAATCAAACCATTGATAACTACCCTGCAACTACGCAAGCGCTGAATCAAGGTTTGAATATCTTGCTAAAGACAAACCTAATAAAAACCTTAGAGAGTTTGTCCGTAGAAAAAGAAGTTATTTTGGGTAAAAATGACACGCTGGTCCCTAATAAAATAGCAAAATGGTATCAACAAAACAACATTAAAACACAGTTATTAAACACGGGTCACTTGCCTTTTTTATGTGATGATTTTTTACTATGAATCAAACTAAATCGATTGCACCAATACTGCTTGTTATTTTTACTATATTTTGGGCATTACTTGCTATTGACCCTCTTTATAGAGACATCTGGATTGCTGAAAATCTCATTCTTGTTGTTTGTTTTTATTATCTTGTTAGTACCTACAAGCGGTTTAAATTCTCAAATATTTCCTATGCATTAATATTTGTATTTTGCATTCTGCAAACCATTGGCGCACATTACACTTATGCAGAAGTGCCACTTGGATTTTGGGCGGCTGAATTATTCGACATTCAGCGCAATCATTTTGATCGACTCGTGCACTTTGCATTTGGATTTTTAATTATATTACCATTCAAAGAAGTTCTCATTAAAACGGTTAAGTTTGCAAATCGAAAAACAGAAATATTTGTACTGGTCTTTTTATTTTTAGGGATTAGCGCAAGTTACGAAGTATTAGAGTGGCTGTACGCTATTACGTATGAAAAAGATTGTGCTAACAATATGCTTCTTGGATCACAAGGAGACATTTGGGACGCTGAAAAAGATGTTTTTCTTGCAGGTTTTGGTGCTTGGCTATATCTGCTAATATTTAACGGTAAAGCCAAACTCTAACCTTTAATTACATTTTTGGAACATTGATGATACTTTGCTCACTGCAGCCGCAATCACTATCAAGTGACTTGTAATAAGCTTCAATACCACCAGATAAATTACTCACATCTTCCCAACCCATATCAAGCAAGGTTTGTGTCGCTAATCGCCCACGAGAACCTTTAGCACAATAAACAATAATCTCTTTATCTTTTGGCACTGCCTGCCATGCTTTTATTTCTAGCATTCCTCTTGGAATGTGAACCTCACCCCTAGGAAATATTGTTTTTGAACTATTTCTCTCCTTAAAGGTTCTAACATCCAATAATACAAAATCATCTTCATTGGCGCTAATTCTTATTTTTAATTCTTCGGGAGAAATAGATTCAACATTAGGTGTTACTTTCAAAATATAGTTTTTTGCAAGTAGTTTAGAGCTAACATCAGCAATACTAATATTACTCATTAATAACCCTATAAAAATAACTAAAAATTTCATTTTTTCACCTTTTAAAAAAATACTAACAAAACCCATTGTATTTAGAAATTAATAGCTAGGCCTTGATATATATCAAGATCCAATTTCAATAATATTCAATTGTGCTTGTTTTTCACCTGATCCCTGTGAGTTTTTAAATCGCACATATAGCCATTTGCATCACCATAATCGATAAAATGCCAATATCGATCATGTGGGTTTTTCACTCTTCTTGCATGTTTTATAGGACAAAAATACTGCTCTGTCATAGAAGCTATCTCACCCACATAACTCAACAAGCCATTTGCATAACCACAATACATACAGCCGATTTTTTCAATAATATTGAGATAACCAAGCTTGTGTCGATCAATCACAATATAGTCACTTCTTTTAATTTTTTTCACTTTGTAAATCGGAAAACAAATACTTTGATATAAAGATACAAATAGATCCAATAAAAGCAGCGGCACAATCAACACATAAATAAGAGGTGTGGTAATGATAATTAACGGATTAGCATTAAATAAATAGCTCAAAGAACCTGTTTTTAATTTTTTATGCGCTTGGTGCAAAACCCTTTCAAACTTTACTTTTCTTTTATTTAACTGATAATTGAATTCAGCTCTTTTGGTTTCAACCTCTATTTCAAGATTGTGCTTAATGTAACCAAACTGTTTAATAAGTTCTTTAAGTGGAGTGTTTGCCATAAAAAATCCTTATAAGACTAATATTGGTATCGATTTTAACCCCCGGAGCACAAACAAAGTATAATTCAATCATATTAATCTTGGATAAGGATAATCATGAGTGCTTTAGTTGGTGTAATTATGGGTTCAAAATCTGACTGGCCAACCATGAAATATGCAGTAGAAATGCTGGAAGAACTTGGTGTGTCACATGAAGTCGAAGTGGTGTCTGCACATCGCACACCTGACAAAATGTTTGATTACGCTTCTAGTGCACAGTCTCGAGGTTTAAAAGTGATTGTTGCCGGTGCAGGTGGTGCGGCGCATTTACCAGGCATGGTAGCTGCAAAAACCATCGTTCCAGTACTAGGTGTACCCATTCAATCACGCGCCCTTAGTGGGCAAGACTCACTCTTATCAATTGCACAAATGCCAGGTGGTATCCCTGTTGGTACGCTTGCCATTGGTGAGGCTGGCGCTAAAAATGCAGGTATTTTAGCGGCGCAAATTGTCGCTAATGAAGATAAAGCCATTCGCAAAAAAGTAGCTGCTTTTAGAGCCAAGCAAACGCAAGACGTTCTTGATAATCCGAATCCGCAAGATTAATCGATGAAAATTGGTGTATTAGGTGCTGGCCAACTCGGCAGAATGATGGCGATTTCAGGCTATCCACTCAACCATCAATTTGGTTTTTCAGGTAATTCTAGCGATGAGCCCTCTGCCCTTTTAGGCCATATGTTTGCATTAGAAGATAATGCTGATAATATTAAATATTTAGTGGATTTTGCAGATGTTATCACTTATGAAAGTGAAAATACTAATGTTGAAGTGGTTAGAGAAATCAGCAAAAATGTTCCAGTATATCCGGGTGAAAAATCTTTATTCACCACGCAGCATCGCGGTCGTGAAAAGGCTCTATTTAATCAGTTAAACATTCCATGCGCACCTTATCAAATGGTAAGCTCTGAACAAGATCTAATTGATGCGGTAAATACCATTGGACTGCCCGCTATTCTAAAAACGGCCACTGAGGGTTATGACGGTAAAGGTCAGTTTTTAATGCGCAACATAAGCGAAATTACTGAGGCTTGGAAAAGCATGAATGGTGTTGAATCCATTCTTGAGGGTTTTGTAAATTTTAAGCGTGAGCTTTCTGTGATTGCCGTACGTGGTATTGATAATAACCATAAATACTATCCACTGGTTGAAAACACGCATCATGATGGCATTTTGAGGTTTACCATTGCTCCCGCTCAAAACATCGATCCTACAGTACAAAAAACGGCTGAACACTACATGCAAACCCTGCTCGATGAGATGGATCATATTGGCGTGCTTACGATTGAGCTGTTTGAAACTGAAAATGGCTTAGTGGCCAATGAGATGGCGCCTCGTGTACACAACTCTGGACATTGGAGTATTGACGGTGCTAATACATCTCAGTTTGAGAATCATGTGCGCGCCATTACTGGCATGCCACTTGGCGATACCACACCAACTCATTCGTATTGTGCAATGATAAATATTATTAGTAAAATTGGCCCGACTAATACCGTACTCAACATGCCAAATGCACACCTACACTTGTACGATAAAGAAGAACGTGCCAATCGTAAATTAGGCCATATCAATATTACAGCTAACTCTCAAGCAGAATTGGATGAAAGTATTAAAAAATTAAAAGACTTCTTGCCTTAATTTTTATTTAACAACTTAAACTGTTCTGACAATCCACTCTCCATCTGATAAGCTTCTTTTTCACTAATGGGTTTATCACGTAGATGCTGAATAACATGAATCATCTCATGGCAAAAAGCAGTAATAAATTGATCACTGCTTAAATCTTTTTCAATATCAATATAGAACTTACCTTCACCTTCGTGGTCTGTCCAAGCTTGTGCATTTTCAATATCTTGAATCTTTAAGTCAATATCAATCTGTTTTTTAATGGCCAATTCTTGAGAGCAAAAATAATAAAGCTCTTTAGACAATGCTCTTTGAGTCTTGGTACCGCCTTCAATATAAATCACTTATTATTAATGAAAAATTAGAGATCTTTAAGCCATTGAATAATCACTTTTTTACCTTTAACAGGTGTGGCGCCGTGCCCCACCTTTAACTATTGAATACTGATTTTTTGAAAAATAAGGTGCCTTGCTAAAAGCGTATTTTTCCCCTCTTTTATTCATAATATCTTTTTCACCTATTACCCACAGTAAAGGAGATTTTAGACTGTTAACATTGTTAGGTATAACCGCTGGACCGTTTGGATCAAACCAACTCAAATAAATTTTTGCTGTTGTTTGAACGTTTTTCTTTTTACCTTGATTAAGGTCTTTAAACTTCCCTTTCTTATCGCCTGTACCTTGACTGATAATTTTCTTGGCTCTCTCCCAATCATTGTTAATTTTATTTTGGAAAAATTCAACGTCTGGTACGTGTCCAGGTGCAATGGCCAATACACCATCAATATCGCCATATTGAGAGCCATAACCAATGGCTGCATTAGCGCCCATGCTGTGCCCACCCACCACAATTTTATCAACACCGCGTGCTTTTAAAGATTGTACGTGGGTATTAATCTCACTCATTGATTCTTCATAAGTTGAATCGTAATAACGACTACGCGACCAAGACATTTCCGGAGTAACCACTACAAACCCTTTTCCATTAAGCGCATTTGCCAACTTTCCTATTGGCGACCCCGACTTCGTTGTACCCCACTTACCATGCAACAAAATAACGCCTGTTTGTGCAAAAATATTTAACGAAAAAAAATAAACAAGAACTAAAATTAACGATTTAATTTTCACTTTCTTTCCTTGTTTTAACCAAAGCGATTTTCTAAATAGGTAGCAATCTCAGCCGTTTCGTACATCCAAGTAATTTTATCGTTTTCGGTGATTTTTAAACAGGGCACTTGAATTTTACCGCCTTCTGATAATAATTCACTTCTGTAAACGCCTTCAGATTGTGCATTTCTAGTGACTATTTGATATTCAACTTTCTGATCGTTCTTCTAGTTTTGATACAAAAAGGGCATGCAAAAAACTGATACAACTCTATATTTTGAGTTTGTGAATCAACTGCCTTTTGGTCTTCCAGACTTCTTTTAACTTTATTAGTGGGAATTAACCAACTAATTAACGCAATTAAGGCGCCTAAAGCCATTTCTAAAAATTTTTAAAAATATTTTCATAATTCATCCTTTAAATTTTATTTTCATACGCCATTAGCGTATTTTCTAATAAAGTGGCAATGGTCATTGGTCCTACACCGCCAGGCACTGGCGTGATCCACGCAACCTTGTCTTTAGTCGCATCAAAATCAACATCGCCAACTAACTTACCATTGTCCAATCGGTTAATACCAACATCAATCACCGTTGCACCTTCTTTAATCCAGTTACCTTGAATCATTTTTGGCCTACCAACGGCCACCACAAGAACATCTGCTTGTTTAATTTTATCGCTTAAATTTTTCGTTTTACTGTTACAAATGGTAACAGTTGCGCTAGCATTTAAGAGCTCTATCGCCATTGGGCGGCCCACAATATTTGAAGCACCAACCACCACGCAGTTTTTACCCGCTAAATCAATGCCCGTTATTTGTAGTAAGGTCATCACCCCTTTTGGCGTACAAGGGCGTAAAAAAGCTCTATTTTGCATCAATTTTCCAATATTCTCACTGTGGAAGCCGTCAACGTCTTTGGATGGATTAATCGCTTCAACGACTTGATTAGTGTCCAAATGAGAAGGTAGTGGTAATTGCACCAAAATACCATCAATCTTATCATCATGATTTAAACGATCAACTTCAGATAACAACTCGGCTTGGGTGATGTTTGCAGGTTTATTAATTTTTTCAGAATAAAAACCCACCTCTTTACAGGCGTTGTCTTTATTACGAACGTAGACAGCGGATGCAGGGTCATCACCAACTAAAATTACTGCTAAGCCTGGTTTGCGATCTAGCGTACTGACTTTGTCCGTAATTTTTACCCTTAATTCTTTTGCAATTTGTTTACCGTCAATAATCACTTCATTGCCTCTCTGGCTTTTTCCAAATCATCAATAGTGTCCACGCCATATCCAGTTGGAGCACAAGCCTTTTCTACATGTACATCAAAACCTTCATTGAGCACAGTGAGTTGCTCTAGCCTTTCAACTTGCTCGTAACGAGAACTGTCCATGGTTAAGTATTGCTTGATAAAACTAGAACGGTAGGCGTAAATGCCGATGTGTTTGAAACATAATTCAACGTCAAAATCATTATTTTCTCTAAAAGCAGGAATAGGAGAGCCGCGAAAAATATAAAGCTTTTCCAAATTTATTAAATACACTTTAACCGCAATTAGGATCAAGGTATTGTTCTTTGTCTACAACTCTTTCGCATAAGGTAGCCATTTCCATGTTACTACTGGCTAAATTTTTTGCCCACTTGTTTAATCACACTTGGCTCTAGCATCGGCTCATCACCTTGAACATTAACAATAATTTCCTCATCATCAATATCTAACAACTCCAATACCTCGGCAATTCTTGAAGTGCCTGAAGTATGGTAATCACCCCGTCATGCAAGTACTGGCACCAAATTCTGTGGCAATGCTCTCAATACGCTGATCATCCGTGGCAATAATCACGCGCGATGCCCCACTGTTAACAGCATTCTCAAAAGTGTGTTGAATCAATGGCTTGCCATGAATATCTTGGAGTAATTTTGCCGGCAGACGTGAAGACGCGTAACGCGCGGGGATGATAACGGAAAAGTCCATCACTTAGTTTTTAGCTTACGCGCCTCTTCTTCTAATAAAACCGGAATTCCATCCTTAACAGGATAAGCCAAACCACTCTTCTCACAAATTAGCTCATCACCCACTTGCTTAAGTGGTTCCTTAGATTTAGGGCAAACCAGTAACTTTAATAAATCTTCGTCGATCATAATTTTGAACTCAATTGTTTTAAAAAATCATCACTTAAATCGGCTTCGACTTGTAAATACCACATCCGATCCGTTGCGAACTCTTTGCATTTTACACAATCCTTAGCGGTCATAAGAATAGGATGCCCGTCTGTAAATTCTAAATCTTTTTTTGAGTAGATGTAGTGATCAGCAAAAACATGTGGCAACACATGAACCCCAAGTGCATTCAAAGAATCAAAAAAACGCTGTGGGTAGCCAATACCAGCAATACCGTGGCAGGTTTTATCTTTAAAAAAGTTCAATGATTTTTCCTTTCCCGTGCCTACATTAATAAACACCTTTGGTACTAACTCAGATGATATTTCACCTGCATGCAATGCACCATTATTAATCACAAAATCCACACTTTTTAACCTTGAAACTGATTCTCTCAAAGGTCCAGCTGGTAAAAATAAACCGTTGCCAAATCGACGTTTTCCATCAATAACAGCAATTTCAACGTCTCTACCCATGGCGTAGTGCTGAAGTCCATCATCACTGATCACCAAATCAACTTTATGATTGGAGATTAAATCCTTAACCGCCTGAGCTCGATCTTTATTTACCATCACCACGGCTTGGGTTTGTGTAGCAATCAGCAATGGCTCATCACCCGACTTACTGGCGTGAGTATTTTTATCAACCAACAAGCTTCCTTGTTGATGCGAGCCTTTATAACCACGCGACACCACGCCAACTTTCTTTCCTTGTTGTTAAAGTGATCAAGTGGGTCCCCCCGGTACCG
>GG729996.1 GCA_000205985.2 uncultured Candidatus Thioglobus sp. | reverse complement strand
ATTATAATGACAGAAAGAATCGCTCAACTGCAAACAGTGGTTCGAGCATCAGATAATTTGCATATCAATACCGAAAGGCTAGATTATGCCGGCGTGGTGGAATATTTATCCAGAAGAGTTGGTTTATTACTGTTAAAGCAGGCACTAGCATTAAAGAAATTAAAAAAACATTGGCTAAAAATAGCCAATCCCTTACTTTTTTCGTGAGTGATGATAAAATCCAGTATTGGTGCTGTTTATGCTAATGGCGGGCAAGATTTATCAGATGCTATTTTAGGAGTGCAAATTATTGATGGCAGAGGTGAGTTGTTAAATTTTGGCGGCCAGGTAATGAAAAATGTGGCAGGGTATGACGTAGCACGTTTGTTAGTGGGTTCAAAAGGTCGGTTAGCACTAATTGCTCAGATTAGCTTTAAAGTATTACCAAGTTCGTACGTTGATGAATTAACAGCACCTACTAAATTAGCTACATCTTCAAATTTAACTCAACAAATTGAGCAAAGGTTAAAACAAGTATTCGACCCTAAAGGTGTGTTCCAGTAATGCAAACAGACCACATTCAAAATTTTAAGGCCAATGAAATTATTCGTAAGTGTGTGCATTGTGGTTTTTGCTTAGCCACTTGCCCCACTTACCAATTGTTAGGTGATGAGTTAGACTCACCTCGTGGGCGTATTTATCTAATTAAATCATCGCTGGAAGATAATCATTTTTCTGATCAAAGTATTTTGCATTTAGATCGGTGTTTAACTTGCAGAGCTTGCGAAACTACCTGTCCATCAGGTGTTGAGTATGGAAATCTAGTGGACATTGGACGAGAATTCATAGAGTCCAAACGACCACTTTGGCAAAAAGCGTATCGTTATTCAGTGCGTAAATTATTAACCACACCATTATTATTTAATCCAATTGGTTTTATGGCTAGACACTCTAAGGCACAAGGTGGTCTAATTAAGCCGCCCACTAAGATCGGTACCGTGTTGTTGTTGGGTGGTTGTGTACAACCAGCACTAGCACCAAACATTAATCACAGTATCAAAAATATTTTGGCAAAACTGGGTTATGATACTATTGAAACCCCGCAGAAACAATGCTGTGGTGCTGTTGACCAGCATCTAAGTGCACTTGATGATGCCATGAGTAAAATCAAGACCAACATTGATGCTTGGCTTGAGTTTGATGTTGATGTGATTATTTCCAGTGCCAGCGGTTGTGGTTTGATGGTTAAAGATTACGCATCAATATTTGATGAGTATGATCCGTATTATCAAAAGGCGATCATTATTTCAAATAAAACGAAAGACATTGCTGAATTTTTAGTAGATAAGGATTTAACGCAACTTAATTTAGAAAGAACTAACGTTGTTTATCAAGAGCCTTGCACGATGCAACACGGTCAGCAATTAAGCGGCTTGGTAAATTCTATTTTGACCAGTTTGGGCTACACAACTACACCAGTGGTTGATTCACACTTGTGTTGTGGTTCGGCAGGTACGTATTCAATTTTTCAGCCAAAATTAGCCCAAACTTTGAAAATTAATAAATTAAAGCATTTGCAGGCCTCCAACCCGCAGATGATTGTTACCAGTAATATCGGTTGTTTAATACACCTGCAAAAAGGCACTAAAATACCGGTCAAACATTGGATTGAGTTGTTAAATGGGTAGAAGAAGAAAACCAAAAGCCAAAACCTACGAATTAGAAATCGAATCGCTTTCACATGAAGGTCGAGGTATTGCGCATTTTGAAGAAAAAGTGATTTTTGTCTCTGGTGCTTTACCGGGTGAAACCGTGATTGCTGACCGTACCTTTTCTCGTGCTAAGTTTGAAGAGGCGGATGTCAAGGAAGTTCTTAAAGCGGCGAATAATCGCATCACACCAAAATGTGAAGTATTTGGTATTTGTGGTGGCTGCTCGTTTCAGCATTTGTCGAGCGAAGATCAAATCATCGCTAAAGGTAAATGGCTAAAAGATGCTTTGATGCAACAAGCTAAGACAGAACCTATAATTTGGCTGGAGCCGCTTCAAGTTGAGAGTTGGGGTTATCGTCGCAAGGCAAGACTCGGTGTGCGTTACGTTGCTAAAAAAGAAAAAGTTTTGGTGGGTTTTAGAGAAAAAAAATCTTCATTCATAACTAATATGAGTCGCTGTGAAGTTTTGCATCCTTCACTTGGCGATCATCTTGAAGATCTGGCACAGTGCATTGAACAATTGAGCGTCAAATCTCAAGTGCCACAAATTGAAGTGGCCATTGCTGAACAAGACACCGTGTTGATTCTACGACATTTAGAACCACTGAATGCTAAAGATGAGCAGATATTGGCAGACTGTGCCCATGATCTTGGCTTTACTTGGTACACACAAAGTGGTGGTCTGGATACTGTTAAGCCTTTAGATAAGTCAGTAGTATTGACTTATTCTCATCCTAATCATAATATTGAAATGGAGTTTTTACCGACTGATTTTACTCAGGTGAATTTTAAGCTCAATCAAAAGATGATTAATTTAGCGCTTGAATTACTTGAATTAAATGAATCCGATGAAGTGATTGATTTATTTTGTGGATTGGGTAACTTTACCTTGCCGATTGCACGACATGTTAAACACGTGGTTGGCGTTGAAGGCGATTTAGGTTTGATTGAGCGCGCTAAATACAACGCCGATCAAAATAATATAACGAACGTTGATTTTTACAAGGCTGACTTGTTTCAAGAAGTGGATGGTTTTGAGTGGTTTAGGGGTAAAAATTACAACAAAGCTTTACTCGATCCAGCTCGATCTGGCGCACTGGAAATTGTTGAATTTTTACCAAAACTTGGTATTGAGCGCTTGGTGTATGTA
The DNA here is from genome assembly GCA_000205985.2 of uncultured Candidatus Thioglobus sp. Classification (GTDB taxonomy): domain Bacteria; phylum Pseudomonadota; class Gammaproteobacteria; order PS1; family Pseudothioglobaceae; genus SUP05. Next base: position 4,376 of record GG729996.1, on the reverse strand, counting down.
TCGTGTAATCCGGCCACTTTAGCTAGAGATACAGCGCGTTTAATCGAGTTAGGGTATAAACTACAAACAGCCGGCGTGATGGATATGTTTCCACAAACGGCCCATGTTGAATCCATTGCTTTATTTACTAAATGATTACAATTAACATTTCAGAACAAACGCTTAAGTACAAAGATAGATCTTATTTAATCAGTAGCGCGTTAAATGGTGTGGGCGAGATCGAAGGTTCTTTATTGTACGCCGATAGGGAAGTTTAAAATTTACACCAAGGGTAGGTCAGGATCTTCCTGATAATTCAGTATTGGTATCGCGCCAAGCACCCGGCGAGATTTACAACAAAGCATTGTCCATCCAACATCCTGATCGAGACTGGATACTAACTCGTATTCTTTGGTTAGAAGGGTCGGAAGAGCGCAATCAAAACACCAAGGATCGATACATCTACATTCACGGATCGCCAGACGAAACCATAATGGGAAAACCAGGATCAAAAGGCTGTATTCGTATGCGCAATAAGGATGTTGTTGAGTTGTTTGAGAACGTTCAAATTGGTGAAGATGTCGTTATAATGAAGTCATGAGTCAGTTAGTACAATACTTGCCAAAAAAAGCCTATGAGCATTTACAAGAAAACGATAATGCTTTTTTGATAGACGTTCGCACTGAAGCCGAAAACAAGTTTGTTGGTAGACCGCTTGATTGTATTTTTGTACCTTGGGTGGATGAGCCAGATTGGGAGCCACACCCACAAGAGTTCATTGGTGCAGTAAAACGTTTTATTGGTAAGCGTGATCGTATTTTAGACACTGAAATTATTTTGATCTGTCGCAGTGGTTATCGTTCAGACGATGCTGGAAAGTGCTTAATAGATCATGGGTTTACAAATGTAGCACACATTGTGAGCGGCTTTGAGGGTGACCTTGATGAGAGTGATCAGCGTGGTAATGTGAATGGCTGGCGTCACGATGGCATGCCTTGGAATCAATGTTAGTGAGTTATCTCGATAGTATTAAGTTGTTCGTTCATCCTCGAGTAATAACCATGCTATTTTTGGGTTTTTCGGCTGGAATTCCTATTTTGCTTATTTTTTCAACGTTAGGCTTATGGCTTAATGAAGCGGGTGTAGCAAAATCCACCATTACTTACTTTTCATGGGCAGCACTAGGTTACTCCTTTAAATTTGTTTGGGCACCATTGGTTGATCGCTTACCTTTGCCTTTTTTAACACACTTTTTAGGTCGTCGTCGTGCATGGATGCTGGTTTCTCAGCTGGCCATTATGGGCTCTATTTTGTTAATGTCCACAGTGGATCCAAAAGCCGGTGTAAGCAGTTTAGAGATACTTGCCTATGGCGCCGTACTTTTGGGTTTTTCCTCAGCCACGCAAGACATTGTAATTGATGCTTATCGCATTGAATCGGCTGATCAAGACATGCAATCCATGCTTTCTGCCACTTACATTGCAGGCTATCGAATCGGCATGTTGGTAGCAGGTGCAGGCGGTTTGTTTATGGCCAGTTATCTGGGCTCTACCAAAGAGTTATACAGTTATTCTGCATGGTCTAATACTTACGTCATCATGTCTGGTGTAATGCTGATTGGAGTGATCACCACGCTGATTGTTAGTGAACCTAAATCTGAACAAAAAGAAGTGGAATACAGCACACAAGATTACGCTCGATTTTTCTTATTATTTTTATCGGTTGTTACTGTTTTTATTTTGACTTTTGTATCAACATCAGATTTGGTGAAAGACTTAAAAGGATCATTGAGTGCGGTTTTTTCCAATAAACATTTAGCCGGTTTTATTGTAGGAAGTTTGCGCATGGTATTGGCTTTAGTGGGTGCTTACGTTGCTGCAAGAGTGTTGATTGCGTTTAACATTGTGAACCGATCCATGGTTAATAGTACTTACGTGGATCCGATTAAGGATTTCTTTAATCGTTATGGGTTGAACGTTGCGCTGTTGTTTTTACCCGTGATTGGCTTGTCTCGAATTAGCGATATTGTGCTTGGTGTGGTGGCTAATATTTTTTCTCAAGACATGGGTTTACTAAAAGTTGAAATTGCCACAATCTCCAAGACATTCGGTTTGTTTATGACCATTGCCGGCGGGTTTTTTGGTGGGGTAATGGCAATCAGAGTTGGTGTATTTAAAGTGTTATTTTTAGGTGCATTACTCTCATCACTGACCAATTTATTGTTTATTGTTTTAGCAAAATGTGGGCCATGACATTACCTGGTTGTACGTTACCATTACAATGGATAATCTTTCTGCCGGATTGGCGGGTGCGGCGTTCATTGCCTTTTTATCCAGCCTGACTAACATTCAATTTACCGCAGTTCAGTATGCAATATTTTCCTCGCTCATGACCTTACTACCTAAAATATTTGGTGGTTATTCTGGCACATTGGTTGAGCAATTTGGTTACGGTGAATTCTTTATCATCACTACTTTGATTGGCATACCCGTGCTGTGGTTAGTCTATAAAGTTAAACCTCACATCTCATAATGACACTAGGCTCAATCATGATGGATGTGTCGGGTTTGGCACTTACTAAGACAGAAAAATCTCAATTGACCAAACCAAGCATTGGCGGTGTTATTCTTTTTACTCGTAATTACAAGAGCATTGATCAAGTTAAGGCACTCATTGCTTCAATACGTATTATTAATTCAGATTTATTGATTGCTGTTGATCATGAAGGTGGGCGAGTACAACGTTTTCGTCAAGGTTTTACACACTTGCCCGGCCATGGCAAAACTTGGCGAAGTTTTATGACAAGAATCCAGAACAAGCACTTGAACAAGCATTTTTCTTGTGGCTGGGTTTTGGCTGCAGAGTTGTTAGAGACTGGTGTGGATTTTTCTTTTGCACCAGTGCTGGACCTTGATTATGGCAACTCTTCTGTGATTGGCGATAGGGCTTTTCATTCTAATCCAGAAGTGGTTGTGAAGCTTGCAGGTTCGTTAATTGATGGCATGCATGAAGCCGGTATGAAATGTGTTGGTAAGCATTTTCCTGGGCATGGACATGTGATGCTTGATTCTCACCTTGACTTGCCAATAGACGATCGTTCGATGAATGAAATTCGACAAGATATTCTTGCCTTTAAAGGATTGATTAATAACGGCTTAGATGCCATTATGCCTGCGCATGTGGTGTACGATCAAGTGGATGATAAGCCGGCTGGTTTTTCATCAAAGTGGATTAAAGAAATTTTGCAGTCGCAACTTGGTTTTTCCGGTGTAGTTTTTAGTGATGATCTTTCTATGCAAGGTGCACATTTTATTAAAGACATTGCTGAGCGTGTTCAAGTTTCGTTAGACAGTGGCTGCGACATGGCTTTAATTTGTAATCATCCTGAGTTGGTTGCCCAAGTTATTGACATGAATTGGCCTGGTAGCGAGAAACTGCAATCAATGAAAGGGATTAAACCTAAGAACCTTGATAAAATAACACTTGAACACCATTTAAAAAATATTCAAACCCTATTATGAGTACAAAAAAACAGCCTGATTTTGAAATTCGTCTATTAAGCGCCGTTAGAAAGACATTAATTGCTGTAGCAAAAGACACCATGACTAAGCCAGGTCTTCGTCATCCACTCACTGAAGGTACGCAAAAAATGATTACCGATTGCTTGGATGTAGTTACTTCTAGACAAATGGCCATTGAAAAAGAATCAGGATCCCACACAAAGATGAAGCCGGTTTATACCGATGAGCAAACGGTGCAAAGCTTTTCTATTGATGATCTAAAGAAAACCTTGAATTAAACAAATTCTAAATTAGCGTATGAGCTAATAAGCCACGAGGCAATTCCTCACGCTAATAAAGCTTAAGACATTGTTATTGATACATTAAGTTCGGGAGGTTTTGCCTCCGCAGGAAAATAAAATTAAACAAATTCCAAGTTAGCATACGAACTAATGAGCCATTTAGTACCTGCTTTTTTAAACTTAATTTGTATTCTAGCAGAGTCACCGTCCCCTTCAAAATTAAGCACCGTTCCAAAGCCGAATTTAGCGTGCTTAACCGTTACCCCAATTGAAAGTTGACCTTGCCCTTCGGGTTCAATGTCTTGATTAAAAATATCATCATCCTTGTAATTTTGTGCCGTTGCACCGAATTTTTGCTTGATGGAATTTAGGTATTCGCTAGGAATCTCGTCTAAGAATCGAGAAGGGTAGGCATACAAAGATTGACCGTGTAGAAAGCGTTTAATTGCAAAAGACAAGGTAAGTTTTTTCATGGCTCGTGTCATGCCTACGTAGCACAGTCTTCTTTCCTCATCCATCAAATGTGGTTCATCCTTGCTTTGCCTAGAAGGAAATAAATCCTCTTCCATGCCCGTTAAAAACACATAAGGAAATT
>GG729997.1 GCA_000205985.2 uncultured Candidatus Thioglobus sp. | reverse complement strand
AGTTTGAGTGGGACCGGGGGACCACCAGGTTTATCAAGGCTTTTTAATATACCTTCAACAAGTATAAAACGCTCTTTTGATTTAAGATTAATTGCTTCATTTAAGACTTCTACAGTATTCATATCACCCTCTTAAAGTTATTAATATGTTTATTTTAAACAAAAAAATACCCCAACACTCATTGAAATGTTGGGGTATTTTGAATTTAAAGCCTAGCAATGTCCTACTCTCACATGGGGAGACCCCACACTACCATCGGCGCTAAGTGGTTTCACTTCTGAGTTCGGTATGGGATCAGGTGGGTCACACTCGCTATTGTCACTAAGCAAACTGGTTGCAAGTGCTGCATTTATGCAGTACTTGCGAATTAAAAAGTTTTTATACCTTGATTGTAAACAATCAGAAGATATAACAATTAATACATGTAATAAGTTTGTCACTGTACATCAGTGTATTGCATGACACATCAACACAAAAACTATGAATTGAATAATAAATTATTCAAATAATTTGGGTGTTATATGGTCAAGCCTCACGATCAATTAGTACACGTTAGCTTCAAGTATCACTACTCTTCCACACCGTGCCTATCAACCTCGTAGTCTCCGAGGGATCTTTAGGACAGTTAAACTGTCAGGGAGACCTAATCTTGGGAGGGGCTTCCCGCTTAGATGCTTTCAGCGGTTATCCTTTCCACACATAGCTACTCGGCAATGCGACTGGCGTCACAACCGAAACACCAGAGGTGTGTCCATTCCGGTCCTCTCGTACTAAGAACAGCTTCCCTCAAGTCTCCAACGCCCACGGTAGATAGGGACCGAACTGTCTCACGACGTTCTAAACCCAGCTCGCGTACCACTTTAAATGGCGAACAGCCATACCCTTGGGACCTGCTTCAGCCCCAGGATGTGATGAGCCGACATCGAGGTGCCAAACACCGCCGTCGATGTGAACTCTTGGGCGGTATCAGCCTGTTATCCCCGGCGTACCTTTTATCCGTTGAGCGATGGTCCTTCCACTCAGAACCACCGGATCACTAAGACCTAGTTTCCTACCTGCTCGACGTGTCAGTCTCGCAGTCAAGCACCCTTTTACCTTTGCGCTCATTGCACGATGTCCGACCGTGCTGAGGGTACCTTTGCGCTCCTCCGTTACTCTTTAGGAGGAGACCGCCCCAGTCAAACTACCCACCATGCATTGTCCCCAATCCGGATAACGGACCAAGGTTAGAACCCCAACCATACCAGGGTGGTATTTCAAGGATGACTCCACCAGAACTAGCGTCCCGGTTTCAAAGTCTCCCACCTATCCTACACAGGTAGGATCAGAGTTCAATGCAAAGCTGTAGTAAAGGTGCACGGGGTCTTTCCGTCTGGCCGCGGGTATACTGCATCTTAACAGCAATTTCAATTTCACTGAGTCTCGGGTGGAGACAGTGTGGCCCTCGTTACGCCATTCGTGCAGGTCGGAACTTACCCGACAAGGAATTTCGCTACCTTAGGACCGTTATAGTTACGGCCGCCGTTTACTTGGGCTTCGATCAAAAGCTTCGGACGAATCCTAACCTCATCAATTAACCTTCAAGCACCGGGCAGGCGTCACACCCTATACGTCCACTTACGTGTTTGCAGAGTGCTGTGTTTTTAATAAACAGTCGGAGCCACCTGGTTTCTTCAACTCTCTATAGCTTATTCAGCTAGTGAAATCACCACAAAGAGCACACCTTCTCCCGAAGTTACGGTGTCATTTTGCCTAGTTCCTTCACCCGAGTTCTCTCAAGCGCCTTAGAATTCTCATCTCGTCCACCTGTGTCGGTTTGGGGTACGGTTTCATATAACCTATAGCTTAGAGGATTTTCCTGGAAGCATGGTATCACTCACTTCGCCCAAAAGAGGGCTCGTTATCACGCCTTGAGCTTTAGAACTAAATCTAAGGTTCCCGGATTTTCCTAAGAACCTACTCTACACGCTTGAACAAGGACAACCATCGCCTTGCTGAGCTAACCTACTCCGTCTTCCCATCGCAGTTATATGAAGTACAGGAATATTAACCTGTTTCCCATCGACTACGCATTTCTGCCTCGCCTTAGGGGCCGACTCACCCTACGCCGATTAACGTTGCGTAGGAAACCTTGGACTTCTGGCGAGGGGGTTTTTCACCCCCTTTATCGTTACTCATGTCAGCATTCGCACTTCTGATACCTCCAGCATCCCTCACAGGATACCTTCAACGGCTTACAGAACGCTCTCCTACCATCACACATAGTGTGATCCGTAGCTTCGGTATGTAGTTTTAGCCCCGTTAAATCTTCCGCGCAAACCGACTCGACCAGTGAGCTATTACGCACTCTTTAAAGGAATGGCTGCTTCTAAGCCAACCTCCTGGCTGTCTGGGCCTTTTCACATCGTTTCCCACTTAACTACAATTTTGGGACCTTAGCTGACGGTCTGGGTTGTTTCCCTTTCCACTACGGACGTTAGCACCCGCAGTGTGTCTCCCATGCTAATACTTTCAGGTATTCGGAGTTTGCAATGGTTTACTAAGTCTTGACGACCCGCTAGCCATAACAGTGCTCTACCCCCTGAAGTAATACATGAGGCTCTACCTAAATAGATTTCGGAGAGAACCAGCTATCTCCGGGTTTGTTTGGCCTTTCACCCCTATCCACAGCTCATCCCCTCATTTTTCAACATAAGTGGGTTCGGGCCTCCAGTTAGTTTTACCTAACCTTCACCCTGGCCATGGATAGATCACCCGGTTTCGGGTCTACTCCCAGCAACTAACGCCCATTTAAGACTCGGTTTCCCTACGGCTCCCCTAATGGTTAACCTTGCTACTGAGAAGTAAGTCGCTGACCCATTATACAAAAGGTACGCAGTCACGGAATAAATCCGCTCCTACTGCTTGTATGCATACGATTTCAGGTTCTATTTCACTCCCCTCCCGGGGTTCTTTTCGCCTTTCCCTCACGGTACTTGTTCACTATCGGTCATTAGAGAGTATTTAGCCTTGGAGGGTGGTCCCCCCATATTCAAACAGCGTTTCACGTGCGCCGCCTTACTCGATTTCACATAAATTAAACTTTCCTATACGGGACTATCACCCTGTATCGTTGAACTTTCCAGAACATTCTAGTAATTTAAAATATGCTTAAGGGCTGTTCCCCGTTCGCTCGCCGCTACTAAGGGAATCTCGGTTGATTTCTTTTCCTCTAGGTACTTAGATGTTTCAGTTCCCTAGGTTTGCCTCCTTAACCTATGTATTCAGTTAAGGATAATGGTCTGATGACCACTGGGTTTTCCCATTCGGAGATCTCCGGGTAAAAGCTAATTTATCAGCTAACCGAAGCTTATCGCAGATTATCACGTCCTTCATCGCCTTCTAATGCCAAGGCATCCGTCGTATGCACTTATTCACTTGACCATATAACCCCAAATTATCTGCTTGTATCTTCTATCTTTTATTTGTCTTCTTTGTTATTTTCTTCGCTCACTTGTCATTTGGATTAACCAAACTCCGGCGTTCGCTCAAAAAATGCCTCAAATCCAAACAAAATCTAAAATCTCAAACCTATAAAGGTTATAAGGTTTCGTATTTCACCTTGAAGTCACAAATTGAGATAAATCTCAATCGGTGAATTCTTTTTATTTTTCAATGAGAGAAATTAATCTCTCAATGAGAATCCATATTTTTTGAAATTGTTGTGTCAATGCAATACACCAATGATGACTGTCATCACAACAGTCATCGCGTTGTTATATTGTATATTTACAAACTTTACTTCATGTATTAAATTGTTAAAGAGCTCCACACCCGAAGGCGCGGTATAAAAACTTAAACAAAGTAACGATTAACATTATCTTGTTTAAGTTTTTAAGTGAAAGATTAAGTGGTGGAGCCAGGGAGGATCGAACTCCCGACCTCTTGCGTGCAAGGCAAGCGCTCTCCCAGCTGAGCTATGGCCCCATTAGTTATTCTTTTGCTTTTATGCTTTGTTGCATTCCTCTTGCATTTGGTCATGTAGATTTACTACACTCCCGCATTTATTTGTCATGCGCCTCACCTAAAAGAAAAATAACAGACTAATCATATTATATCGATTACTCTATTTTAAGCTAGCCCTATATATAAGTCTTTTTTATTATACAAGGCAAAAGTAATGGGGCTTACAACTAGGTAAACGACTGAACTTTTAACGCCGTAAAATGAAAAAGTGGTGGGTCTGGGTGGATTTGAACCACCGACCTCACCCTTATCAGGGGTGCGCTCTAACCAACTGAGCTACAGACCCGAATAAAACTATTACTAGTTTAGAAGGGATCACTTGGTCTTTCTTCTCATTAAATTTTATCAAACAACTTGTTGTGGACACTCATACTTTTCTTAAGGAGGTGATCCAACCCCAGCTTCCGCTAGGGTTACCTTGTTACGACTTTACCCCAGTCATGGATCACACCGTGGTAACCGTCCTCTGTAAACAGTTAGACTAGCTACTTCTGGTGCAACCCACTTCCATGGTATGACGGGCGGTGTGTACAAGACCCGGGAACGTATTCACCGTGGCGTTCTGATCCACGATTACTAGCGATTCCGACTTCACGGAGTCGAGTTGCAGACTCCGATCCGGACTACGAAAAGGTTTATGAGATTAGCACCACCTCGCGGCTTAGCAACCCTTTGTCCTTCCCATTGTAGCACGTGTGTAGCCCTGGTCGTAAGGGCCATGATGACTTGACGTCGTCCCCGCCTTCCTCCGGTTTATCACCGGCAGTCTCCTTATAGTTCCCACCATGATGTGCTGGCAAATAAGGATAAGGGTTGCGCTCGTTACGGGACTTAACCCAACATCTCACGACACGAGCTGACGACAGCCATGCAGCACCTGTATCACGGTTCCCGAAGGCACCAATCCATCTCTGGAAAGTTCCGTGTATGTCAAGACCAGGTAAGGTTCTTCGCGTTGCATCGAATTAAACCACATGCTCCACCGCTTGTGCGGGTCCCCGTCAATTCCTTTGAGTTTTAACCTTGCGGCCGTACTCCCCAGGCGGACAACTTAACGCGTTAGCTTCGCCACTAAGAGGTAAACCCTCCCAACGGCTAGTTGTCATCGTTTACGGCGTGGACTACCAGGGTATCTAATCCTGTTTGCTACCCACGCTTTCGTACCTCAGTGTCAGTATTAGTCCAGAAAGCTGCCTTCGCCATTGATGTTCCTTCAGATATCTACGCATTTCACCGCTACACCTGAAATTCCACTTTCCTCTCCTATACTCTAGTTTGCCAGTTTTAAATGCAGTTCCTAGGTTGAGCCCAGGGCTTTCACATCTAACTTAACAAACCACCTACGCACGCTTTACGCCCAGTAATTCCGATTAACGCTTGCACCCTCCGTATTACCGCGGCTGCTGGCACGGAGTTAGCCGGTGCTTCTTCTAAAGTTAACGTCAAGGCTAAAGGTTATTAACCTTTAACTTTTCTTCACAATTGAAAGTGCTTTACAACCCTCAGGCCTTCTTCACACACGCGGTATTGCTGGATCAGGCTTGCGCCCATTGTCCAATATTCCCCACTGCTGCCTCCCGTAGGAGTCTGGACCGTGTCTCAGTTCCAGTGTGGCTGATCATCCTCTCAGACCAGCTAAAGATCGTCGCCTTGGTGAGCTTTTACCTCACCAACTAGCTAATCTTACGCAGGCTCATCTGATAGCGAAACCTTTCAAGAAGAGGGCCCCTTTACTCCATAGAGATTATGCGGTATTAATCCAGATTTCTCTGGGCTATCCCCCACTATTAGGTAGATTCCTACGCGTTACTCACCCGTCCGCCACTCGACGCCTACTAGCAAGCTAGTATCGTTTCCGTTCGACTTGCATGTGTTAAGCATACCGCCAGCGTTCAATCTGAGCCAGGATCAAACTCTTCAGTTCAATTCTAACTATTTAGAACATTGGCAACACTTATAAATAAGTGCGCTTTGCGTTCAATTTTTTTAAAAGCTTATCTGCTTTTGTTTTGTCGGAACAACTACAAATAAATGCAATTGTTTCGTGTGCACTGCACAATTTTTATTGTACGAGTGCCCACACAAGTTGTTTGATATATTTTTAAAGAGCTACCACAACCAAAAAAATAAAACTGTTTTCTGACGCGGTGAAAGGTGGAAATTATACTCAGAATATTTTGTGCGTCAAGCACTATTTTGATTTTTTTCTTAAATAATTACTAACGCAGATAATTAAGGTTTTAGCTTGTCTTTTGCAACGGCCTTATTAAGCCATTCATCGGCTTTATTAATATCAACAATATTCCCTTGATTGTTCAACATCTCTAGGTCGTTATCGTTCCAGCCCTTAATGCCTAACTTAAGTGAGCGCACTTGACTAAAGCCCATCTGTTGCATGGTGAGTGCTGCAAGGACCGACCGATTGCCGGATCGGCACACAACCACAATGTTTTGATCTCTAGCTTGAGCTAATATTGGGATTGTATCATCGTAATTCCAAACACAGGCGCCTTCAAGGCGACCTCTAGGAACGTGAAGTGAATTTTTAATGTGCATCATGTCGAACTCATCTTGTTCTCTGATATCCAATACAATCAGATTTAAATCCTGCTCTATTTCTTCTTCCAAGTCCCATGGCAAAACCTCATCCACTTCTCTTAATGCCTTGACAACCAATCTTTGATACCCGTCCATTTACTTGCAGTAGCCCTTTTCAGTTACCATGACTGCCACTTCAACTCGTGAACTGAGTGAGAGTTTTTTGAGAATTGATTTCACGTGTAATTTTACCGTACCATCTGAAATTCCTAATTCTCTGGCGATTACTTTATTGCTGTGGCCGATAGCCACCTGACAGGACACTTCTTTTTCCCGATTGGTGAGCGAATCAAAAGAAGGCTCACTGTCGGTTAATTCATTGCGCAATACTTTAGCCAATACATGTGTCATGTCTTGCGCTACTACAATTGAACCTTTAGATACTTCATTCAAAGCATCGACCAACTCATCAGGATCCATGTCTTTTAATAGATAACCTTGAGCACCGTGCTTTAAACAATTACGCAAGTCATTTTCCTCAGTGCTAGTGGTCAGCATGACAATAGGGGTTTGAATATTTTTCGATTTAAGTGACTTTAACACCTCAACGCCCGACATGGTTGGCATACGCAAATCAAGTAAAATAACGTCCAGCGAAAGGTTTGGTATTTCCAGTAATCCCTGTTCAGGAGAAGAGGCTGCTTGAGCGCTAATTTGTCTCGATTCTAAAAGGGAGATCAAGCCGTTACGAAACAGTGCGTGATCATCGATAATATAAAGCTTCATGAGTCTTCCTTAAACGACACAATGATTCGAGTGCCTTCATCGGCCTCCGATTCAATCTCAATGCTCGCACCGATTCTATCGGCACGCTCTTTCATAATGTTCATGCCAATATTATTCCCCATTATTTCACTTTCGTTCTTGTCTTTTTTAAACCCAATACCGTCGTCTTCGATTAATAATTGACAGTGTGGTTTAGCTGATAACAAAATACGCACATTACGCGCCTGGGCGTGCTTACGTACATTGGACAATGCTTCTTGAGTAATGCGCATAATTTGCATTTCCACCTCAGGGGGAATCTTAAGCTTTCCCTTTACTTGTAAATAAGTTGCAATACCCTCTTCAGCCTTAAATCGATTCACAAGATTCTTTAACGATACTTCGATGCCTTTAGGGTCAAGTGGCACACGAAAATTACACATTAGCTCCCTGAGCTCTTGATTGGCCTGGGTGATGTTAGATTGCAACCCAGTCACTTTATCACTGGCATCTGATCGATCGCCTTTTTTAAGCATATCGCCTAACACCGTTACTTGTAACTTTAAACTGTAAATAGTTTGTGCCAAAGAATCGTGTATTTCTTGCGAGAGAAATAAGCGCTCTTGTGAAAGCTCCATGCGCTTAGTTTGCTCATCCAATCTGGCTTTATCTAGCGCAATAGCAATGTTGTCCGCGATGGATTCTAACAAGGCACGTTCATCAAAAGCGAGTGATGGCTCGGTATCAAAAAATAAATTAAATATGCCTAATGTTTTTCCGTGATAACGCAGTGGAATAACAATGGTACCCACGCTCGCTTGAGCTTGTGATTTTTCGCCTACACACTTAGCGCAAGTATGCACACTAAACTGCACACAAACATCACTCGCCATGGCGACCTCGCCACAAAAACAATCGGCACTCAACACGTCGGTCACTTGACCTTTTGGATCAATAACACCGCGCTCTGCCACTAAATGCAGTTCACCTTCATCACCAAGCTTTCTCGCTGCTCCTGAAGACGCGCCCGTCATGTTAATAAAGATGTCTAAAAAATATTCAAACAACTCATCGGTTGAATGAATTTTATTAAGTTTTGAAGAAACACTGTAAAGGGTTTCTAAAGAAGCTGATTTTTGACTCAACCGTTGAATCTGCTTATTAAGGATATCTTCCATGTCATCGTACAAATGTTGGTTCTCTTCAATCAGGTGATTAATCGCACTTGCTACAGGCTGGAAACTGGTTTTTTGCTGGTCACTTAAGCGTGCACTTTGATCAACGTTGTAATTATTTACCCAATTTTGCAAATCGCTAAAAGGCAATAAAAAATCTTTACGGATAGCAAAATAAAGCCCTAAATAAACCAGTAAGATGATGGTTACTAATAATATGTCAATGGTATTACGAGCCTCATAAACCAACATTAACTCAACCACCAATAACGGTGAAAGCACAATGGTGGTTAACAAGTAAATGTAAAATTTTGTCTTAATGTTCATAAAGATCTAGCTATTTACCGATGCAAAAAGAGGAGAATATTTCACCCAACAAGTCATCCGATGAAAACTCCCCAGTAATACTACCTAAGGACTGGCCAGCTTGGCGTAAATCCTCAGCAACTAGCTCACTAGCACCATTGTCCAGCTGCTCCAAAGCACTGTGTATTGATTTTAGTGCTGATTCCAGTGCAACGATGTGGCGTTTTCTAGCCAGTAAAACGCCTTCTCCCGTATCGCTCAAACCAGCAATGTCGGATAACTCTTGCCTTAGTAAATCCAAACCATCAGCGCGTTTAGCACAAAGTAAAATTTGCGTTCGTCCATTAACTTTAGACATCCCCGTTGACTCACTGGTTAAATCAACTTTATTTTTAATCAACAGCAAAGGTTTGTCTTTTACAACGGCTGGCAAGATTGATAAATCAGGCTCTTTATCTTGTGCATCGAAAACCATTAGAACCACGTCGGCGCGTTCAATTTCACCGTGTGCTCTTTTAATGCCTTCTTGTTCTATCTTGTCCTCACTTACGTGTAAACCTGCTGTATCAATAATGTTAAGTGGCATGCCATTAACGTGAATGGTTTCTTTTAGCACGTCTCGTGTGGTACCAGCAATGTCGGTAACAATTGCGCTGGAGCGCTGAGTAAGTGCATTAAGAAGGGATGATTTGCCAGCATTAGGTTTGCCCGCAATAACCACGGTCAGTCCCTCTCTCAAAATCGCTCCCTGCTCGGCAGAGGTTAAAATACTTTCAATGGACTCTTTAATATGAGCAACTTTTTAGTCCTACTCCTTCAGAATTCAAAAAATCAATCTCTTCATCAGAAAAATCAATCTCTTCATCAGAAAAATCAATGGTCGCTTCTACAAACACACGTAGCTCAATCAATGCTTTGGTCAATGCATTAACCTGGTCAGAAAATTCACCCGATAAAGATCGAAGTGCTGAACGAGCCGACTGCTCAGAACTAGCATCAATCAAATCAGCCACTGCCTCAGCCTGTAATAAATCCATCTTGCCATTAAGAAAAGCTCGTTTTGAAAACTCACCTGGTTCAGCGGCAATCGAGCCTAAGGCCATGGCTGATTCAAGCAAGGAACGCATTACTAAAATACCGCCATGCCCCTGAAATTCAAGCACATCTTCACCCGTGAATGAATTTGGCGCTGGGAAAAATAATGCCACACCTTTGTCGATTTCAACACCGTCTTGATTAAAAAATGAGCCATAATGCGCGTAACGAGGCTTCGGTACATGGCCAAGCATTTTTTTTGCAATTTCAATACAACGTGCGCCCGACACACGCACTATGCCAATGCCTCCTTGACCTGTACTACTTGCAAGCGCGCAAATGGTTGTTTCGTTATGACTCATCACAAGGACTCCGTTTAAAGTAATCCACCAAAAATTGGTTGAAACTCACGTTGTCTGAACGCTCAATCTCGGCTTGTTTTTCGCACGAAAACTGAGCTTGTTTATCTAAATAATTAAAGTGCTGTTGGTCAACTTCATGAGATAAAAAATCTCTTCTATATTTTTTAGAAAATGAATTAATGTAATCAAAAAAACCTTGTGATCTATCTTTCATCTGGCTAAGAGTAACGGCTGATGGCGTTAAATCCGGATTATTAATACGACGAGCAATATCATTAACGGCATTGCTATGATCTTTGCTTAATAACTGCGCACAAGATTCAATTTTTTTACACAGGTCTTCACCGCATTTTTTAAGTAGTGTGCTTTGGCCTTGATGCATTAATTTTAAGCCTGGCTTGCGCCCTTCATGAGCTACCAGACGATCGTTATTATCAATTTCAAACTGCTCACGACTTGAAATAGCAGGCGAGAACTCTAATAAACAAAACAACATAAAGGCCTCTAAGAAATAAATTTGGTCCTTATCAATGCCTAAAGGAGACAATGGATTAATATCAATTGATCGAAGTTCAATATAATCAATGCCACTATCATTCAATGCATCTAACGGTTTTTTCCCCTCCTCTACTGACGGTTTCGGGCGAACAGAGGCATAATATTCGTTCTCAATTTGCAGAATATTGGTGTTTAATTGTTGATACTCCCCCCGATGCTTTAAACCAATGGCTTCATATTTACTGCATGAGGTTTGCATTCCGGCTTTAAGACTATGAATGTAATGACTCAGAGAGTTATAATTGGCCTTAACGCCCGCCTCATCTTCAGCTAAATTTTGATACCCAATATCGCCCATACGCAAAGAGGTGGCATAGGGTTTATACAAAGTAGAATCGTTAAATTCAACCAAGGAATGCTCGTGGTACCCTTGTAAAAATGATTTACAAACTGCAGATGAGGCACCAAATAAATAAGAAATAAGCCATCCATAACGTACCACATTTCGAGTAAGCCTCATGTAACCATCATCACTAAACGCTCTTAATGTTTCATTAGGTGCTAACAATAAACGGCATTGCTCCCAAAACTCTACCGAGAATGAATAATTAAAGTGGATGCCTGCAATGGTCTGCATCACACTACCGTAACGATTTGCCAAACCATGACGATACACAGTTTTCATCATTCCTCTATTGGACGAACCGTACTGTGCAATAGGAATATAGGTTTCACCTCGAATCACACAAGGCATACTTGCTGGCCAAAAACTTTGATCTTTCGGCAAGTGTTGGTATAGATAATGTTGAGTCTTTGATAAAAAAGACAACATTTCATCTGCACTGTGCATGGGTGGAGTTACCAACTCAATCAATGATTCAGAAAAATCCGTGGTAATGTTTGGATGCGTGAGCGCACACCCAAATGCACTAGGGTGTGGCGCCTGGGAAATACCGCCTTTTCTGGATACCCGAAGCCCTTCTTTTTCAATGCCCATCAAATTGCCTTTGAGCAGTGCGCTGTATGGTTTGAGTATCTGGATTTTATCCGTTAAGTTCAAATGTGTACCTAATGCTAAAATACTGCTATTTTACCATCCACGATATCAATGAAAACAATCAAGGCCGTTGTTGGCGTTTTACATAATTCCAAAGGGCAATTACTCATTGCTAAACGTCAAGACCATCAGTTCATGCCTGGATTTTGGGAGCTTCCTGGCGGAAAAATTGAGAACGGAGAGTCATTAGAACAAGCCATGATTCGAGAACTGAATGAAGAGCTTAACGTTCAAGTCATAGAACTCAGTATGAATCAAAGCATGAGCCATCAATACAAAGATAGAATGGTTGAATTAAACATTTATAATATCGATGAGTATAAAAATTCACCCATTGGCGCCGAAGGGCAAGAGATTAACTGGGTAAATATTGATGAATTAACAAATTATGAATTATTACCAACCATGAAAGCATTTTACAACTCAGTCGTATTGCCAAATAAATACTGGATTACCCCATCAAGCAACCATCAAAGCGATGAATGGATAAACAGGTTTGAACAAAAGCTAACTTCGGATATCACCTTAATACAACTTCGTAGTAAAACTCCGCTTGACGTTTCATTTGTCAAAAGTCTTCACCACCAATGCCAACAAAATAACGTCAAACTACTATTAAACACTCCCAATAAAACTTTTGATGAAAGTTATTGTGACGGCTGGCACATTACCACCAATGAAATGTTCAAACTGGATTCAAGACCTTGCGCTGACGACAAACTACTTGGTGCTTCAACTCATAATCTAGACGAGGCGCTCAAGGCACAAAAAATCGGTGTAGATTTTGTCGTCATTTCGCCAGTGCAAGCCACACAAACCCACCCAGATACCGTTCCAATTGGCTGGGAGAAAGCCAAACAAGTCGTCGATCAGCTCAACATTCCTGTGTATTTTCTGGGCGGCATGGGTTTAGATGATTTAGATGAAACTCTAAAAATTGGCGCTCAAGGCATTGCTGGAGTGAGTGCTTTTTGATTACTTAATTAACACAGTAAAACAGCGATTTCCTTCCAATCGATAAACATCAAAATCTCTATCAATAGTAGCAATCGTATCAATGCGTAATTTGTTTGCCAAAAACACCAAACAAGCATCAGCAAAATTCATTGGCAGATCTGCATATTTGAGCGTTAAAGCCTGAATTGTCGCAAAGTCATTCGCAACAATTGGCTCAATTCTAAGGCCACCAGCATGTGCCCAACCTAAAAAATCCACCTGTACATTAGTATTAAAATCTAGCAAATGTAGGGTTTCAGTAATAGAGGCAATCGTTGTTACAAGCTCATATTGATTATTTTTTATAAATTCAACACTGGCTTTATGGTACTTATCATTGCCATTAAATAATGCAATCAACGGGCCAGAATCGATCAAAATTCTTTTCACGTTTTTGCCGATATCTTAGATTTTATGAGTATTTTTCTATTTTGAGATAGATCTGAATTTTCACTTTCATACTTACCAAACAGCTCTTTTCCCAATTGCCACGGGCTTAGCTTAGGTGTATTTTTTACAAACTCGACCAAACTCCTTCTCACCAACTCAGATTTGCTGACATGCATATTTTTAGCAACAATACCAACCTTAGCCTCTAATTCACTATCTAAACGCACCGTAAGCATAATATTTCCTTAAAAATCAAATGTAATACATATTGTAATGCATTAATTTTTAATGTCAAATTTTTCTACATCTCAGATGCTCGGCTTAGCTGGCATCAGTTAAGTGTTGCGTCACCTTAATTCATTGCATATGATGCCAATTCATTTCTGATAATTCTTTCGCTATTTACTTGCTCAAGGTGGTAATCCATAATCATCTCAACCACGTTTTTTAATTCAACAATAGCCTCTTGCTTTGAATAAGCAAAAGCAAATAAATTAGGATGCCCCTCTACTTTAGCTAGATATCCGTCGCCGTCTTTTTCAATTGTTGTTTGCATGATGTTTTCTCAAAATATTTGTTTGCCCAATGGGCATATTATGCCTTAATGCCAATCAAGGCAAATTTACTGGCAATCAAGAGTATTGATTAAATAATGTCCAAAAAAAATATTACTAAGCTCTGGCTAAAGTCAATACATCACAAGACTCAACACCTGCTTTAAGTACGGTTTTTGCTAGCTCATTTAAACTGGAACCTGTGGTCATAATGTCATCCACCAACAATACATTACTATAGTTCATGGGCTGTGCGCTAAATGCACCTTTGATTTCAACTTTTCGCTCTTCCAAATTAAGTGATGAAAGTGGCTTTGTTGCTTTAATACGCTTAACACTACTAATATCAATGAGTACATTGGTGTTTTTGGCAATGATTCTTAACAGTTCGTGGGTTTGGTTGTAGCCACGCTCTTTAAGCCTTTTACTGCTTAAAGGCAGGGGGATAATTGCATTATAATCACCTTTTTCTCCAATAATTGAAGTGTATAAATCAAACAATTGATGCGCAAAATAGTCGCCAATGCACAATTGATGGTCAAACTTAAATTTCTTAATTAACTGCGCACAAGAATCAGAATAGTCGTACAAAGTATAAGCCCTAGAAAAGTTGGGTGCATGAGACAAACACGAACCGCAAAAACTCAAACCTGATGAAAGTTTAGTGGCGCATGATAAACAACGATTACTGGTATCTGTAAGGCCAGATTCACACTGTTTACACACACAAAATTCAGCACTCTCAAGGCACAATACGCATGATTGCTTGGGCAGTAATTTGACTACCCTCTGGTAAATACCCATGTCGACTCATCAGACATATCTTGTCTAAATTTATAATCTTCAACGTTAAAATTCTTTAAATCATCCGACTTAGTAATTCTATTTTTAATCATGTAATTGACCATTAAACCACGGGCACGTTTGGCATAAATACCGATGATTTTATACGTGTCACCTTTAAGCTCTTTAAAGGCAATATTGATAATTTTAGCATTCAATGATTTTTTATCAATGCCCTTAAAATATTCATTTGAAGCCAAGTTGATAATAACGCTTGACTCATCTTCATTAAGTATTTGGGAGATTTTATCGCTCCAAAATTTGTACAGATTTTTGCCTTTATCGTTTTCAAGTCGAGTACCCATTTCCAGACGATAAGGCTGGATTAAATCCAGCGGTCTAATCACACCATACAAACCCGAAAGCATGCGTACACAGCTCTGTGCAAAATCCAGATCTTGACTTGATAGGCTCGGTGCATCAATACCGTTATAAACATCGCCTTTAAATGCCAACAAAGCTTGTTTTGCATTAGTGAGTGTGAATGGCGTTGAAAATGTTTGAAATCGGTCAAAATTAAGTTTCGATAACTTATCACTAATTGACATCAGTGAAGCAATCTCACTCTGGGTTTTCGTTTTTAATAGATCGATCAATATTTGAGATTGTTCAATTTGACGCGTCTTAGTAAAGACATCAACATTACTTGATGAAAAATCTTGAGTTTTTGAAGGAGAAATAACGGCTAGCATAAGTGAATATTGTAAAACTATTAAAAAGCATTCTACCTTAATGTTATTAACAAAAACACCACTAAAGGCGTGTATTTGAGCATTAAAAGATACATCTTTTACATTATAATTAAGAGATTTTTTGTGACTTTTTTACACGCGCTACCCTAATGAAAGAACAACGACTACACTTACCTAAACCGCACGGGCTTTATCACCCAAACAATGAACACGAGAATTGTGGTGTTGGTTTTATTGCTCACATCAAAAGAAAGTCATCACATCAAATTACCACTGATGCATTAGAAATGTTGTCACGCATGGATCACCGCGGTGGTTGTGGTTGTGAGTCAAACACGGGCGATGGCGCAGGCATATTAACAAACATCCCGCACGATTTTTTTGCAAAAGAAATTAAAACTCTGTTTGATGTTGAGGTTAAACAAGGTCAGTACGGTGTGGGCAACATCTTCCTACCGCAAGACGATGCACAGAGAACGCATTGCATAAATTTATTAGAAAAGGCCATCGAAAACGAAGGTCAAATGCTCATTGGTTGGCGCGATGTGCCAATTGACGTGATTAAAGCGGATGTTGGGGACACGGCTAGAAAATCTCAACCAGTTATTAAACAACTGATTATTGCCAATGCAGATGGTATCGATAATGCCGCTTTTGAGCGAGCGCTATTTATTATTAGAAAACAGGTCTCACACGACGTTCGTGCCGACGAATCACTGTCTCAAGCGTTATTGTTCTATGTGTGTAGTCTGTCCACCAGTGTTATTGTGTATAAAGGCATGCTGATGGGATCACAAGTACTTGATTTTTATTCAGATTTATCAAATCCTGAGTATTCAACTTACTTGGCCATGGTGCACTCTCGCTTTTCAACCAATACTTTCCCATCTTGGGACAGGGCTCAGCCTTGTCGCTACATGTCTCACAATGGTGAAATCAACACTCGCCAAGGCAACTATAACTGGATGAGAGCGCGTGAAGGCGCTCTAGAAAGCGATTTATTTAAAGATGATTTGCACAAAACACTGCCGGTGATTGAGACTGAAGTTTCTGACTCGGGTAGTTTTGACAACGTCTTAGAATTTTTAATGATGAACGGCCGCTCATTACAAGAATCGATACTGATGATGGTGCCAGAAGCTTGGCAGAATGACGACAACATGAGCCCTTCTAGAAAAGCATTTTATGAATATTTTTCTAACATGATGGAGCCGTGGGATGGTCCGGCCTCTATCGCCTTTACCGATGGCCGTTATATTGGTGCAGTGCTTGATCGTAACGGTCTGCGTCCATCTCGCTACTACTTGACTCATGATGATCGTGTCATCATGGCGAGTGAAGTTGGCGTGGTTGATGTTGCCACTGATCAGGTTAAAACTAAAGGCAGACTGCGCCCTGGAAAAATGTTTTTGGTTGATTTTGACAAAGGAGTTCTTATTGACGACGGCGCCATTAAAGACGATTTTGCCGCACAAAATCCTTATCAAAACTGGCTGAGTGATCAGCAGATTAATTTGTCAGAACTTAACTGTGAAAAAGAAGTGCACGGTTTTTATCCAGAGACACTGATTCACCGCTTAAAGGCTTTTGGTTATGGCACTGAAACTCTACAATTTATGCTGTTGCCTTTGGTCAGTGAGCTTAGAGATCCAGTTGGTTCAATGGGCAACGATTCAGCGCTTGCGTGTTTGAGCGACCAGTCTCGTATTATTTATGATTATTTCAAGCAACTGTTTGCACAAGTTACTAACCCAGCAATTGACTCCATTCGTGAAGAAGTGGTAATGTCACTGCGTTGTTCAATTGGCCCTGAAGGCAACTTGCTGAGTAACAAGGCGGAAAACGCACATCGTTTGGTTATTGACCATCCGATTCTAACCAATGAAGAAACTGCTGCACTTAGGCACTGCAACCACCGTGGTTGGACCAGCAAAACCATTGACATCACTTACGATGTTAATGAAGGCAAGAAAACCTCTGAACTGTTGGATGATATTTGTAAACAAGGATCGCAAGCCATAAAAGACGGGCACTCTTTGGTAATTTTATCAGATCGCAACGTGGGTGAAAACCGTACTGCTGTCAGTGCGCTGCTGGCCTCTTCAGCGCTACATCGCTATTTAATCGCCAGCCATGAGCGTACACAAGTTGGCATCATTGTCGAAACTGGTGAAGCCAGAGAAGTACATCATTTCTGTTTATTAACTGGGTTTGGTGCCGATGCTATTAACCCATACCTTGCATTTGAGGCGCTGTGGCAAGCACGACTCGATGATATGATTGATATCGAAAGTGATGATGTAATCATACAGGCTTACCGCAAAGGTGTTGGCAAAGGCATGCTTAAAGTCATGGCCAAAATGGGCATCTCAACACTTGAATCTTATAAAGGTGCACAAATATTTGAGGCCGTCGGTCTAGCGCCAGAAGTCATGGAAAAATGCTTTTTCGAAACAGCCAGTCGCATCAAAGGTGTGGGTTTTGACGTACTGCAAGAGGAAGTTGAAAAACTCCATCATCGTGCTTATCAAACCAATGATCTTGATAATTTAGGACATTACCATTGGCGCAGTGGTGGTGAAAAACACATGTGGGATCCACAAGCCATTTCCAACTTGCAATTAGCAGCTCGTAATAATGATGAAACTGCTTATTGGGCATTCTCTAAACACGCCAACGAAGAAGGCACTCGTAACTGCACACTGCGTGGCTTAATGTCGTTCAAGCAAGGCAACCCAATTTCAATTGACGAAGTTGAGGACATTAAAGAAATTGTTAAACGCTTTGCCACAGGTGCAATGAGTTTTGGCTCAATTTCTGCTGAGTCTCATGAATCACTGGCCATTGCCATGAACCGACTGGGTGGTAAATCCAACACTGGCGAAGGCGGAGAAGACTCTAAACGTTGGACACCAGATGCAAACGGTGATTCGCGCCGAAGTGCGATTAAACAGGTTGCCTCTGGTCGTTTTGGTGTCACCATTGACTATCTTAATAACGCCGATGAAATTCAAATTAAAGTATCGCAAGGTGCAAAACCGGGAGAAGGCGGGGAATTACCTGGTTCAAAAGTGGATGAAGGCATTGCCAAAACCCGCCATTCAACGCCGGGTGTGGGCTTAATTTCACCACCACCGCACCATGATATATATTCCATTGAAGATTTGTCACAACTAATTTTTGATCTAAAGCGCTCTAATCCTGAAGCACGTATTAGCGTAAAACTGGTAGCAGAAATAGGCGTTGGCACTATTGCTGCGGGTGTGACTAAAGCAAAATCTGATCACATTGTGATTGCTGGTCACGATGGTGGTACCGGTGCATCGCCACTAACCTCTATCAAGCATGCAGGCTTACCGTGGGAATTAGGATTAGCCGAAACTCATCAAACACTGGTCATGAATGATTTGCGCTCACGCGTAGTGATTCAAACTGATGGCCAACTAAAAACGGGGCGTGATGTAGCCATTGGTATTTTACTGGGTGCCGAAGAGTTTGGTTTTTCAACTGCTCCTCTGATCACCATGGGTTGCATCATGATGCGCAAATGTCATCTAAATACATGCCCAGTTGGCATTGCCACGCAAGACAAAGAATTGCGCAAAAAATTCACCGGAAAGCCAGAACACGTTGTCAACTATCTGTTCATGGTGGCTAAAGAATTACGCATGATTATGGCTGAGCTTGGCTTTAAAACTGTCAATGAGATGATCGGTCGAGTTGATATGCTCGAAATGGATAAGGCTATCCAACACTGGAAGAAAGATTCCATTAATTTAGATGCTTTATTAACTCCGGCTCAAAAACCAAACAAGGATACTTGTGTTTATCAAAATATTACGCAAGATCATCAGTTGGAATTACAACTGGATAACTCGTTGATTAAACAATCCAAATTGGCCATTGAAGACAATGAAAAAGTTAAGTTTGATTCATTAATCACTAATGTTGATCGCGCCGTTGGGGCAATGTTGTCTTCGCACATTGTTAAAAAACGTGGCAACAACGACTTAAGCGATGGATCTATTCACGTGAACTTTAAAGGGTCTGCAGGGCAATCATTGGGTGCTTTCTTGGCTAAAGGAGTTACTTTAGAAGTTGAAGGGGACGCTAATGACTACGTCGGTAAGGGCTTGTCTGGTGGTCGAGTCATTGTTTATCCGCCAAAGAACTCTACCTTTGATGCACAAGATGAAATCATTGCGGGTAATGTTTGTGGTTATGGTGCAACGGGTGGTGAAATTTATCTGTCCGGTCGTGTCGCCGAGCGTTTTTGTGTGCGCAACTCGGGTGTAGTCGCTGTGGTTGAAGGCGTGGGCGATCATGGTTGTGAATACATGACTGGCGGTCGTGCAATTATTTTAGGCGAGGTAGGTCGTAACTTTGGTGCGGGTATGAGTGGTGGTATTGCTTATGTCTATAACCCTAACAAAACTTTTGAATCGCTGTGCAACCCCGTCATGATCGACCTTGACCCTATGGATGATGAGGCACAAAAAGAACTACAGAAATACGTATTAAACCATGCTCAATACACAGGCTCTGCTGTGGCACAAAACATTCTTGACAATTGGAATGAGGAGCTTCATCATTTTGTCAAAGTCATGCCTAAAGATTTTAAACGAGTTCTAGCTGAAAGAGCAAAATAGCGCCATCAACGAATACATTGATTAAATAGGAATTGCATCGATCACATCAGCGGTGTCATCAATAGCCTCGTCAATGCCTTCTCCTACAACAGGAATAACAGAAATAATTGCGCCGCCAACCCTCATGGGCACTGTCACTACCTTAGTTAATACGCAACTTGATAACAACAGCATGGCAAACAATAACGACATTAATCTCAACACAACTAAATCCTGTCTAAAATTGTAAAATGATACGTGTGCTGATTTTTTTCATCAGCCGTGTGCGACTCTCGACTCACTTCGCTAAATTTACCGCGATCAAATTTTGGAAAATGAGCATCGCCTTGATACTCGCCCTCAATTTGAGTAATGTAGAGTCGATCCACACTGGGTAACATTTGCTCATAAAAAGAAGCGCCTCCCATCACCATGACCTCGCTGTCGTCTTTAGCCAGCTTTAAAGCAGCATCAATACTGCTCACCACCTCACAACCATCAGCTTTAAAATTAGTATTACGACTCACAATTACATTGCGACGATTAGGCAGCGGTCTACCAATAGACTCGTAAGTTTTACGGCCCATGAGTACTGTTTTTCCAGTGGTAACTTTTTTAAAATAACCCAAATCAGCAGGTAAATGCCAAGGCAAAGCATTATTTTTACCAATTAACTGGTTATCGTCCATGGCAACGATGATGGATAATCGCATGAGAGAGGCTTCAAGTAAAGTAAAATGTAACTATTTTACAAACATCATCACTCATAGTGTCGTTAATTCTTGCTTCATCGTCGCCTTTTAGAAAAGAATTGCTAACCAAACTTGGTTTGGAGTTCTCAACGCATGCGCCTGATATTAATGAATCGCAACAACCAGGTGAAACGCCTGAGCAATTAGTGCATCGCCTTAGTCAAGAAAAAGCACGCGAAGTGGCAAAAACTAAAAGTGGACTAATCATCGCCTCAGATCAAGTAGCCACTTTAGCCGGTGGAATGAATTCCAAAGATAAAATTCTGACCAAGCCAATCACTCATGAAAATGCATTCAAACAACTGCAACAAAGTTCTGGTAATACGGTTACTTTTCTTACTGGTTTAACACTTTTAAATACAAATACCGGCAATATACAGACAATTGTGGAAACTTTTAAAGTGGTTTTTAAAACATTAACAAACACTCAAATTAATCATTATCTTAAAAAAGAACAACCTTATAACTGTGCCGGTAGCTTTAAATCTGAGGCATTGGGCATTGGCTTATTTGAGCGATTAGAAGGCGATGATCCAAATGCTCTGATTGGACTGCCTTTGATTCAACTCATTAAAATGCTGGAAAATGAAGGCGTTGATATTCTAACCAGCTAAGATGCCTCACCTCTATTCGCAGGATGCGCACACCTTTCAGTTAGGACAAAAAATATATTGGGGATCACTGTACGGTAGCGCTCAAGCCTTAGCGCTCATCGAATACGTCAGCGCTCAACAGCAAGTTGTACTGCTAATTGCCAATGACATTGGCCATTACAACCACTTGTACAAGGCGCTTAATTTTTATAATAATGATTTAGACATACTCAGATTTGACAATTGGGAAGTGCTTGCTTTTGACCATTTTTCACCGCATCCTGACATTACCTCCAACCGACTTACGACCCTATCAAAACTGCAAGACCTAAAACAAGGGATTGTAATTACTACTTTGGAGTCGCTGTCTCAACACCTATGCCCGTTAGAATTCAGCAAAAAATACAGCTTTAGTCTGGAATCTGGTGATGAATTAGAGATGCATAATTTTAGTGAAAAATTACTAAAGATTGGCTACCATCGTGTTACTACGGTAATGGAACACGGCGAATTTAACATCAAAGGTTCACTGGTTGACCTGTACCCCATGGGTGCCAAATCTCCCTACCGCATTGATTTATTTGACCAAGAAATAGAGTCCATCAGAACGTTTGATCCCTCAACACAACGCTCCATTGAATTAATTGATCAAATCTCACTCTTGCCCGCTAGAGAGTTCGCAACGGATACAACCAGCATTGAAGTTTTTAAGAAAAATTACTTAAAAGCTTTTAATAATACTGATGATTTTATTTTCACTGAAGTGAGTGAATCTCGATTACCGAGTGGTATTGAGTTTTATTTATCGTTGTTTTTTAATCACACCAATACTCTCTTTGACTATTTACCGCACAATACTGTTGTTGCCACTAATCAGGGATTCAGTACTCTGGTTGACCAAACTTATGGCGATCTGCACACAAGACACAAAAATGCAAAAAGTAACTTAGACAGGCTGCCACTGGATTTTGATCAAGTTTTTTTAAACAAAGATCAACTCTTTGGTGAAATCAAACAGCGACAACAATTACTGGTTGGCAATTCAAAATTAGAAAACAATAAACACGGTATAAATTTTATTTCTAAACTATTGCCTCCGTTACGCATTGAGGCTCAGGCTAAAAATCCTTTGGCTAAATTTTTAAACTTTACTAAAAAATTTAAAGGCAGAATTCTCATTGTTTGCGAGTCTGAAGGCAGACAAAGCGTTCTCACTGATCTACTCAACAACCACCAGTTAACTCCTCTTAGTGTTAAGCACTGGCAAGACTTCAGCTCCTGCAAACAAACTCTTTGCATTACTAACGCTAACCTTAGCGAAGGTTTGTTAACGAACGACATTGCCATTGTCACTGAGGCTAATTTATTTGGTGCAGATGTGGTTAAACAGCAACGACGCCGACGCGCTAAACACAAGGACTTTGACGAGGCCATTAAAAGTTTGGTCGAGATTCAAATTGGCGATCCGATTGTGCATGAAAACTATGGCGTGGGTCGCTACTTAGGTTTAAAAACACAAACCTTTGATGCTCAAACACAAGACTTCCTGATGCTTGAGTATGCCAATGGCTCAAAACTAATGGTGCCAATGACTTCGCTTAATTTAATTTCGCGCTACTCTGGCGCATCTCCTGACAGCGCACCACTGCATAAACTTGGCACCAACCAATGGAGCAAGGCTAAGAAAAAAGCATCTGAAGCTTTGCATGACATTGCCGCCGAACTTTTAGAAATTTATGCCAAACGACAATCACAAACAGGGTTTGCTTTTCCAGAACCTACAGATTCTTACTCCTCATTTGTTGCCAGCTTTCCATTTGAAGAAACTCCAGACCAATTAAAAACCATGGAAGAAGTCTTGGCGGACATGCAATCAACCAAACCCATGGATCGCTTGGTGTGTGGTGATGTAGGCTTTGGTAAAACCGAAATCGCCATGCGAGCTGCCTTCATAGCGGTAGAGTCGGGCAAACAAGTAGCAATATTAGTACCCACTACGTTGTTGGCAAATCAGCACCATCAGTCGTTTGCAGATCGATTTATTAATTACCCAATTGAAATTTCTTCACTGTCTCGTTTTCAAACGCCTAAAGAGCAAAAACAAATTAAATTATTACTGCTTGAAGGAAAAATTGACATTATCATTGGCACGCACAAACTGATTCAAGGCAGCATTAAATACAAAAACCTTGGCCTAGTTATCATCGATGAAGAGCATCGGTTTGGAGTCAAACAAAAAGAAAGTCTAAAAAAATTCCGCGGACAAAGTGACATCTTAACCATGACCGCCACCCCGATTCCGCGCACGCTAAACATGGCGCTAGGTTCTTTGCGCGAACTTTCCATTATTGCCACGCCACCTCAAGGGCGCAGTGCTATTCAAACTTTTGTTAACGAATGGAACGACAACACTGTCAAAGAAGCTTGTTCACGAGAATTACACCGTGGTGGGCAAATATTCGTTTTGCATAATGACATCGACTCCATTGATAACATGGCACAAATACTTAAAGACCTGATGCCGAATATCCACGTACGCATTGCTCACGGGCAAATGCCTAGCAAAGAGCTTGAGCGTATTATGAGTGATTTTTATCACGGTCGTTTTCAAATTCTAGTGTGCACTACGATTATCGAAACGGGCATTGATATCCCCAATGCAAATACCATTATTATCAACAACGCACAAAACTTTGGTCTGGCACAACTGCACCAACTGCGTGGACGCGTTGGACGATCGCATCATAGGGCTTATGCATACTTAGTGATTAAATCGCATCAATCTCTGAGCAAAAACGCCAAAAAACGCCTTGATGCCATTGAGTCGTTAGAAGAATTAGGCGCAGGGTTTATGCTCGCTAATCACGACCTTGAAATTCGTGGTGCAGGTGACTTATTAGGTGATAATCAATCCGGAAAAATCAGTGAAATTGGTTTTAATCTGTACCACGATCTACTCAAACGCACCATTGATGCGATGCGTGCAGGCAGGCAAATCAATCCAGAAGACCCCATCAACCATGAAATCCAAATTGACACTGGCATTGCTTCAATTATTCCCGATACTTATTTGGTTGATGTGCACGAGCGTTTGGTGTTGTACAAACGCATTGCTAGTGCAAAAGACAACAACGAGCTTAAAGACTTACAGATTGAAATGATTGACCGTTTTGGCTTATTGCCAGATGCAACTAAAAATCTATTTGCAGCCAGCAGCTTAAAACTTTTTTCTGAAAAAATCGGAATTGATAAAATCAGCATCTATGACGACAAGGCGCACCTTGTTTTTAACAAGAAAACCACGGTTGAACCAATCAAAATCATACATTTAATCCAAAAACAGCCAAAAACATACCAATTAAAGGGGCAGGATCAGCTTATTTATCATGAAAGTATGCCTGGAGACATCAGGAGAATAGGGTTAGTAGAAAATTTACTAAAAAAGCTAAATTAGCTTATTTTTAACCATTAATGGTACAAAAACTTTAACGGCGATATAAATGAACACAATGCCACCGATAACATCCCCCAGCAAGTAGGATTGAATAAAAACAACTGGATTAGAAATTGTTGCCTCATTAATTGGATAGATGAAGAATTTTGCCAATGTGCTTACCAATGAAGATAAAATCACCAAAAACACAATGTGAGCAAAGTTGACTTTTCTAGAGTCAAAAAAGTCCGATAAATGAAAAAATCTCATCATCATAATGGCAACAATCGGCGCCAAACTGCTGGACAACCTGCCTAACCAACTGAAAATAGAAACTGCATCAAAAGAACCTTTAAGAATAATAGTTGCCAATGCAAACCCAATAAAAACACCGAAAAATGTCTTAAAGCCGAACAACAGGTACGACAATATACTGGCACCGATTGGCAACCATAAGTAATTACCAATGGATAAATCCGCATAATCAAAAGGAACAATGGCCATTCTAGCGATAAACACAGCTAAAAAAGCAAATACATGTGCTGAATGAATTGCAAAATAAACGCCGTGCGGAGGAAGTTGAAAACTTATAAACTCTTACTTGTTATAGCTCAACAACATTGAACGCCTATCAACACTTGACTGATTTGCATTGATCATTTTTTCATCCAGTAAAGTACCAACGGCTCTTTTAATGGTGGATAAAGAATATTTTAAAAAATATTGATCTTTAGTAATGGCAGTAATATTGGCATTTTCTGTGTGCATCACAAATTCCAGCACTGACTTTTCAACTTCTGATAATTTGTCGAAACCCAGTTCACGTTCGTATGTCGCTAGTGAGCGTCTTAATTCAAATAATTTTTCTAGTGCTTTCATCTTATCCTCTGTCCAGAGGGGTTTTTATTTTTAAATCAAGCTTCATTATAGACTAATAATAACCGATCATTTTAGTATGTTATTAAAAAAATAATTATTACCTTAATAATCCTTAAGCTCAAAATAAAGATTCTCCATAATTATCTTGATACAATTTCTCAATATCTGCCAACGTAAAGCTGTGATTTTGTGTACCTGGGTGTGCAATTTTGATAGCGCCTAATAACCCTGCTAATTGGCCTGTGGCTTTCCAGCTCAAGTCATTCATGATACCGAACAACAAACCTGCTCGATAGGCATCACCACAACCGGTCGGATCTTGAGTAGCGTCTGCTTTAGCCGGTGCAATGTTGATCACTTCACCAGACGAATAGATTTCAGAGCCTTCACCGCCCTTAGTAACAATAAACGCCTCTACTTTGGAAGCAAGGGTTGCTAAATCTAACCCAGTTTTATCTTGCAACATTTGTGACTCATAATCGTTCATGGCCACGTAAGTCGCTTGTTCAATAAAAGTAATCAGCTCCTCTCCTGAAAACATGGGCAAGCCCTGACCCGGATCAAAAATAAATGGAATTTGTGCCTCATGAAATTGTTGCGCGTGCTCAATCATGCCGTCACGTCCGTCGGGAGAAACGATGCCAATGTCAGCATTGCTCGCGTCACTTACTTTGTTTTGATGCGACTCGCCCATTGCGCCCGGATGAAAAGCGGTGATTTGATTGTCGTCCATATCGGTGGTAATGAATGCCTGCCCAGTGTACGCATCTTCAATCACTTTAATATGCTTGGTGTTCATGTGGTGTCGCTCCATCCAACTAAGATACGGTGCAAAATCTTCACCTACGGTTGCCATGGGTATTGAGTTAGCTCCCAATAAATGCAAATTATAGGCGATGTTGCCTGCACAACCGCCAAACTCTTTGCGCATGGTTGGCACCAAAAATGACACATTAATCATGTGTACTTTATCTGGCAGAATGTGGTTTTTAAAATGATCGTGAAAAACCATAATGCTATCAAAGGCATACGATCCACAAATAAGTGCTGTTTTTGACATTTTTAACTTCTCCTAATAGTTTATAAATCTTGTATTTTTATCTTAATTCTCCTGGCACTGGGAAGTGCACATCCTCTTTTACTCCACTCACCTCAACAACTTCAGTAGCACCCTTATCGAGCAAACAATCAACTACCTCTTGTACTAATACTTCGGGCGCTGAAGCACCGGCCGTTACGCCCACGGTTTCGACACCTTCAATCCACCCTACATCTATGTCATCGATGCCATCAATTAAATAGGCAGGTTTATTCATTTTTTTAGCAATTTCTTTAAGCCGATTTGAATTTGATGAATTATTTGACCCTAATACCAATAATACATCACAAGACTCCATTAAAGCTTTAACTGCGTCTTGTCGATTCTGTGTGGCGTAACAAATATCGTCTTTTTTAGGTGCTTGAATGTTGGGAATTTTTTCTTTTAACGCTTGTACAATTTTCTGGGTATCGTCCACTGACAAAGTAGTTTGCGTGGTATAGGAAACATCATCTGTTGAGATTTCTAAATTTTCAACGTCACTAATTGTTTCCACCAATTGCACCGTTTGATCGCCACTCGACTGCCCTAACGTTCCCTCTACTTCTGGATGGCCTTCGTGACCAATTAGAATGACGTTGTGCTTTTGTTTCTGCTTACGTGTTACCTCTTTGTGCACTTTCGTAACCAAAGGGCAAGTGGCGTCATAAATAATAGCACCAATGTCTTGCGCTTGTTTGCGCACGGCTTGTGACACACCGTGTGCACTAAAAATAACCACTTTCCCCCGTGGCACTTCATCAATTTCTTCAACAAAAATGGCGCCTTTGGATTTTAACTCATTAACAACGAACTTGTTATGCACAACCTCGTGGCGCACATAAATGGGGGCACCGTGTAATTCTAATGCGCGCTCTACCATTTCAATCGCGCGATCAACACCTGCGCAAAAACCACGTGGATTGGCCAGTAGAACTTTCATTCGATTTTTTCAAGTATTTCTACTTGAAATGAAACATCAGCACCTGCCAGTGGATGATTAAAATTAACGGTGATGTCGTTGCCATTGATTTTATCAATACAACCAACGTATGCGTCACCCGTAGGGGTTTCAAATTCAACTGCAGCATCAAGCTCAATCGTCATATCTTTAGGGAATTCCTCTCGATTCATCACTTGAATTGCTTCATCGTAACTTGGGCCAAAAGCCTCATTGTAACTTAATAAAAAAGTTTGCAATTTGCCAATCTTGGTATTCTCAATACAGGATTCTAAACAAGGATCCAGTTGTCCATCACCAATTTCAAACTCAAAAGGCGTGTCACCTGATTCATCAACCAAGGCCCCGTTAGCATGATTAAGCTTATAAAGTAATTTGTATTTAGCCATTGTGCATCAAAGCGCTGAGCAATTGATGAACTTTATCGCGTAATTCGGATCGGTGCACGATCATATCAATCGCACCTTTTTCAAGCAAAAATTCACTGCGTTGGAAGCCCTCGGGCAGTTTTTCACGCACCGTTTGTTCAACCACTCTAGGGCCGGCAAAACCAATAAGAGCATTAGGCTCGGCAATGTGGATATCGCCCAACATCGCAAAACTAGCCGAAACACCGCCCATGGTAGGGTCGGTTAAAATTGAAATAAAAGGAACTTTTTTATCCGCCAACAACTTTAAAATCAACGATGTTTTAGACATTTGCATGAGTGAAAATAAGCCCTCTTGCATACGCGCACCGCCAGATGCTGAAAAACAAATCAAGGGTGAATTGCTTGCCATGCTTTCTTGCGCTGCACGGACAAATTTTTCACCAACCACAGATCCCATCGAGCCGCCCATGAATTTAAAATCAAACGCAGCCACCACAACTGGCATGCCATTTAGTGTGCCTTTTTTAACCACTAAAGCGTCTTTTTCACCTGTATTTTTCTGTGCTTGAGAATAGCGATCCTTGTATTTCTTTTGATCTTTAAACTTCAGCGGATCAACGGCTACTAGATTAGGTGCTATCTCCTCTTGCCCATCCACATCCAAAAAACTTCCAAGTCGAACTCTGGCAGATATTCTCATGTGGTGGTCGCAATTTGGACACACGTAGACTAATTTTTTTAATTCTTCCTCATACAATGTTGAGGAACACTTAGGGCACTTACTCCACAGCCCTTCTGGTATGTTCTTTTTTACCCCACTGCCAATTGAGGGTAATATTTTTTCTAACCAACTCATAATCGATCCTTTATTTTATAGCGGCTGATATTTCAGCCGATAATCCACCAACGCTTGCTAACATTTTATCCCTATCATGGGCGTATTGTTCAACAAATGATACTAAAGATGAACCAACAATAACGGCATCAGCTGATGCCGACACAGCTTTGGCTGTTTTAGCATCCTTGATACCAAAACCAACACCGATTGGCAAATTAACATACTTACGAATTCTTGCTATGTTGTCATTAACAGAATCTACATCTAAATGACCCGCACCAGTCACGCCTTTTAACGAGACGAAGTAAACAAATCCAGAAGCAATATCGGCCAAAGAATCTAGGCGTTGATCGGTTGTGGTGGGTGCTACTAAGAAAATAAAGTCAATGTCCTTTTTATCTAAACACCGCTTTAAGTCCTGCGCCTCTTCGGGTGGCATATCCACTACCAGCACACCGTCCACGCCACTATTGCTTGCAGCATCAGAAAATTCTTGATAACCAAACACTTCAATTGGATTCAGATAGCCCATAAGTACAATGGCCGTTGTATCGTTGGTTTGTCTGAATTTTTTTACCAAGTCTAGTACGTCATGCAAACTTACACCGCCTTCCACCGCTCGTTCGTGTGACTTAGCAATGACCGGGCCATCGGCCATCGGATCAGAAAACGGCACACCAAGCTCAATCACGTCAGCGCCATTCTCAACCAAGACCTGCATTAGCTCGTAAGTATTGTCAATACCGCTGTCTCCCGCAGTAATAAAAGGGATAAAAGCTTTATTACCGGAAGGTAATTGACTAAAAACTGTTTTTAAACGTGACATAAATTATTTGGTACTAAATTCGTGAACACTATCAACCAGTACTTTCATGTTCTCTGGATCAACGTCTGGAGTAATGCCATGGCCTAAATTAAACACATGTCCTGTGTCGCCTTTAAATTGGCTCAATACTTTTTTAACCTCCACTCGAACAACTTCAGGTGTGGCATACATAACAGCAGGATCTAAGTTACCTTGAATGGCCACTTTACTGCCAATTTGTTGCTCAACTTCGCTGAGTTCCACTGTCCAATCAATGCCCACACCATCACAACCAGTATCCGCAATTTCGCTCAAATGCTTGCCGCCGTTTTTACTAAACAAAGTAATCGGTGTATTTGGATGTTTGGCCTTGACGCCGTTTACAATTTTTTGCATATAGCTTAATGAAAAATCCAAATAATTAGATTTAGACAGAACACCGCCCCAAGTATCAAACACCATTAGACTGTCCACACCACTTTGTACTTGTTGGTCTAAATAAGCAATAACACTGTCTGCTAATTTATCTAAAAGCAAGTGCAACATTTTAGGGTCATTAAATAACATGGCTTTGGTTTTAGCGAATGTCTTGCTACTGCCACCTTCAATCATATAAGTGGCCAAAGTCCAAGGACTGCCACTAAATCCAATGAGTGGTGCACGAGCGCCCAATGCTGACTTAATGGTAGAAACTGCGTCAAATACATAAGTTAAATCGTTATTAACTTCTGAAGGAATGGCTTCGATATCTGCCAAAGTTTGGATAGGGCGTTCAAATTTCGGCCCCTCGCCTTCGCTAAAATAAAGCCCTAAACCCATGGCATCAGGAATGGTCAAAATGTCACTAAATAAAATGGCCGCGTCTAGATCAAATCTATCCATTGGCTGCATAGTCACTTCACAAGCAAGTTCTGGGTTTTTACACAAGCTCATAAAGTCACCTGCTTTTTTGCGTGTGGCACGATACTCAGGCAAATAACGCCCTGCTTGTCGCATCACCCAAATGGGCGTGCGTGATACTGGTTTTTTTAATAAGGCGTTAATGTAATCAAATGACATAATTTTCCTATCTAAAAATGAATGTAATAATTATATCGGCATTTGAGTAATCATCAGGCATAAAAAAAGCCACTCTCGTGGCTTTTTAAGGATTTTCAATGCTTTATCTTTTAAACGAAGCGTAGCGTGATTTAAACTTCTCAACGCGACCTGCAGTATCCATAATTTTTTGCTTGCCCGTGTAAAAAGGGTGGCAACTAGAACACACGTCTAGATTTAAATTTTCTTTGCCTATGGTAGAACGTGTTTCAAAAGAATTGCCACACGAACACACTACTTTTACGGTGTCATAATTAGGATGAATGTCTGTTTTCATGTCTGTAACTTTTATGTATTTCTCAAAGAGGAGGGATTATATACTATTTCACTTGTAATATCTTTACTTTTTAGCCCTTAATCGAGCAGCATTGCCAATCACAATGAGTGAACTTATTGGCATCACAATGGCGGCAAACAGCGGTGTCACCTTTGCCATCATCGCCAATGGAACCATCAAGGCATTGTAAAATAAGGCGAAAGCAATATTTTGCTTAATGGTATTTTGTGTATTTTTTGACAATTTAATTGCCTCAATAATAGGGATTAGTGTATTTTTTAAAACCACCACATCAGCACTACCAACACTCACATCGGCGCCAGAACCAATGGCAATACTACTGTCGGCCTGTACCAAAGCCGGTGCATCATTAATACCGTCACCCACCATCAGCACTAAGCCATTTTTTTGCAAAGTTTTAATGTGGTTGGCTTTGTCACTTGGCAATACCTGTGCAATAACATTTTTAATGCCCAAATGCTTAGCCACTGTTTGGGCGACCTGCTTACTATCGCCACTGAGCATGGTAACGGTTTTACCCATTCGATGCAGTTCGTTAACCACTGCTTTGGCATCCGATTTCACTTCATCGCTGAGCGAAATAAAACCTAAGACCTTGTTCTCGTCAGCGCACCAGATACAAGTATGGCCTTGTTTTTCTAGTGCGTTCGCATTATCAGACAAGTCACTGTCTTCGCTCGCGCCATGGCTCACAAGGTAGTTTAAATTGCCCAACCGATACTGCTTTGAGCTAATTTTTGCAACCACGCCTTCACCCGGTATTGCATTAAAGTTTTTAACTGCTAAGGTATTTTTAGCGCCGGCGTAATCAACAATGGCTTTAGCCAAAGGGTGCTCTGAATGCTTTTCAATACTCGCCATAATACTCAAAAATTCAGATCGATCAATTTTTGATTCCAACCCACTTACTTTAAATTCGCCCAAAGTAAGTGTGCCGGTTTTATCAAATACCACGTGCTTAACCTTGCTCAACACTTCTAATGCATCGCCATTTTTAATCAGTATTTTCTTTTTTGCTGCAGCACCGCTGGCCACTGCAATGCTCATTGGTGCGGCTAAACCAAATGCACAAGGACAAGTGATAATTAGTACGCTGGTGGCACTGAGCAACGCCAAATCAAAATCTTTTGGGTACCAATAAACAAAAGTAAGAGTCGCTAATAACAACGTTGTCCAAACAAAATAAGGAATAATTTTATCGATAGTGCAAACGATTTTGCTCTTGTTCATTTTAGTGTTCTCTACCAAGTCAACAATTTGACTGAGCGCCGTTTGCCGGAATGATTTCGTAACTTCAATCTCGACACTGCCATGAATATTAAGCGTACCTGCAAACACCTCATCGCCTATCTTCTTACTAACGGGAAAAGACTCGCCACTGAGCAAAGATTCATCAGTCTCAGTGCTGCCCAACAACACCCTACCATCCACAGCAATTCGTTCACCGGGCTTAAGAACAACAACATCGCCAACTGCAATGGCACTAATGGGCTTTAGTTGTTCAGTATTGCCCAGTTTAACCAGGGCGATTTTAGGTTGAAGTTGTTGCAAGCTACTAGAAGCGGACAAAGCGGATTTTTTGCCAGAGGCTTCAAGATATCGACCAATCAAAATGACAAAAATAAAATTCACCACCGTGTCAAAATAAACCTCTCCTCTACTGGAAAAACCAAACAATACGTACACCGAATAAAAATAAGTCGTCAATGCGCCAATACTAATGGGTACATCCATGTTCATGAATCGATTTTTAATACCAATGTAGGCATTTTTTAAAAAAGGATAGCCCGCGTAAAACAAGGTAGGTGTTGCCAGTGCAAAACCAAGCCATTGAAAATATTGATGATACTTTCCACCGCTAGCACCCGTGTACATTGCCACTGAAATCCACAATAAATTCATCATCGTAAAAGCTGAGAATCCTATCCGATAAAGCATTTCTTTGTTTTTTTGTTGCTGTTTAGCCTCGGCAACGTTTTGCTCGTAAGGCATGGCAGCATAGCCCAAATCAGCCATTTTTTTCATAATGATTGACAACTCAACTTGATCGTCTACCCAGCGAACTCTAATGCGTTTATCCGTTAAATTAGCGCGTACCCAAACAACGCCATCGAGCGCACCAACAGCTCGCTCGATCAACCAAACGCAAGCTGCACAATGTATGGTATCGCTGATCAAAGTTATGGTTTTTGTGCCCAGATCTGACGCTTCCAAAAAAGGCTGTTGAAACACGGCTGAATCGTAAAATTCAAGCGGATACTCTAAATCAACCGCTGGCAATAGTGAGGCAGTTTGTTGATTGTAAAAAGCATCTAAACCCGCATCATGAATAGTTTGGCACACGCTAGCACAACCTGCGCAACAAAAATCTTGCACGTTGTCTTTAATTTTTGCCTGCACTCTATTGCTCTTATTAACAGGTGATCCACAGTGATAACAGCTATCGTTCATAGTGCTTGATTTTACTCAAAGGCTCCTTATAATTCTCTTATAATATTATTACTCAAATAATTAAATTAAACATGAAACGTTTAACCTTACTTGGCTTGTTTTTACTGCTCAGCACTTCAGCCATAGCCACCGAACAAATTCGTCTGTACAAACAATATCTGGTTGGCACACCTAAAGCATTTTTACAAAAAGCACACAAACTACAAGACTGTTCCGCTAAATATGAAAAAGGCACTTTGTGCATGCAAAATCACTCACTTTCAGGTGAAGATGCTGAAATTGCATTTCGTTTTTTAAACGATCGACTGGTGTCCATTGTGCTCATGATGCCACTGGAAAAAGTCAGCAAAATCAAAAAAATGTTTCACGTGTTAAAAACACAATTCGATTTAGTTTTGATCGAAAATGGTAAAGAAAAACTAGACATCATACAAATCAGTAACGACACTTTTTCAAAAAATGACTTCACCAAAACCATTGCTGATTTTGAAAATGAAGCTTATCAAAAACACAACATCAAATACACCTTTATTAGCAAAGATGAGTTTAAAACCCAATCGCGTAAATCACGAAATTTTTCAGAAGTCTTTAAAGGTGCGCCCATCAAAATGCGTGCCGCCACCTACAGTGTTGGCCGTAAAGATGGCAAAGTAATCGGCACCATGACTTTTATTGTGCCAGGCATCACTGAAGATTATCTTAATCAAAATCCCGTTGTTGAAGACTTTTGATTTAAACCTATGACTAACAACATCCACGGTATTATTCTTGCAGCGGGCAAAGGCACGCGCATGAATTCCTCAAAACCCAAGGTGCTACAAACACTATCCGACAAGACTTTATTGGGTCATGTTCTATACATAGCGCACCAAGTTTGCAACAAGGTACACGTGGTTTACGGCTTTGGTGGCGAACAAGTACAAAACACCATCAATGATGATTCCGTCAACTGGGTAGAACAAAAACAACAACTAGGCACAGGGCATGCTGTGGCACAAGCCATGCCGCACATAAAAGACGATTCAATTTCCCTTATACTGTATGGTGATGTACCACTGATTAAAAAATCAACACTGGATGATTTGATCAATCAAGCGCAACAAAATGAGGTCGCCCTGTTGTCCGTTGTACTCGACAACCCCACAGGCTATGGTCGAATTATTCGTAATAGTGAAGATCAAATTCAAGCCATTGTCGAGCAAAAAGATTGCGATAAAGAACAGCTTAAAATACGTGAAGTCAACACCGGCATCATGGCAGTGAACAGTAATTTATTAAAAAAATACTTGGATGGACTCGATACAAACAATGCCCAAGGGGAACTGTACTTAACTGATATCATTGAAGCAGCGGTGGGCGATAAAAAAACCATTGCTTCAGTCATTACCAACAACGAATACGAGGTAGCAGGCGTGAACGATAAAGCACAACTAGCAGAACTAGAACGAACTTTTCAACAAAATCAAGCCACTGAATTTATGCAGCAAGGTCTCGGCTTAAAAGACCCTGCGCGTTTCGACTGCCGAGGCAGTTTAAGCTTCGGGCAAGACTGTGAAATCGATGTTAATGTGGTCATTGAAGGTAAAGTCACTTTGGGCAATAACACAAACATTGCACCAAACTGCATCATTAAAAACACTCAAATTGGTAACAACGTATCCATACTTCCCAACTCAGTGATTGAAGATGCTGTTATTGGTGATGGCGCATCCATCGGCCCATTTGCCCGAATTCGCCCTGAAGCCAACATTGGCGAAAATGCCAAAATTGGTAATTTTGTTGAAGTGAAAAAATCTACCATTGGCAAAGGTTCAAAAGTCTCACATCTGAGTTATATCGGTGATACTACGATGGGCGAAAACGTCAACATCGGTGCCGGGGTGATTACTTGTAATTATGACGGTGCCAATAAGTATCAAACCACCATTGAAGATGGTGCGTTCGTTGGCTCGGACACGCAACTCATTGCTCCCATTACGATTGGTAAAAATGCTACGATTGGAGCCGGCTCTACCATTACTAAAGACGTGCCAGCAGATCAACTAGCACTTAGCCGCTCTAAACAAGTCATCATGAGCAACTGGAAACGACCTATTAAAAAATAAATGTTTGCACTGCCTAGAAACGTCTGGATATTAACGGCCAGTCTATCGCTATTTATGTCTCTGAGTGTTTTTGTAATTTTCTTAGGTGGTATTATTGGGCAAACTCTGGCACCTAGTGATAGTTTATCTACATTGCCAGTAGCACTTTTGGTAGTGGGCACAGCAAGTGGCATCATCCCCGTCAATAAGGTTATGTCAATATTTGGCAGGCGAAAAACA
Source organism: uncultured Candidatus Thioglobus sp. (assembly GCA_000205985.2). Lineage (GTDB taxonomy): Bacteria > Pseudomonadota > Gammaproteobacteria > PS1 > Pseudothioglobaceae > SUP05. The sequence continues at coordinate 1,424 of GG729997.1, read as the reverse complement.
TTTTTGGGCGTTTGTATTTATACATTAGCGATTATTGCACTCGCTATCACCGCCTTACAAATTCAATCTTTCTATCTATTCTGTATAGCCACTTTTTTATTTGGCATAACCACCGCCACCATGAACCAGTTTCGCTTTGCTGCCATTGAAAGCGTTGACCAAAATCTAAGTGCCACCGCCACTTCTGCTGTTCTTATTGGCGGCTTAGTTTCTGCCTTTTTAGGCCCTGAAGTTGCCACCTTGGGTAAAGACCTATTTGACACCACGTTTGTTGGTTCTTTCGCATTACTAAGTGGTTGTTTTATTATTGCTTTTGGATTGTTATGGTTTTATCAACAAACTGATATTACAACCGAAGTACAACATAGCGACACTCGCCCATTATTAACCATTATTAAACAACCTGTCTTTATTGTTGCCACTTCTAGTGCTGCTGTTGGCTACGTGGTGATGAGCTACTTGATGACAGCAACACCCATGAGCATGCATGTGATTGATGGGTTTTCATTAGAACAAACCAAATTTGTCATCCAATCCCACGTTATTGCCATGTTCTTACCTTCTTTATTTACCCCCATTATTGTGGCGTTTTTTGGCTTACGAAAAATGATGCTGACTGGCGTGTTGCTATATTTTGTTTGTGTCGGTATTGCCCTTTCCGGCCACGCTTTAGATAATTACTGGATTGCACTTATTCTTTTAGGATTGGGCTGGAATTTCTTGTTTATTGGTGGCACGAGTCTTTTGCCACAATCTTACAATGAGAACGAAAAATACACGGTGCAGTCGGCTAATGACTTTCTAATTTTCAGCCTACAAGCTATTGCCGCATTGTCCGCTGGCTGGTTTGTGTTTAATTATGGATGGGAGGTAGTACTACTTTCAGTAGTGCCTTTATTGGCTTTACAGCTAGTTATATTACTTTGGTGGTTAAAAAGTAAATAAAATCCTCTTCAAAAATTTGAAAAATTTTTGTTTGAGGCTCTGATACTTTTCTACTTGTTTAGAAAAGTATCCAAAAGATAACATCCCATACAAAATTACCAATTCACACTAAATCTCATTCGTTGTATTTTCTAAACTCGCTACGCTCAAACACCGAAAATACAATCACTCATTTCGATAAGTGTTTATTTGTGAATTTTATAAAGGGCGATAAAAAACCCAGCCAAGGCTGGGTTTAAATATTTAAAAAATCAAAACTTATAGCTTAAAAACTAAACCTAATGACACCTGGTTACTTTTTAGATCACCATCCCACTTTTCATCTGCTGGAGTGTTAAATGTATCCCATCCAGTTTCAATATCTCCAAGGTCAGCGTATTTATACATTAATTCCAGCTCAATTCCATCTGAAATAGGGGTTGATCCGCCAGCCATTAAAGAATAAGCAAAGTTTTGTCTCGGTATTTAGAATCAAAACT
>GG729998.1 GCA_000205985.2 uncultured Candidatus Thioglobus sp. | reverse complement strand
TTTAAATCTCAAAAAGGAAATTTATTACCGCCACCCATGCCTGGTAGTTTCATCTTTGATAAGTCCGGCATGCCGGCAGGTGCTTGTCCGCCTTCTTGCATTTGATTCATTTTAGCCATCATTTTTTTCATTTTTCCGCCGCCCATTTTTTTCATTTGCTTTTGCATTTTTTCAAATTGCTTAAGTAGTTTGTTAACAGCTTGAGGGTTAGTACCAGATCCTCTAGCGATACGGTTTTTACGTGAGCCTTTGATTAGCTTAATATGTGAGCGCTCTTTAGGTGTCATTGAATTGATAATAGCGACCATTCTTTTAGTATCAGTACCACCCATCATTTGATTTTTAACACTTTGAGGAATTTGACCCATACCTGGCAGCTTGTCCATCAAAGCCTCCATGCCACCCATTTGCTCCATCTGCATAAGTTGATCACGCATATCTTCCAAGTCAAACTGACCTTTGGCCATTTTCTTGGAAGATTTTTCTGCTTTTTTGTGATCAACTTTACGAGAGATTTCTTCTACTAGTGATAATACGTCGCCCATACCGAGCAAACGTGAAACTACACGATCAGGGTGAAATGGTTCTAGTGCATCAATTTTTTCACCGACACCTAAAAACTTAATTGGCTTGCCAGTAATATGACGAACAGAAAGTGCTGCACCACCTCGCGCATCACCATCAGTTTTGGTTAGGATGACACCGGTGAGTGGTAATGCATCAGCAAAGGCTTTGGCTGTGTGAGCAGCATCTTGACCCGTCATTGAATCGACTACAAATAGTGTTTCAATCGGATTGACTTTCTTTTGCAGGGCTTTGATCTCGCCCATCATGGCTTCGTCTACGTGTAAACGACCCGCGGTATCCACCAACAACACATCAAAAAATTGTTTTTGTGCATGCTTCTTAGCGCTAGCGACGATTTTTTCTGGCTTGTCATTAATCGTTGATGGGTAAAAATCTACACCAACTTGGCCTGCCAATACTTCTAACTGTTTAATGGCTGCGGGGCGGTAAACATCCGCACTCACTACCAATACTTTTTTGTTTTCACGCTCTTTTAAATAACGCGCTAATTTGGCGATAGAAGTAGTTTTACCTGCACCTTGCAAGCCAGCTACCATGACTACGGCTGGTGGTTGTGTTTTTAAATCTAGCGATTCGTTTTCACCGCCAATAATATCGGTAAGCTCTATTTCAACCAGCTTAATAAAGGCTTGGGATGGATTTAAACCTTCGCCAACCTTAAGGCCCGATGCCTTGGCTTGTACTCGATCAAGAAACACCTTAATAACCTCAAGTGCAACATCGGCTTCTAATAACGAACGACGTACCTCACGAATCGCCTCTTTAATATTAGATTCAGATAATTTATGCTTACCTTGTAATACTTTAAAACTATTGGAAAGTCGATCGGTTAAATTATCAAACATTTTTTAAACAAATATAACTAAAGTATCGTATTATAGTGTTTTTGTATTAATCATAGTTACTGATGCTTTTATCTTATCTTGCCATTGTTGCTTATCTGGCCGCTGCACTACTATTAGCGCGTTATTTCACCAAAAATGAAACCCAACATAGGTATCAACAAACCACATCGCTTTTAATCAGTTTTGCGATTATTGCTCAAGCGCTTGGATTCACCAATTTTTGGAGTGATGAACTCTCAGGTATAGTATTTGGTCTGGCCAATAGCGCCTCTTTTGTGGCATGGTTAATCGCTATTTTATTGTTCCTATCATCAATTTCTAAGCCAGTACACGTACTGGGTATTTTGGTTTACCCATTGACCGCCATTACTCTAATCTTTAGCATTTCTTTTCCAGATACAACCACCAAGGTTATCCCAATGAGCCTTGCCTCACATGTGTTTTTATCGATTACAGCCTATGCCTTGCTTGCACTTGCTGTGTGCCAATCAGTCCTGCTAAAAATTCAAGAACAGCATTTACACGCTCGAAAAATTAATGGCTTTATTAATAAACTGCCACCACTACAAACCATGGAACGATTACTGTTTCAAAGTCTTAGAATTGGCTTTTATTTACTAACCTTATCGCTCGCTACTGGCTTTATTTTTATTGACGATTTATTTGCTCAGCATTTGATTCACAAAACTGTTCTTTCTTTGGTTGCTTGGATTATTTTTGCTGTACTTATCTTTGGTAGGCAGCTCTTTGGCTGGCGCGGTAAGCAAGCCATTACCGCTATACAAGTCGGTTTTGCAATTTTGGTGTTGGCTTATTTCGGCTCTAAATTTGTTTTAGAAAGGCTACTTTCTTAAGTTAATAAGCAGTAGTTTTTATTCAGATTATTAGCAAAAACGATAGATTTTGCTGAATTGGATTTTTTATCTTTTGCTCATAGTAAAGCTATGGGCGAAAGATAAAAACTTTCAAGTTGGCGAAAGCTGGTGTTTTAATCGATGTGTAAGACAGCTAGGAACGCCTCTTGTGGAATATCCACTCGCCCTACGCTACGCATGCGTTTTTTACCTTTTTTCTGCTTATCGAGCAATTTTCGCTTACGAGAAACATCGCCACCATAACACTTAGCCGTTACATTCTTTCTAAGTGCTTTCACATTTGCTCGTGAAATAATCTTAACGCCAATGCAAGCCTGAATAGCTACATCAAACATTTGACGTGGAATTAGCTCTTTCATCTTTTCAGCAATCTCTCGTCCTTTGCGCACTGAATCATCTCGGTGAATAATCAGTGCTAAAGCGTCTACCGGTTCACCATTAATCATAATATCGAGGCGAATCAAATCTGATTCTTGATAACGCTCAAACTGATAATCCATGGATGCAAAACCACGTGATACTGATTTGAGTCGATCAAAGAAATCCAGTACAACTTCATTCAGTGGTAACTCATAAATCAATTGAACCTGTCTACCCATATAAGTCAGGCTTTTTTGCACACCACGTTTTTCAACACACAAACTGATCACTGCACCAACAAACTCATCTGTAACCAAAATATTGGCAGTAATAATCGGCTCTCTAAATTCAGCAATCGATTGATTAGATGGCATTTTTGAGGGACTATCTACATGGTGAAGATTGCCTTTGGAGTCTAAAATTTCATAAATTACCGTTGGGGCAGTGGTAATTAAATCAAGATCATACTCGCGCTCTAAACGCTCTTGCACAATCTCCATGTGCAACAAACCCAAGAAACCGATACGGAAACCAAAACCTAGCGCATCTGAATTCTCAGGCTCGTATTGCAATGCCGCATCATTTAATCTTAATTTTGCTAAAGCATCGCGAAATTTTTCATAATCCTCACCTGAGATTGGAAACAAACCTGCAAACACTCTAGGCTGTACCGGTTTAAACCCTTCGAGTGGCTCAGTCACTGGATTTTTAGCGCCCGTAATCGTATCACCTACTGGCGCACCATCAATGTTTTTAATACTAGCAATGAGAAAACCAACTTCACCCGCTTTAAGGCTTTCAGTTTTAGTACGTTTAGGGGTAAACACCCCTACTTCATCAACCAAATGCTCATTACCATTTGAGAAAATTTTAATCTTAGTTTTGGCTTTAATTTCTCCGTCAATCACACGAATGAGTGATACCACGCCTAAATAATTATCAAACCAAGAGTCGATAATCAACGCCTTAATGGGTGCATCAACCTTACCCTCAGGTGCAGGGATTTTTTCAACAATTTGCTCTAATATGTCTTCGATACCAATGCCAGATTTTGCACTAGCATGTACGGCATCATGGGCTTCAACGCCAATCACATCTTCAATTTCGTCCACCACACGCTCAGGATCAGCGGCTGGTAAATCAATCTTATTAAGTACTGGCACCACTTCCAAACCTTGATCAAGTGCGGTATAACAGTTGGCTACCGTTTGCGCTTCAACGCCTTGAGAGGCGTCCACAATCAATAGCGCCCCTTCGCAAGCTGAGAGTGAACGCGACACTTCGTAGGAAAAATCAACATGACCAGGTGTATCAATAAAATTCAGTTGGTAAGTTTCTCCATTTTTGGCCTCATAATCCAAAGTAACACTTTGAGATTTAATGGTAATGCCACGCTCTTTTTCAATATCCATCGAATCCAGCACTTGGGACGACATTTCTCGATCACTTAAACCACCACAAAACTGAATAAAACGATCAGCAATGGTGGATTTACCATGATCAATATGGGCAATAATGGAAAAATTACGGATATTCTTCATCTAAGTGATAAAATGAGCTTTTTAAACACGCCATTATACAAGCAATGAATAAAGTTCAACCAATTACCTGTGCCGCTACAAGCGATTTAGAAGTCAGTATTCCTGATACCCAAGGTCGCAATATTGTTTTATATTTCTACCCGAAGGATGCAACCTCTGGCTGTACGACTGAAGGGCAAGACTTTAGAGATAACCACCAAGCTTTCATCGATACCAATACGGTTATTTATGGCGTGAGTCGTGACAGTTTAAAATCTCATGAAAATTTCAAAGCAAAACAAAACTTTCCTTTTGAACTTATCTCAGATCCAGAAGAAACCTTGTGTAATACCTTTGGTGTGATTCAAGAAAAAATGAATTATGGAAAAAAATACATGGGCATTGTTCGCTCTACTTTTTTAATTAACGCTGATGGTGATATTATTAAAGCTTGGGATAAGGTTAGAGTCAAAGGCCATGTTGACGAGGTACTGGAGACTGTGCAGGCACTATGAGTAACGTAGATTTTGAAGAAGTTGACAAGTTTACTGCACTGGCCTCACGCTGGTGGGACAAAAATTCTGAATTCAAACCTCTGCACGACATCAATCCCTTACGCCTAAACTACATTAAAGAGCATTGTGGCGGAAGTTTAAAAAATAAAAAAATCTTAGACGTGGGTTGTGGTGGTGGTATTCTCAGTGAATCCATGGCGCTCGAAGGAGCAAGTGTAACCGGTATTGACATGGCCGAAGCTGGGCTTGAAGTGGCTAAACTTCATCTGTTAGAATCAGGCTTGGATGTAGACTATCAAAAAATCCCAGTTGAAGAATTAGCCGAAAAACATGCCGGTGAATTCGACGTGGTGACTTGCTTAGAAATGTTAGAACATGTACCCGATCCAAGCTCAATCATTAAAGCTTGTGCCAAGTTAGTTAAACCGGGTGGGCAAGTATTTTTCTCTACTATTAATCGTAATCCAAAGTCTTATTTATTTGCCATTATTGGTGCTGAATACGTACTCAAACTATTACCCCAAGGTACGCATGATTGGGATAAATTCATTCAACCAAGTGAAATGGATGAATGGGCTAGGCACGCTGGATTATCACTTAAAACCATGATAGGAATGACTTACAACCCATTTACTAAAGTCTATAAATTAGAGCATGATGTGAGCGTTAACTACCTTTGTTTCTACGTTAGGTAGATCGCCTCCCCAGTCTATATTATTGACTTATGATATAGATTAAGGTATAATGTTAACCGTTATGAAAAAAATACTTACAATGATGTTGTTAATGGCAACTTTTTCGGCAAAAGCACTGTCTCCAAACGAGATGCTGGTAATTGTTGGCGCGGTTAAATACTACAATGAAAATTGTTCAGGCCTTACTCAGGCAGGTATTGAAAAAATGAATAAAGGGCTTAAAAGATTTGACATGAATAAAACCCCGCTGCCTGTTCTAGAGCGAAATTCAATGGCAATATCTGGCTATAAAACTGCACAAAAATTTGGTTGTGCCGGCACCAAACAACAAGCACAAAAAGCAGGGTACGGTCAATACATCAATTAATCGTTACTCTAAAGAGTTTTCCAATACTACAAAAGCCACAGCGTTGTACTTTTCGTCCGACAAGCTCAAATGTGCGTGCTTAATATTTTTATCCAGCAGGTACAAACGTAATTTTTCACTTGGAATAAAATAAGGCTTACCTTCTTCATTGTTACGAACGGTTAAATCCTGAAAACTAACAATTCTTCCAATGCCCGTACCTAAAGCTTTTGCAAAGGCCTCTTTAGCAGCAAAACGCTTGGCACAATAAGAGGCGCTGTTGCCTTTGTTTGCAAACAAAGCCTGTTCATGCTCGCTCAATACACGCCTAACAAACCCATCTCTATTTTTGTTTAAGATGTGCTCAACACGCTCAATATTAATAATATCTGTACCCACGCCGTAAATCATCCTTTTATACTCCCTTGCTGGGTGCGAACCTTAAGTATTAAATCTTTCATTTCACGAGTGGCATTCTCAAGACCAACAAATACCGCTCTGGCAATAATTGAATGGCCAATATTCAGCTCAACAATCTCAGGTAATTTAGCGATTTCTGCAGTGTTCTCCATAGTTAAACCATGGCCAGCATTCACCTGCAAACCAATCGAGTGCGCGTAAGTTGCCATGGCTTTAATGCGCTCAAACTCTGCTTTTTGCTCATCACCCATTGCATCGGCATAATGCCCTGTGTGCAGTTCAATCACCGGTGCGCCACATTGTTTGGCTGCATCGATTTGATCCTTTTGAGCATCGATGAATAATGATACAATTACTTTTGATTCAGCTAATTTCGCACAAACATCAGTCATTCTGGATATTTTAGAGGCAACATCCAAACCACCTTCAGTTGTTAATTCTTCACGTTTTTCTGGCACCAAACAACAATCCTGTGGTTTGATTCTACTGGCAATATTCACCATTTCATCAGTCGCTGCCATTTCTAAATTCATTTTAGTGGTGAGCTGATCACGCAAAATTTCAACATCTAAATCTTGAATATGGCGTCTGTCTTCACGCAAGTGCAGGGTAATGCTATCAGCACCTGATTGTTCGCACAATAATGCCCCTTCAATAGGCGACGGGTAGTTAGTGCCACGTGCTTGGCGAATAGTGGCAATATGGTCAATATTAACGCCTAAATAAATACTCATAATTTGTTCATTGTTTGGTAAAAAATAAAGATCGACTCTTTAACGGTTTGTTGCCCAACAGCGGATTCAAGCGCTGCCTGTTTAGATCTCTACAAGCTTTTAATTGCTCTAAATTCGGTCTATTTTCAACATCCCCTGCCGACAACTGATGCAGTAATTTTCCCGATATTTTACCAGTGGAACTTTGTGAAAAACCAGCTTGCTGTTGATATTCATAAGAACTATTTTGACTAATCTCGTTACCATTAACATCAACAACAAAATCGACAGCATAACCCAGCTCAGCAAGTAAATTATTTTCAAACATTCTGAGTAACCAGTGCCGAGAATCTTGCTTCAAACTACCCACTTGATTCACAAATTTCTTGTAAATTTCAAACAACTCAACATGAGGGTCTTGCTCTTGCAACAAACGTGAAATTAACTCGTTCACATACATGCTCAATATCAGCGCCTCACTTTTTAAATGCCTAGGTACGTCATCCACCTCCCAATTGGTCAGTGTTTTTAACTCACCCTTTCCAACAAAACTAATGTTTAAACATTGGAACATTTGAATGTTGGTTTTGGACTTTCGAATGCCTTTGGCAATTAAACGAATCTTGCCGTGTTCTTTGGTCAAAAAATCCAACAGTAAAGAACTGTCTTTATAGGCCCTTCGATGAATTAAAAAAGCAGGGGTTAAATCAACTTTAGTCATACCCTAGTGAAGCCAGTGCACGTTTATCGTCCGACCAACCAGTGGAAACTTTAACCCACAATTGTAAGAATACTTTTCTGTCTAAAAATCCCTCAATGCTTTTGCGTGCTTCTGTGCCGATTAACTTTAGCATTTCACCCTTATAACCAATAACAATGTTTTTTTGTGAAGCCTTATCCACATAAATACGCGCAGCAATGCGTTGCATCTTGCCATCGAGCTCGTATTTCTCGATTTCAACGGTCAAATCGTAAGGCAGTTCATCTTCCAAATGACGCATGAGCTTTTCTCGAATAAACTCAGCCACCACAAATTTTTCAGATCGATCAGTAATAAAATCTGGATCGAAAATCATTTCCTGCTCTGGTAAATGTTTTAAGATCAATTCTCTTAATGCTTGAGTGTCTCGCTTCTTAAATGCCGACAAAGGAAACAATTCCGTTGGTTGGTATTTAGTGGCTATTTTTTCTAAAAATGGCAACACCTCTTGTGCAGATCTTAATTTATCGATTTTATTAATGCATAAAATCACCGGCACGTCTACTTGCTCAATATGCTCCAACACGCGCGAATCTTCTTTGGTCCATTTATCCGATTCAACCAACCAAAGAATCATATCAACGTCCCTAATACTAGAACTGGCTGCTTTATTCATGTACGAATTAATGGCTTTTTTATTGCCAATATGAATACCTGGTGTATCCACAAAAACCATTTGATAATTATCGGCAGTGTCAATCGCGTGAATACGATGACGTGTGGTTTGTGGACGATGTGAAGTAATGGATAGCTTTTGCCCAATAAGCTCATTAATTAAAGTTGATTTACCTACATTAGGGCGACCAACCACAGCAATGAATCCAGCTTTAAAATTCATGATGCGCTCAACCTATCCAATAAAGCCTGGGCACAAGATTGCTCAGCTCTCTTGATGCTGGTGGCTTTTTGTTTAACTTTCATATTTTGGTCTTGCAAAGAGCAGTTAATGGTAAATACCGCATTATGGTCTTTTCCCACGGTTTTGATCAGCTCATACTTTGGCAAAGCATTGCCACGCTTTTGCAAATACTCCTGCAACTGAGTTTTAAAATCTTTCAATGAATCGTTCGGATTAATGATATCCAGTCGTTCTTTGTACAACTTCAAAATAACCGTGTTCACCGTATCAAAATCAGAGTCCAAAAAAACCGCGCCAAAAATAGCCTCAACCACATCCGCCTGAATGGATTCACGCCTAAAACCGCCACTTTTTAACTCTCCAGAACCCAAAATCAAAATATTGGATAAATCTAATGTGCTGGCTAGTTGTGCTAGTGTTTGCCCTCTGACTAAATGCGATCGTAATCTTGACAGCTTGCCCTCATCAACATGAGTAAAACGCTTATAAAGTTCACGAGAAATTACCAAACCTAAAATACTATCGCCTAAAAACTCTAAACGCTCATTATTATTCTTACCAACACTACGATGAGTAAGCGCTAATTTCAATAAAGAAATATCTTTAAACTGATAATCTATTTTTTGCTCAAGTTTTTTCATTAAAATTAAAATCTATGTTTTGGCAAGAAGACCCTAAAGAACAACATTTTACTCTGCCTGAAGATGTGCAGGATGCCGTGTTTAATATTCACTGCAAAATCTTACCCATTGATCACGCTTATTTACTCTGCAAAGCACTGCTTGAGCACCTTCCCTGGCTAGATGACGTAAAGGCCGGAATTCACGATATCAGCGTTGCTGATGGCAATGGTTGGCAGCAAGACCATGAATCTGGGTTTTATTACCCCTCTAAACGCTCTAAATTAAGCATTAGAGTGCCAAAAGAAAGACTAGCCGACACTCAGTTGTTGATTGGAAAAACACTTGATTTAGGCGAATATCAAATCCAAATAGTCAAAGCACATGCACCAAAATTATTAAGTGATTTAAATGCTTTATTTGCAAAACACGTCGCTTGCGATGAAAAACTCAGTGAAGAGGATTTTTTAAAAAATTCCTACAATCAGCTCCAAGCACTTGGCATCACACCTAAAAAGATGATGGCCGGTTTGGAAAGAAGCATCAAAACCCCAGATGGCACTATTCACACTCGTGCTTTAATGGTAGCCAATCTAAAAAAAATAGAGTCGGTTACCTTGCAAGAAAAAGGCATTGGTAATCATCGATTGCTTGGTTGTGGGCTATTCATTCCACAAAAAGGCATTGACGATATAACCGCTACTTGACCTAATTTTACTTTAATACTACAATAAAAACATATATCGGGGGATTTATGCGTATTTTATTTCTAATTTTTTCTTTATTGTTTTTACAGCCTTCGCTCTCAGCGCCTGAAGCCAAGGAAGGTGACTACTTGGGTGCTAAAGTCGTTGATGTGTTGCCCAATTGGTTTAAAACCACCTTTATGGATTTTTCTGAAGATCTAGAAGAGGCCACTGATGAAAACAAACATGTGATGATCTACTTTCATCAAAATGGTTGTCCTTATTGTGCCAAATTGGTTGAAGACAACTTTAGCGATAAAGCCATTGTTGCCAAATTACAGAAAGACTTTGATGTCATTGAAACCAATATGTGGGGCGATCGAGATCTGGTTGATTGGACAGGTCGTGAATTTAGTGAAAAAGAATTCTCAGCATTTATGAAAGTGCAATTCACGCCAACCACCCTGTTCTTAAATTCAAAAGGCGATGTTGTGCTTAGACTTAATGGCTACCAATCAATTGAAAAAATGCACACTGTGCTTGATTACGTATCAACTAAAAAATACCTTAATCAATCTTTTGCTAATTACGCTAACAGTCTAAAAAAAGACACGATTGGTATACTTAACAAAAACCCGTTGTTTGAATCCGGTCCGCACATGTTGGCGCGTAGCAAAACACTGCCTGCACAAAACTACCTAGCCGTGTTTTTTGAAGAGCCAAACTGCCAAGAATGCGACACTTTCCACCAAACCCTTATGCAGCTCAAACAAACCAAAGAACTGTTCAAAGGTATGCAAGTGGTACAGCTTAACGCTTTGTCAGATGAAAAACTCATCGCCCCATCAGGTAAGCGTACCACTGCTAAAGCATGGTATGAAGATCTAAAACTCACCTACAAACCAGCGGTTGTTTTCTTTGACAAACAGGGAGGGGAAATTATCCGAAAAGATGCTTTCTTTAAAGAATATCACTTCACCGGAATTATCGAATACGTTGTCACTGAAGGTTATAAACACCAATCAAGCTTTCAACGTTACCTTGAAGAGCGCTCAGATAAGCTTCGCGCCAAAGGTGTTACAGTAGATATTTGGAAATAAGTTTAATTTTAAAAATTTTACAACTTTTTATAAGAATTAAACTTTTTTCACAAATTCTGATTTAAGTTTCATGGCACCATGATCAGGGATTTTGCAATCAATGTTATGATCACCTTCACATAGGCGGATATTTTTAACTTTAGTGCCGACTTTAACGGCATTCGAAGTGCCTTTGATTTTAAGATCTTTGATAACTGTTACTGTATCACCATCAACCAGCACATTGCCGTTAGCATCCTTAACCACTTCTTCTTGCTCGATAAGATCCTCTGCTGAAAATTCATACGAACATTCAGGACAAACCAAAAGATTACCATCTTCATACACATATTCAGAGTTACATTTTGGGCAACTAGGTAAGCTCATATTTTTCCTTTATAGATAAATAATACCTGATCAGGCAAGGCCTGCTGCTCAGGAAGAAACTAAACGGTAAATGGATATTTAATAGCTGGATGATGTTCATAATCAATCAACTCAAAGTCATCCATGGTTACCCAAGTCTCAAGGTCTTCTAGGGTTTTAATGTCGGGATTAATTTTGAACTTTGGCAATGCCATTGGCTCACGTTCCACTTGTTCGTTTTTAAAAGTATCAACCTGATCTTCATACAAGTGAATGTTAGACAAATGATGGCGCATGGTTTTAGGTGTTTTGCCAGTTATTTGTGCAGTGATCAATAATAAAAATGCCACTTGAAAATGATTAAACGGCTGGCCCAGTGCAAAATCACTACTGCGCTGATAGCTCTCAATGTAGAGATTATCACCCAAAAGATTAAAATGGTGCGTGTGCATACAGGCCGGTAAACAAGCACGATGAATTAAATTAGGGTGATTAAAGGTTAGAATTTCACGCCTGTCATCCACACCTTTGGACAAATCATCGACAATCTTTTTGTATTGATCTAGTGGCTCGTCATCTTCAATGCCGGGAAATGCACGCCCTATTACACCGTAGCACAAGCCCATGTCATCTTTACCCAAACGATGAGGATTATCCAGCCAAGCTTGATTTTCATTAGCATTGGCATTCCAAGTATTACAACCAATGGAACGAAACTGTGCGGCTGATCGGTAACCACGAATATAGCCAAGCATTTCCGCAACGGCAGCTTTCCAGAATAGTTTTTTTGTGGTGATCACCGGTACCGTTCCATCACTTAAATCGTGCTCAAAAGTAGCACCAATAATGGTTAGAGTTTTTTTGCCAGTGCGTGTGTTAGTAACCCACTCACCCTCGTCTAAAATTCGTTTTCCGATGTCAATGTATGTCTTCATGTTTTTTGTTCTTTCGCCTTAAATAATAGATAAATACCCAAAACTACCATTGGTAAACTCAATAATTGCCCCATGGTTAACCAGTCAAATGCCAAGTAACCCAACTGCACATCTGGCACTCGAACAAATTCAATTATAAATCTAAAGAGGCCGTAGAAAATCAAAAATAAGGCTGAAATCGACATTAATGGTCGAGGCTTATTGGAAAACAGCCAAAGAATAATAAATAGAACTAAGCCTTCTAAAAAGGCTTCATACAGTTGTGACGGATAGCGACTCACGCCTTGGTCTTGAATGTACATACCCCATGGACTACTGGTAATCTTCCCCCAAAGCTCTCCATTGATAAAGTTACCCAAACGACCAAAGCCTAAACCCAACGGTACGAGTGGTGCAACAAAATCCATGGTGGTAAAAAAAGTTTTGTCGTACTTTCGATTAAACAGGTACATAGCCAACAATACACCTAAAAACCCACCATGGAACGACATGCCACCACCTTGGATGGAAAAAATTGACAAAGGATCGGATAAGAAATTAGGCAAGCTGTAAAACAACATGTAACCCAATCGTCCGCCAACTACTACTCCAATAGCGCCGTAGAAAATTAAATCTTCAATTTGTTGGGTATTCCAATCATCAGATTTTTTAGCCCGATAATTAGCCAATAGATAAGCGGCTAAGAAAGCCATGAGGTACATCAGCCCGTACCAGTAAATTTGAACAAAGCCTAAATCTAGCGCAATGGGATTAATGTTTGGATAAATCATTTTATAAGGTGGTGCGCTCGAGGTGATTCGAACACCCGACATTTGGCTTCGGAGGCCAACACTCTATCCAGCTGAGCTACGAGCGCATAATTTGCGAAAGTAGTTAAAGTATTTATTCTAATTATTAGCTTTCAGAGCAAAAAACTGATTGCATATTGGCAACTAACTTCAAAATTTTAGTATCTTTAACTTTGCATAAAATTTTGTTGCCATCACGCCGAGATTCAACAATGTCTTTAGTTCTAAGAATATCAATATGCTGTGAAATGTTCGATTGTGAAGACCCGACCTGTTCAACAATCTCAAGGACTGGTAATTCTGAGTCTTTAAGTGCGCATAAAATCTTTAAACGTAATGGGTGTGCCATTGCTTTTAAAGCTCTAGTTGCCTTTTCAATGTCTTCGTCTTTTTCTAGCAGTGTCATTTCACTCATGATTAGTTTCTCTTATCCCTAAATTGATTAAATTCTACCCAACATTCCGTAAATGCCATACCTTCTTACCTTGGTTATTACCATCTTCTGATAATAATTAATCAAACTATCGCTATTTAGCACGATGTCGTAAATTCTCCATTCGCCATCATTAGCTTGATGGAACATTAAATCAAGATAAATGCCGTATCGAGAATAACCAATCACTTTAAGTTGTACTGCAATATTGCCACCCACGATTGGTCTGGCAGAAATGAAGCGAAACGAAGTGGTGTTGGCTTGAGATAATCGTGCTAATAATGTGGAAACTATGTTTTTCTTTAACTTGTTTGAGAAGAACTGAACCTCAGATTCGCTTAAATTTGCATTGGTAACTAACAAAACTTCATCCGCAATGTAATCAAAGTCAAACAATGGCGCTACTTCTTGCTCGATTAAAAAACCCATCATTCGAGGGGAATAAGTTGCTGCTGCTGTTAGCTGATTAAGCTTTACAATAGCTGTTTGTATTGCCTGAGCAGGACCTTTTTCCTGTGCTTCAGTTTCGTTAGCAAATACAGCTTGTGAAATCAATAGTGTCAGTGCTAATAAAAATACATTCAATCTTCTCATTTTTTTCTCCATTATCTAAAAACAAAACCAGTAAAATCCAAAAGAACTTTGTGGATATTTCACAGTATTATATTTAAACTTTCTATAAGCAATCAATTATATTATGACTTTCTTTAATTTTTTTAAACATTCTGTCTTCTTAATACTTTTTTACTCTCTAGCCGGCGCTTTATTGCCCGCCTATGCAAAAACAGATTCTGAAAAGCAAAAACTAGAAGCTTTCTTTAAAGACCTAGAGTCTTTTACTCGCGTATTTAGCGACATCAAACAACTCTACGTTGATGATGTTGACAATAAAGAGTTGTTTGATAATGCTATTAAAGGCATGGTAACTGGCCTTGACCCACATTCAAATTATTTAGAGCCAAAAGAACAAAAAGACTTACTTGAAAGTGCTTCTGGAAAATTTGGCGGCCTTGGTATTGTCATCGGCATGAAAGATGACTCCATTCAGGTAATCTCCCCAATTGATGATACTCCAGCCTATCGTGCTGGTATTCAAGCGGGTGATTTGATTGTGAAAATTGGCGATAAGCCAGTACGTGGAATGACACTTGAAGACGGTGTTGATTTAATGCGCGGAGAACCAGAAACTGAAGTTCAACTTACCATTGTGAGAAAAAACAAAAAACCTTTTGTGGTTAACATTGTTCGAGAAATTATTACCATTACCTCAGTCAAAGGTTATTTACTGGAAGAAGACATTGGTTATATTCGTATTTCTAGTTTTCAAAACCCGACTGCTAAATTACTAAAAGAGACAGTCAATAAACTAGTTAAAGAAAATGATCGCTATCTTGAATCGCTTATTCTTGATTTAAGAAACAACCCTGGCGGTGTACTAGACAGTGCGGTAGATGTGTCTAATTTATTCATTGATAAAAAAGGTTTAGTGGTCTATACCGAAGGCAGAATCCCAAGCTCAAACCTTAAATTTAAAACAGAACCTGGCGATATTATGCTTAGCTCTCCTATTGTTGTGCTGATTAATGAAGGCTCTGCTTCAGCTGCTGAAATTGTTGCTGGCGCTTTGCAGGATCATAAGCGCGCCATTATTATGGGTGCGACATCGTTTGGTAAGGGTTCAGTACAGACCATCATCGAGCTAGAAGACGGCTACGGCCTAAAAGTAACCACGGCACGTTATTACACACCATCAGGGCGATCCATTCAGGCTAAAGGCATTGAGCCCGATATTGCCTTGAAAAATATAAGCCTTGAAAATGAAAAAGAAGAAAGTGTGATTGGCGATGCCAAAGAAAAAGATTTAAATGGTCATCTAGAAGTTGAAGATGATCCTTCTGAATTATCTTCAGAAGAAATTATAGAATCTCAAGAAAACAAAAAAGAAGAGCAAGATAAAAAAACCATTGAAAAACTTAAGAAAGATTACTTTGTGCACGAAGCTTCCAACTTGTTAAAGGCATTAACGGTTTTAAATAAGCAATAAATGGCAATCACCCTTTCTGTTGCTAATCAAAAAGGTGGTGTGGGTAAAACCACCACGGCCGTTAATTTGAGCGCCGCATTAAAGGCCATTAAAAAACGTGTACTGTTGATTGATACCGACCCTCAAGGCAATGCTACAATGGGTTGTGGAGTAGATAAGCACAATCTAGAAAACTCAATGTGTGAATTGCTTCTGGATGAATGCAGCATTAATAAAGCCATTGTGCATGCGCAAGAAGTTGGAATTGATATCCTACCTGCCAACACCGATTTAATTGCTGCTGAGGTGACACTACTGCGCCAAGAAAACTCTGAGTACAAATTAAAAACTGCCATTGAAAAAATTGCTGATCAATACGACTACATTATTATTGACTGCCCTCCTTCACTTAACATGCTTACCATTAATGCTTTTACCGCTTCTAACGGGATTATTATTCCAATGCAATGCGAATATTACGCCTTAGAAGGTTTGAGTGCATTGATGCAAACCATTGAAAAAATTAAAGCCACCACCAATCCAGAATTAGAAATTACCGGTTTGGTGCGCACTATGTTTGATAATCGTAATAATTTATCCAATGAAGTCTCTATTCAATTATTGCAATATTTTTCACACAAAGTATTTAAAACAATCATCCCTAGAAATGTAAAATTAGCTGAAGCACCGAGTTTTGGTCAAGATGCAATTAGTTATGCAAGATCATCCAAAGGGGCGATTTCATACATATCGTTAGCAAGTGAAGTATTAAGAAAAACACAATAAAACAAAGAAAATGGCAAAAACTTCAAAATTAGGGCGTGGATTAGACATATTACTGGGACAGGTTTCTTTAGAAAATCAATCTAATACTGAGAACAGCATGCAGATGTTAAGTGTGAAATCACTGCAAAGAGGTAAATTCCAACCTAGAGATGATATTGATCCTGACACACTCAACGAATTAGCCGAATCCATTACCTCACAAGGTGTGATCCAACCACTGGTTGTAAGAAAAATCACCTACGACAAGTTCGAAATCATTGCTGGTGAAAGACGTTGGAGAGCCGCTCAAATTGCAGGCCTTAGCGAAGTGCCCGTTATTGTTAGAGAAATTGACGACCAAGTTGCACTTGCCATTGGTCTGATTGAAAACATCCAGCGTGAATCACTCACACCATTAGAAGAGGCAAAAGCACTGCAACAGCTGATTGAAGATTTTAAAATGACGCATGAAGAAATATCCCATGTTGTGGGTCGCTCTCGCTCTGCGGTCAGCAACTTAATTCGCCTATTGCAATTAAACGACCCTGTTAAGCAATTGCTTGGCAATGGTGATATTGAAATGGGTCACGCACGTGCGCTATTGGCTTTAAAAGATGACGTGCAATTTGATGTGGCTAATCAAGTAGTTCAACGCTCTTTATCAGTTCGTCAAACCGAAGAGTTAGTTAAAAAAGTACTTAATCCAAAACCTAAAAAATCCACTTCAGTCGATCCACACATTGAAGAATTAATAAAGTCTTTAAGTAATAAACTGAATTCAAAAACCGAAATTAAACAAACCAATGATAAAGGGAAAATTATTATTCATTATTCATCAGCTGATGAATTGAATAACATTCTAAAGCATATTAAATAAACACCTAGCAACTAATCAAATCCACCGACTCGATCTAATTTTAAAGAGTCATCGTAATGCATCCAAATACCGAAGGCTTTACCAATAATGTATTCTTCAGGCACAAACCCCCAAAAACGGCTGTCGCTACTACGGGCGCGATTATCACCCATGACAAAATAATGCCCTTGTGGCACTTTAAGCTTAACGCCTTTAGAGTGAGCGTTTGGATCTAGCAATACATCGTGTGAATTGTCGTCAAGTAATTCACGCTTATGCTTAAATCCTGTCATGCCTGAACCGGACTCAACACCTTGATAAGTACCAAGATCCTTGTAATGAACCTTATTTCCATTTATCCTCAGATGATCAGAAGAATAACTGATTTGATCACCAGGAATACCAACCACGCGCTTAATAAAATCTGCACCATTGTATTTAGAATCTTTTTCATAATTAGGGTATCTAAACACAATAACATCACCCCTTTTAGGTTTTGAAAACTCAATAACTTTTTTATTTAAAACCGGTAAGCTGACGCCATAGTCAAACTTACTGACTAAAATAAAATCACCCGTTAACAAAGTAGGCATCATGGAATTTGAAGGAATTCTAAATGGCTCTACAATGAAGCCACGAAGTAAAAACACCAATAAAAGCACTGGGTAAAATTCAGCTGACCACTGCACCCATTTAGGGCGATGAAGGTATTTTTCACCTTTTTTGAATTTTAAAAAACAAATAAAATAAATCCACCTTCCAACAAAAGATTTTTCTTTGGCCTCTTCTGCACGACTCACAAATACCTGGTCAACAACTACAATTATAAAAGCAACCACCAAGAACAACGCCAAATAAGAGGAAACATCCCAAGCAAAAAAAGGAGAAGCATTTTCAATAGTCATAATAAAAAGATGGAAATGATAAAAAAAGTTATTATATAATATTTTAATTTTATTATTTTAATATTGGAGGAAGTTAAATGGCATTAGCTGATTTAGAAAGAGACGGTCACGGTTACCTAGTTGACCTTAATGAATGGAATGAAGACATCGCTGCAGAACTTGCAGAGGAAGAAGGAGTTAATTTAACTGCTGAGAGCTTTAAATTAATTAACTTCTTACGTGATGAGTATATTAATAATAATGCCAATCAACCCAATGAACGCAATATGGTTAAAGGCTTAAAAGGCGATTGGGATGGTAAATTAACCACTAAAGAGTTGTACGCCTTATTTCCGAAAGGCCCTGCTAAACAAGCAGGTAAAGTTGCAGGCCTACCAGAAACCAAACGTAAAGGTGGCTACTAAGCTCTAACTCAATAAAAAAGGCGCTCGTTGAGCGCCTTTTTTATGCCTGATTCTTTTTATTGAATTTCTTTGATGTTCATTCCTGCCGAATTGGCAAGGTCAACAAAATTTGGAAATGAAGTCATCACATTATCCACACCATTAATTTCAATTGGATAATCACACCTTAAAGATGCCACTGCAAAAGACATTGAAATTCGATGATCATGATGTGATTCAATCATGGCTGTTGGTTTTTTAAATACACCACCTTGGATTTTAATGCCGTCTTCTAATACTTCATTTTCAATACCTAAAATACTTAAGCCGTCCGCCATTACTTGAATGCGGTCTGATTCTTTAACACGCAACTCCTTAGCGCCCGTAAGAATGGTTTCACCTTGGGCACAACTGGCGGCGATAAATACCGCTGGAAATTCATCAATCGCCAGTGGCACAAGAGCCTCAGGAATTTGAATACCTTTAAGCTCTGATGATTGAATACGAATATCTGCCAATAATTCACCGCCAATTTCACACTCATTAGACAAGGTTAAATTAGCGCCCATGAGTTTTAAAATATCAATAACACCTGTTCTGGTTGGGTTGATATTAACCCCTGTTAATGTGATATCTGCTTGAGGTGCAATGCACGCTGCCACCATAAAAAATGCAGAAGATGAAATATCACTCGGCACTTGTATATCAGTTGCTGTTAATTCGCCACCACCAGTTAAGCACATTTGGTTGTCGTTTACACGCACCTCATAACCCAAACCTTTGAGCATACGCTCGGTGTGGTCGCGCGTTGGCGCTGGCTCTGTTACACAGGTCTTGCCTTTGGCGTACAAACCTGCCAACAAAACACAAGATTTAACCTGGGCTGATGCCACGGGCAAATCATAGTCAATACCTTTAAGACTTTGACCGCCTGTGATTTTCAAAGGTGGCTTGCCGTCATTACTGTCAATCACCGCACCCATGGCTGTTAGTGGATTAATCACCCTGCCCATTGGTCGCTTGGATAAGGATTCATCGCCTACCAGCTCACAATCAAACGCTTGCGCTGCAAGAATACCTGACATTAGGCGCATAGAGGTGCCTGAATTGCCCAAATCTAGTGGTTTGTCGGGTTTTTTTAAGCCGTTAATACCAACACCATAAATAGTAACGTTATCGCCTTCACGCTCAATTTTAACGCCCATTGCTTGAAAAGTTTTAAGCGTTGAGAGTGCATCCTCACCTTCTAAAAAACCAGTGACCTTGGTAATGCCGTTTGCTAACGAACCTAGCATGATTGAACGATGTGAAATTGACTTATCCCCTGGAACTTTAATATTTCCAAAAAATGATTGTGTGGACTTTGCAATAAAACGACTCATCGTGCTAATCCTTGATCCACTCGTCTCTTGCGGACTTGGCCTCTGAAAATAAATTTTCCAATGCGTCTGATTCATTATTTTCAATCAAACCAGACAGCTTGTCTAAAACCTGTTGATAGCCTTTAATATGTTTAACAATTTGATCCGGATTGTTAAGGCAAATATCACGCCACATAACCGCGTCACTTGAAGCGATACGCGAAAAATCTTTAAAACCTCCGGCCGCATAATGACCAGCATCTGGATCATTACTAATCAAATAGTCCATTAGTCCAAAGGCCAGCATGTGCGGCAGATGTGAAGTCATTGCTAATAAATCGTCATGTTTTTGATGTGTCATGGTTTCTACTTGTGCCCCTAATGTTTGCCATAGTTTTGTTACTTGCTCGATTGCATCGGTGTCAGCATTATCTTCTGGTGTGAGAATCACACGCCTATGATTAAATAGACTGCCATCACTGGCCCCAACGCCACTTTTTTCTTTACCGGCAATCGGGTGTGCAGGGATGAATCTTGCAGGTACTTTATCAAAAACTAAGCGTGCAATATTTGCTACACTGCCCTTAGTACTACCCACGTCTGAAATAATAACTGAGTCGTTAACATAAGGCTTAATTGATTTTAAAATAAACTCAAAACTGTCAACCGGTGTCGCAATTAAAACCATCTGCGCGTCTTTTAAAGCAGTGGCAATGTCCAAACTGTATTCATCAATCACATTTAATGCTTGAGCTTTAATCAGATTCTCTTCATTTCTACCAAAACCAACAATGGTTTTAACTTGATTGGCTTCTTTCAATCCTTTGGCAAAAGAACCGCCAATTAATCCAACGCCAATAATGCAAATTTTATCCATCATAGAACTGATTTTAACGCATCAAGAAATTCTTCATTCTCAATTTGAGTACCTACTGAAACTCGCAAATAATTTTGCATTTCAACCGGACGCACAATAAACCCTTTTTCCAGTAATTTTTGATAAATCTTAATAGCATCATTCACCTTAACGGCCACAAAATTTGCAGAGGATGGAATGTAAGACAAGTCTAATTTATCAAACCCTTGTGAAAGCTGCAATAAACCATTTTTATTGGCAACGACAGATCTGACCAAAAATGCCTCATCGGCTAAGGCTGCTGTCGCTGCAATTTGAGCAACGTAATTAACATTAAACGGTTGTCGGATTCGATTTAAATAATCAGCAATCTGACTGCTGGAAATTGAATACCCTATTCTAAGTCCTGCCAAACCATAGGCCTTTGAAAAAGTGCGAGTAATCACCAAATTATCAAACTCATGTAACCACTGAACAGTGTCATCAACCACATTTAAATACTCAACATACGCTTGATCTAGTACCACAATTACTGAATTTGACACTTTCAATAAAAATTTATAAAGAGCTTCATTGCTCAGCAATGTTCCAGTTGGATTGTTTGGATTAGCGATAAAAATTAATTTGGTTTTGTCATTAATCGCCTTTAACATTGCATCGAGATCATGGCCAAAATTTTTAGATTTTGTAATCACAGCTTTAGCACCTAGAGCTTGAGTCACTAATGGATAAACCACAAAAGCATATTGTGAAAAAATCACCTCATCTTCAGCATTGCATAAATAAGCTCTGGCTAATAATTCTAAAATATCATTAGAACCATTGCCCAAGGTAATGCTCTGGATTTCGACTGACACATGCTCACTAATGGCTTGTTTGAGTTCAAAACCATTGCCGTCTGGGTAACGACCCACCTCAGCCATTGCCTCTTGCATTGCATTAAGAGCTTTAGGGCCTGCACCCAATGGATTTTCATTACTAGCAAGCTTTACAATATGATCCAAGCCTAATTCACGACGTAACTCACTAATGGGTTTGCCTCCCTGATACGGACTCAGGGAGAGTATAGACTCACAAACACTCATAGAACAGCGACTGGGTATGATCCTAAAATATCAACTTTTAACACTCTATCAGCAACTTTTTCTAATGCGGTTCGCACTTGTGCTTCTTGCTGATGGCCTTCAATATCAATTAAGAATAAATATTCCCACTTCACCCCAGGAATTGGATGACGCGCCAACTGAACCATATTAATACTTTGCTCTTTGAAAGGCTCTAATAAATCAAACAATGCACCTGATTCATGCTTAGTAACAACCAAGATAGAGGTTTTATCATTACCCGAAGGAGTAACGTCTTCTTTGCCGATGACTAAGAAGCGTGTAATGTTTCCAGTTTTATCTTCAATATTTTTAGCTACCCTCTCTAAATCATACAGACTGAGTGCTGCCTCCGATGCAATCGCTGCTGCATTAGGCTTATCTTTAACAAGTCGCGCCGCTAAAGCATTAGAAGCTACACTTTTTAATTCAGCATTCGGATGATGATTACTCAGCCAGCGCTGACATTGATCAAGCGCTTGTTGGTGCGCATAAATCGCTTTAATTTCTTGCGATTGATCTGCCATCATGAGCTGGTGTTGGATCGATATTTCAACTTCACCACAAATCTTTAAGTCTTGAGAATAAAGCATATCAATGGTGCCACCAATCACTCCATTGGAAGAGTTTTCAATTGGCACAACACCATAATGTGCATTGCCTTTTTCAACTTGATGGAATATTTCATCAATACTGCCACAATCAAGTGTTGATACCGCGTGGCCGAAATGCTTTAACGCAGCCTCCTGTGTGAAGGTGCCTTCAGGGCCTAAGTAGGCAACATTAAGTGGCTGTTCTAAGGCAAGGCAAGCCGACATAATCTCACGAAAAATATGTGCCATGTCCTTGTCTTTAAGCAGGTTGTCATTACGATCAATAATCTTACGTAACACTTGAGCTTCACGCTCAGGGCGGTAAAAAACACTTTGGTATTCTGAGGCTTTTTTAACCTCAGCTACAGCCGAAGCAAGTTCGGCACGCGCACCAATGAGTGACTGGATTTCCTTATCTAGCGCATCGATTTTAACTCTTAGTTCGTCCAGTGTTTTTTTAGCCATTTTCTCGTTTAAAGACCTCTTACTGTTAGTATGCCTTCAATCTGTTTTAAATTACTGATTACTGTATCAGAAATTTCACTCTCTAGGTCGATTAAAGTATAGGCAACATCGTCTCTTGATTTATTCAACATGTCAACAATATTGGCGCCAGCGTCAGCCACTGCTGTTGAGATTTGGCCTACCATATTTGGAATATTTTTATGCGTAATCGCCAAACGTTCTTTGCCTGCTCTAGGCATCTTAGCTTCTGGAAAGTTCACCGAATTTAAAATATTACCATTTTCAAGATAATCTTTAATTTGATTAGCCACCATAATCGCACAATTATCTTCTGCTTCAGCAGTTGACGCACCTAAGTGAGGCAATGCAATAACACGCTCATGGTCTTTCTTGTCATCAATCGGAAAGTCAGTAACGTAGTATTTAACTTTACCCGCTTCAAGTGCGGTAATTAACGCATCTTCATCAATAATGCCATCACGGGCAAAATTGAGAATGGTTGCTCCTTCTGGTAATAATGCAATGCGCTCTTCGTTTAACAAGTTCTTAGTGCCTTCAACTAATGGCACATGAAATGACACAAAATCACTTTGTGAAAAAAGCTCATCAACGCTTAATGCTTGTTCAACATCTGCTGATAACTTCCAAGCACTTTTAATCGTAATACTAGGGTCAAAGCCAATTACTTTCATACCCAATGCATTTGCTGCATTGGCAATTTGCACGCCAATTGCGCCTAAGCCAACAATACCCAGTGTCTTACCTGGTAATTCTGAACCAGCGTAATTTTTCTTACCATCTTCAATCGCTGTTTTTAAGTTATCAAGTGGCAAGCCATTAACGTAATTCCAGGCTTGGCAAATATTACGACTAGACAAAAGCATTGATGAAATAACCAATTCCTTTACTGCATTCGCATTTGCGCCTGGGGCATTAAAAACTACCACACCTTTATCGCTCATTTTGTCAAGTGGAATATTATTCACACCAGCACCAGCACGGCCAACCGCTTTTAAATTATCGCCAATGTCCATATCGTGCATTTTGGCACTACGCACCAAAATCGCATCAGGGTTTGTTACTTCAGAGGCAACTTCATAACCCTCTCTTGGTAATTTATCTAAACCAATTGGTGAAATATTATTGAGTGTTTGTATCTTGACCATTATGCATTTTCCTTTTCAAAATCTTTCATAAAACTAACCAATGAATCAATGCCTTCTTGTGGCATTGCATTGTAAATACTTGCGCGCATACCGCCCACTGAGCGATGACCCTTAAGTGTAATTAAGTCACGCTCTGCTGCTTTTTCTAAGAACAAACCATTAAGATCTTCATTCGCTAACAAAAACGGCACGTTCATCCAAGAGCGGTATTTTTCTGCTACTGGATTTGAATAAAAATCAGAGTTATCAATCGCACCATAAAGTGTTTTAGCCTTAGTTTCGTTAATCTTGGCCATTGCGCTCAAACCACCCTGCTTTTTTAACCATTCAAATACACGGCCAGCCACGTACCAAGGGTAAGTTGCTGGCGTGTTGTACATCGAATCATTATTAGCTTGTGTTGCATAGTCAAATAAGATTGGCTGGTTAGCAACCACATCGCCAATTAAATCTTCTCTAACAATTACAATTGTTAAACCAGAAATACTAATGTTCTTTTGTGCACCTGCATAAATCACGCCGTATTTTGATACGTCAATCTCACGCGATAAAATTGTTGATGACATATCAGCCACTAATGGCATATCCACTTCTGGCACGTAATCAAACTCTAAGCCTGCAATGGTTTCATTCGGTGTGTAGTGAAGGTACGCACCATCAGCATCAATATTCCAATTTGAGAAATCATCAATATTGGTGTATTTATTGCCTGAGCTATCGGTACAAATATTTACATCACAGTAACGTTGGCCTTCAGCAATCGCCTTCTTTGACCAATGACCTGTGTGTGCATAATTTGCTTTAGTTTTACCACGGAGTAAGTTAATCGGCACCATTGAAAACTGCGCTGAAGCACCGCCTTGTAAAAATAAAACTTTGTAGTTGCTAGGAATGCTCATCAAGTCTCTAAGATCTTGCTCAGATTTTTGCGCCATCGCCATAAAATCAGCGCCACGGTGGGAGATTTCCATCACTGATGCCTTGGCATTGCCGTACTCCAATAACTCCTCTTGCATTAATTTTGTTACCTGCGCTGGCAGCATTGCAGGGCCGGCACTAAAATTGTAAACCTGACTCATCTTCACTCACTCCTACTTATATTATATAAAAATCAAAGATTTTACCCGAGAATGACTATTTCAGATTCCATAAAAGTAACACCACTATATTTATTAAAAGTATAATATCGCCTAAGTTTTGAATCACTGGAAGTTAGTTAAATTCTAACACTGCCCTCGCAACGGTAAAGTCCGATACACATTCATACAAATATATTAACAACTACGATGGGTGGTGAGTTAGATCGACACACATCTGTGTTAGCTCTACTCATGCTCGTTAATGATTTAACGGAGCAATCATGAATATCAAACAACTATCTTTAGTTACTGCTGTTTCAGCACTGACTTTTTCTACTGCAACTAATGCAGTATTAGGCCCTATTCCTATTTACCTAAATCCAGTAGAGGTTAGCTCAAATCATTTTAATGATTTAGATACAGATGCAACCTTTGCATCTGAGATTTATACAGAAGAAGATATAAAAAATTCAAACTCAAAGAATCTTTATGATTTTTTAAACCAAAATACATCTATTGCCATTACACCAAGCTCTGGTAACAGATTTACCCAGAAAATTGATGTTCGTGGATACGGGCTAACTGATGGATATCAAAATGTTGTAATTACACTCAATGGAAGAAGGTTAAATAACATCGATACAGCTATACAAGACTTAAGTGTTATCAATATCAACAATATTAATAGAATAGAAATTACTAAAGGCAGTGGTTCAGTTGTATATGGAGATAGCGCAATGGCTGGTGCAATACATATTTACACCAAAAAATCTGTGGGTACAGTAGCAACGGTTGCAACGGGTAATTACGGCATTCAAACAGCATCTATTTCTGCTGGACATAGTCAAGATAATCTTGACCTATCTATTTTAATAGATACGCAAAAACAAGGTGGATTTGGCGTTGAAGACCCTCAAGGAAATAAGGATAAAGGCAAACAAACTAATAAAAAATTAGGAGTTGTTTTTTATCCAAATAAATCAACAGAGGTTTTATTCGATCTCACTCAAAGCAACTTAGATACTAGATACCCTAACTTTTTAACACTTGCACAATTTAATGAAAATCCTGGTCAAAATAGCTCTGGCAGAGTTTATACACACCAAAAAACTAATTATGATATTTATAATTTAAAAATTAAATCCCAGATTAATAGCAGTTTGGGAGTATCACTAAATACATCAAGAGAAGTTAAAGATAGTACAAATTCATATTATTTATGGAGTGATATTGTTACGTATGACACCCCTACAAAAAATGATTATGACTACAGAACTGCAGATTTATCTTATAACTTTAAATCAGGAAATATAAAGGTTGATAGTGGCTTAACAACATTTAATGGAGAGAGAAAAGGCTCAAGTGATACCACAACAAAAGATAACATAGGCGTATTCGGGCAAGGGGCGTACAAACTAAATAATTACACTTACAGCATTGGTGCTCGCAAAGAATCAGTAAATTATGCCTACAATCCGAATTCTGGGACTGCTTTATCAGATGGTCACAACCTTAAGGCTTACGACATTGGGTTTAATAAAAAAATTAATGAGAAAACAACTATTTTTTCAAATTACAATGTCGCTTTCCAAGCACCACTAATTGATAGATTTTTTGATTGGAATGGTACGTTTAATGGTTTTATGAATCCTTCAAAAAGTAAAACAGTTAATATTGGATTAAACTATTTAACCAATAAATCTAAAACCAAAGTTACACTATTTAGATCAAATGTAACAGATGAAATGTACTATTACTCAGGTGGATTTAAAAATACTAATATTGATAAATCTCATAAACAAGGCATAGAACTACAAAATAAATATCAGTTTAATCCGAAACTACTAACCAATGTTAACTATGCCTATACAAAAGCAATTATAGATGAGGAGAATGAGGCTTCTGGCACATACAATGGCAAAGACTTGCCAATGGTCTCAAAACATAATATAACGCTTTCTGCAAATTACAATATAGATGACAAATCTAAAATATCATTAACTCATAAATATCGTAGTAAAGCCTTTTCTGAAGAAGATTTTGCAAATGACAAATTGCAAAAACAAAAAGAATTTAAATCAACTGATATTGGTTACTTTTATAAACATAATAAAGATTTAGATTTTACTGTTGATATTGAAAACTTGTTTAAAAATAGTTATGGAACATGGCTAAGGGATGATATTATTTATCCATCAAGCTTTACTCGTAATATTAAAGCAGGCCTTACATATCATTTTTAATAACTAGCATGCTTACATTGTATGTATGTTTGCTATAATAATTACATTTATAGGAGTAATTTATGACAAATCAAATCAATAAAACTAGAACGATCTTTGCTGTGTTTATCATGGTACTATTAATGATTGCCACGCGTGGCCATTCTAATTGGCTATCAAGCTTTGTGCACTTACCTGATTTCACCATTCCTGCGTTATTTATTGCTGGTATATATTTGCGTCAATTTTGGGTGGCTTTTGTTATTATCCTAAGTGCCATTGCGATTGACAATTACGCAATCGTACATGAAGGCATTAGTGCAAACTGCATCACCCCTGCTTATAGCGTATTACCACTCACGTACTACGGAATCTTCTGGGTTGGTAAATACATTAACAGCTTAAATATCGATACTAGCATTGTAAAAAATGCATTAATTGTCATTGCAGCAACCAGCACTCAATGGTTAGTAGCAACGTCAAGTTATTATTTCTTTACTGCTACTTACGCAAAAACAGGCTGGGCTAGCTTTCCCGCTTATGCGGCGCAGTGGTCAGTCGCTGAAATTCCGCCAGTGCTTTACTGGATGATCGCTGTATCAATTGTATTTACGCTCAATCATCGTTATTCATTTATTCCGTATTTCTCAGCGCAGAAAAACTAGAACTAACCCGTGTCCGACGATCAATATAAGGCGCGCATGCAGCGCAAGAAAGAACATATTGATTCTCGTATAGAGGAAGCCAATATTGACAAAGGTATTATCGTATTGTTAACGGGCAACGGCAAGGGTAAATCTTCTTCATCTCTAGGTATGGTTTGTCGTGCACTCGGCTACGATATGAAAGTCGGTATTGTTAAATTTTTAAAAGGTGTGCAAGATACTGGTGAAGACGCATTTTTAGCTAAACAGCCCAACGTGCAAACTGCTTTTATGAAAACTGGCTTTACTTGGGATACGCAAGATAAGGAATACGACACAGCTATGGCTGTTGAAACTTGGAATAAGGCTGTACAATATTTAACAGATAAATCTATTAATCTAGTGGTGTTAGATGAGCTTACTTATATGATTAGCTATAAGTACCTAGATGAGAAAATGATTATTGATAGTCTTAATAATCGTCCAAAAGATCAACACGTGGTTATTACTGGTCGAGCAGCGTCAGATGCCTTGATTGATATTGCTGATACGGTGAGTGAAGTAAAAGATATTAAGCACGCTTTTAGAGCAAATATTAAAGCGCAAAAAGGGGTTGACCTTTAAGTATTCTCGCTCATATACTGCAAGGCTTGGTACAAATATTCCACGGGAACGATTTTTAGCCCTTTAGGGGCTTTTTTAGGTAGATTGCCCTTTGGTATGATTGCCACCTTAAAGCCGTGTTTTTGCGCCTCTTGCAAGCGCTCAATCGCATTGTAAACGGGGCGAACTTCGCCTGTAAGCCCGACTTCGCCAAAAGCAATCCAATCATTCGGAATAACTCGATCTCTCAGACTCGACATAATCGCCAGCATTACTACTAAATCAGAGGCGGTTTCATTCACCTTAATACCGCCAACCACATTCACAAATACGTCTTGGTCGTGTGTTGCCACCCCGCCATGCTTATGTAAAACGGCGAGCTGCAAAGCTAGGCGATTTTGCTCTAGACCCACGCTCACACGCTTAGGGTTGCCGCCCGCCTGATCAACCAAAGCTTGCACCTCAACCATTAGCGGGCGAGTCGCCTCACGCGTAACCATCACCATTGATCCAGGGGAAGGCTTGGCCTGATTCGATAAGAAAATAGCTGAGGGATTGTCCACTTGCCGTAAGCCGCCCTCACCCATCGCAAAAACACTAATCTCATTCACCGCACCAAAACGATTTTTGACCGCGCGAATAATACGGTAGCGCCCGCCAGCATCACCCTCAAAATACAATACAGCGTCCACCATATGCTCTAATATTCTCGGCCCAGCCAAAGCGCCACCTTTAGTGACGTGGCCAATCATGAGTAAAATGGTATTGGTTTGTTTGGCAAATTGGGTAAGTTGCGCGGCGCAATCACGCACCTGAGTCACTGAGCCGGGCGCTGAAGTTGAGCCGTCTGTTACCATGGTTTGGATCGAATCAATCACGATGACTTTTGGCTGTACCTCTTTAGCCAGCTTGATGATTTTTTCTAGGTGAGTTTCACTTAACAGTAAAATGTCTTCGTGAATATTGAGTCGAATTGCTCGATCACTAATTTGCTCTGCTGATTCTTCGCCACTAATGTATAGCGTAGTATTGTCTTTATTGATAGCTGCCATTGCTTGGAGAATAAGCGTTGACTTGCCAATACCAGGGTCACCGCCAATCAGCACCACAGAGCCGTCTACCAAACCACCACCCAAAGTACGATCAAGCTCAGTTAAACCAGTACTTAGCCTGGCTCTATTTTCAGATTTAATATTGGATAAATTTTGAACTTTTGATGGTGGAAGGTCTTGCAGGCTTGCAGGTTTAGAGGATGTCGCTTGAGAAAGCACAACCTCTTCTAACGAATTCCAAGCTTTACAATCTAGACACTGCCCTGCCCACTGATGATGCGATGCACCGCACTCTCGACAAACAAATTCAATCTTGGCTTTTGCCATTATTTATGCATGAGTTTGTCAATCTCATTTTTAAAAGCTTCAATGTCCTGAAATTGTCGATAAACTGAGGCAAAACGAATATAAGCCACTTCATCGAGTGCTTTTAACTCCTCCATCACCCATTCACCAATTTTGGCAGAAGGAACCTCGCGCTCAGATTGAGTCATGAGCTTGCGTTCAATGCGCTGAATGGACGTTTCAATTTGTGAAGTTTTAACGGGGCGCTTTTCTAATGCTTTTAAAAGGCCGGATCGAAGTTTTTCCTCACTAAAAGTTTCTCGAGAATCGTCACTCTTAATAAGGCGAGGAAGATTAAGATCAACCGTTTCACGAGTTGAATAACGTTCACCACAAGAAGTACATTCACGACGACGACGCACTTGAGAGCCATCATCAATAAGACGCGTATCTAATACTTTGGTATCGTCAGACTGACAAAATGGACAACGCATTCTCCCCCTTAAATAATACTATTTATACCCATCAAGTGGGTACTAAAAAGAGTAAACCGGATGCTTGGCGCAAACGGTGGCTACTTTTTCTTTAACTGCATCGATGACTGATTGATTTTCTAAATCATCACAAATATCACACATCCAAGAAGCCAGATCACGACACTCAGCCTCACCAAAACCACGAGTAGTGACAGCAGGTGTGCCCACACGAATACCGCTAGTAATAAATGGTGATTGCGGATCATTCGGTACCGCATTCATATTAACCGTAATATGTGCATTACCTAATGCTGCATCCACTGCTTTACCCGTTAGACCTTGATCAATAAAGCTCACTAAGAATAAGTGATCATCCGTACCGCCAGATACCACATCAAAACCGCGTTCAATAAAAGTTTCAGCCATGGCTTGAGCATTAACTTTAACTTGTTTTTGATAAACTTTGTATTCATCACTCATTGCTTCTTTAAAGCTCACCGCTTTAGCCGCAATAATGTGCATTAACGGACCACCCTGAATACCAGGAAAAATTGCAGAATTCAATTTCTTTTCGATTTCTTCATTGGCTTTAGCCAAAATCAAACCACCGCGAGGGCCACGCAAAGTTTTGTGAGTGGTCGTAGTAGTAACATCTGCAATAGCAACTGGAGATGGGTATTCACCCGTTGCAATCAAACCTGCAACATGCGCCATATCTACCATTAAGTAAGCGCCAATTGAATCAGCAATGTCTCTAAAACGTTGCCAATCAACCACGCGTGAATAAGCAGAAAACCCTGCAATAATCATTTTTGGTTTGTGTTCTTTTGCTAGCGCCTCAACTTGAGCGTAATCAATTTCACCCGTTGATTCATCTAAACCATACTGAATAGCATTAAAATTTTTGCCTGAAAATGAAGGCTTTGCACCATGAGTAAGATGACCACCATGCGCCAAACTCATGCCTAAAATCGTATCACCCGGTATTAACAATGCCTGAAATACTGCGGCGTTAGCCTGAGAGCCAGAATGCGGTTGCACATTGGCATAATCTGCACCAAATAATTCTTTGGCTCTGTCAATCGCTAACTGCTCAACCACATCCACATGTTCACAACCGCCGTAATAACGCTTTTTTGGATAACCTTCAGCATACTTGTTTGTTAGCTGAGAACCTTGTGCTTCCATCACCGCAGGCGAGGTGTAGTTTTCACTGGCAATTAACTCGATGTGCGCTTCTTGACGGGCTTCTTCTGCTTTAATTGCGTTGGCAATATCGCTATCAACAATGGCTAGAGTTTGAGATTTATCGAACATGATTTTCCTTTTAATGTTATGCTTAAATTTGAATTTTTTATTTTAACGCACAAACACAAACAAGGATGAAATTATGCCTCAAATATTAGTACCTTTAGCGAATGGATTTGAAGAGACTGAAGCCATTGCTATTATTGACATTTGTCGACGTGGAGATATCGAAGTGATTGTCGCTGGTGTTGATAGCTCTACTATTATGGGTGCGCACGATATATCTATTAATACTGACTGCTTAATCGAAGAAGTCAATGTTAATGCGCTAGATATGATTGCATTACCAGGTGGCTGGGGCGGTACTGAATCATTAGCCAGTAATAAAACCGTACAATCTATCCTTAAGCAAATGAAACAAGACGATAAACACATTGGTGCAATCTGCGCCGCACCCTACGCACTTAATGCTGCCGGTGTACTGAGTGACAACTTTACTTGCTACCCTTCTATTGAAAACAAAATTCGCACACAAGGTTACGATAAAAATACGGGAATAGTCACTGATGGCAAAGTAATGACCTCGCAAGGCGTTGGAACGGCGATTTGTTTTGCTTTAGAAATTATCAAAACCTTACAAGGAAATGATAAATATCTGAAAATTAAAAAAGAAATTATAGCCCAAATGTTAAAGATTTATTAATGTCTATAATTAGGGGTCAGAGTGTAATTTTTAATAACCCCAATATAAAAGGTGATATTAAAAAACCCATTTGGGATTTTTAAAAAATTTCAGAAATTATTTCAAACCAATCATAAAATATACATAAAAGGAGCCTTAAATTATTGGTTTTTTAAAGAAATTATAGGTATTTTTAAGAACTTAAAATTACCTCCCACACAAGCCAATTCGTAAAATTTAAGAAAATTTTAAGATTGGGCAAATTAAGGCGATAATTCTTTATAAGTTTGTGCAAAGCCTTTAATTGCCTTATCTAAATCCTCCTTTAGGGGTGCAGCAAAATTTTGAGATCGAATCCTTTGCTTTCCCTTTGGGACTACTGGGAAAGAAAAATCCCAAGGGCATAATAACTTTTTTTTAAAACTTCTTATCTCTTTTTTTGGACGCAGCTTTATGTTCCCCAGATCCCTGGGGACATTTGGGTGTATGGC
>GG729999.1 GCA_000205985.2 uncultured Candidatus Thioglobus sp. | reverse complement strand
ATGGGTACCGGGGGACCACCGATAAAGCACAACTAGCAGAACTAGAACGAACTTTTCAACAAAATCAAGCCACTGAATTTATGCAGCAAGGCTTAACTTTGAAAGACCCTGATCGCTTTGATTGTCGGGGCACGCTCGACTTTGGACAAGACTGTGAAATCGATGTTAATGTGGTCATTGAAGGCAAAGTTACTTTGGGAAATAACACAAACATTGCACCAAACTGCATCATTAAAAACACCACCATTGGTAACAATGTATCTATATTGTCTAACTCAGTGATTGAAGATGCTGTTATTGGTGGTGGCGCATCCATTGGCCCGTTTGCCCGTATTCGCCCTGAAGCCAACATTGGCGAAAATGCCAAAATCGGTAATTTTGTTGAAGTGAAAAAATCTACCATTGGCAAAGGTTCAAAAGTCTCACATCTGAGTTATATCGGTGATACTACGATGGGCGAAAACGTCAACATCGGTGCCGGGGTGATTACTTGTAATTATGACGGTGCCAATAAGCATCAAACTACGATTGAAGACGGTGTATTCGTTGGCTCGGACACGCAACTCATTGCTCCCATTACGATTGGTAAAAATGCTACGATTGGAGCCGGCTCTACCATTACTAAAGACGTGCCAGCAGATCAACTAGCACTTAGCCGCTCTAAACAAGTCATCATGAGCAACTGGAAACGACCTATTAAAAAATAAATGTTTGCACTGCCTAGAAACGTCTGGATATTAACGGCCAGTCTATCGCTATTTATGTCTCTGAGTGTTTTTGTAATTTTCTTAGGTGGCATTATTGGTCAAATTTTAGCACCAACTGATAGCCTATCAACTCTACCCGTAACACTATTAGTCGTTGGTACTGCAAGTTTTATTGTTCCAATTAATAGATTTATGGCGGCCATAGGTCGTCGTCATGTTTTTCTGAGTGTCTGTATTTATACGTTGGCCGTGATTTCACTAGCAATCACCGCCTTACAAATTCAATCTTTCTATCTATTCTGTATAGCCACTTTTTTATTTGGCATAACCACCGCCACCATGAACCAGTTTCGCTTTGCTGCCATTGAAAGCGTTGACCAAAATCTAAGTGCCACCGCCACTTCTGCTGTTCTTATTGGCGGCTTAGTTTCTGCCTTTTTAGGCCCTGAAGTTGCCACCTTGGGTAAAGACCTATTTGACACCACGTTTGTTGGTTCTTTCGCATTACTAAGTGGTTGTTTTATTATTGCTTTTGGATTGTTATGGTTTTATCAACAAACTGATATTACAACCGAAGTACAACATAGCGACACTCGCCCATTATCAACCATTATTAAACAACCTGTCTTTATTGTTGCCACTTCTAGTGCTGCTGTTGGCTACGTGGTGATGAGCTACTTGATGACAGCAACACCCATGAGCATGCATGTGATTGATGGATTTTCTTTAGAGCAAACCAAATTTGTCATCCAATCCCACGTTATTGCCATGTTCTTACCCTCTTTATTTACCCCCATTATTGTGGCATTTTTTGGCTTGCGAAAAATGATGCTGACTGGGGTGCTGTTCTATTTTATCTGTATTGCTATCGCCCTATCTGACCATGCTTTAGATAATTATTGGATTGCGCTAATCCTGTTAGGACTAGGCTGGAATTTTCTATTTATTGGTGGTACTAGCCTCTTGCCTCAATCATACAATGAACAGGAAAAATACAAAGTCCAGTCAGTCAATGACTTTTTAATCTTCAGCCTTCAAGCCATCGCCTCATTATCTGCTGGTTGGTTTGTGTTTAATTATGGATGGGAAGCGGTACTACTTTCAGTAGTGCCTTTACTGATTATTCAATTCACAGTGTTAATTTGGTGGCTAAACAATAAAACCCACTAAAATTAACAGACAATAAAAAACCCAGCCTAAGCTGGGTTTTTTATTTCTATCTAAAGCTAAAACATTATATTTAGAAGTTATATGCAACACCTGCAGATACATAATCAAGATATCCGTCATCACCTTTAAAACGTTCAAGCTCCACTCTAAAATCTATCTTATCAGAAATAGCGCTAGATGCTCCTAAACCATAGAATACATCTGTACCATCGTCTTCAGCTGAACCTGATACACTACCAGCACTCACAGATATTTTATTATCCCATTTGTGGAATCCGACTTTTACAAACGGAGTAATTGTATCACCAACATTAAACTTGTATATTCCAGCAACACCAATAGATTTTACTTTTGCAGTAACTGTTACACCATCAACTAAAAATTCATAAACTGTGCCTTCATCAGTAAATCTATCGCCAGTATTACCGCTTAATGTTGCCTCTCCAAGATTTGCATAGTGCCCTTCAATTGCAAAGTTTTCATCTATATTAAAACCTGCAAATATCTTAGTAGCATTATCTTTTTCATCAAGCGACGCAGTGCCAGTTAAGGAGTTGATGCCAGTATCTAGGGTTGATTGACCAAAACTAATACCTGCATAACCTTGACTAGATTCTTCTGCGGCAAATGCTGTGAATGATGAAGTTGTTAAAAACAAAGCAGCTAACGCTGTATTTAATTTATTTTTCATTTTATTTTCCTTTTTTATTTATAAAATAGCCTTTATTAAAAATATGGTTCATTAATAAAGCTAGTTTCTATTGTAGATTAAAGTATCACTAATTACTATCAACTATTATACTAATCTAAGAATAAAGTTAGTATCGCTATACTTTACTCATGAAGTCAATAGCAATACGAATTAAGCAATCTCGTGAATTAAAAGGTCTCTCGCAGAAGGAGCTGGCCGACAAAATTGGGGTTAGTAGTTCTGCTATTTCTCAATACGAATCAACATCATATTTTCACTCTGAACCCAGTGTTAAAAATCTGATTAAACTCACTAAAGTTCTAAATGTGTCGTTTGAATGGCTAGCAACGGGTAGAGGTATTAGAGAAATTGAAGATTTTTTACTCAATGAGAAAAATACTTACAAAGATGATAATAGACTTATCTCTTTAACCAAAGATCAAAAAGATGTTTTATTATTGTTTGAAAAACTACCACTAGATTGGAAGAAAAAATACAAATTCACGCTCAAAGCCATTACTTCCCATTTAGAAAAAGAGGGGTAAAAAATTTGGAAATTATTGAAATGGTGGTTTTTACATAAAAATACTAAATTTAGCCATTTTTAGGCTAAATTAGGCTAAAAATTGATATAAATAGACTGTTTTTAAGATATTTTTACTAAAAACTATCAATTTATTACAATAAAATACAGTTTTTATGGGTTGATTTGTAAAATTTGCTAAATTTTTAGATAAAAATGTTATTTTATTGGTTTTAAAGTGGTGATTTTTTCCAAAATAGAGGCGTAAGGAATTGGAAAAAGTAGGAGCTTATAATTTATAAGTGACTAATTTTTAGAATTTCGACAACAAAGAGTTTGGTAAAAAGCACCCTTTACACCTAAAGGTATAAGTTCTACTATGAGCAAATAAATTGCTCAGTATAACTAAAAATTTATGCCTTCGATCTCAGCGATAGTATGAATATCTTTATCACCTCTGCCTGAAAGGTTGATAATAATATTTTTGTCTTTACCAAGCTCTTGGGCAAGCTTAATACCGTAAGCAACTGCATGAGAAGACTCGAGTGCCGGCAAAATTCCCTCAACTTTAGTTAACGTATGAAAAGCATCTAAGGCTTCTTTATCGGTAATCGCTACATATTTCGCACGACCTGAATCTTTTAAATACGCGTGTTCAGGGCCAACACCCGGATAGTCCAGCCCTGCTGAAATTGAATGGCCTTCGATAATTTGACCATTCTCATCTTCCATCAAATAAGTACGATTGCCATGAAGCACACCCACACTACCAGCACACAAAGGTGCGGCGTGCGCCGTTGGGCCTTTTTCTAAACCATAGCCTGCCGCCTCGACACCATAAATAGCGACTGACTCATCGTCAATAAATTCATGAAATAATCCAATAGCATTCGATCCGCCGCCCACACAAGCAACGAGTGCATCAGGCAGGCCGCCGACTTGATTGTCAAATTGTACTTTGGCCTCTTTACCAATAATTGATTGAAAATCACGTACCATCATCGGATATGGATGTGGGCCCGCGACTGTACCAATGATATAAAAAGTATCGTCAATATTGGTTACCCAATCACGCATGGCTTCATTGAGTGCATCCTTTAAAGTCTTTGACCCTGAAGTGACAGGAATAACAGTGGCGCCTAATAATTTCATACGGAACACATTCAGTGCTTGACGCGCAACGTCCACTTCACCCATGTACACCACACATTCCAAACCTAAGCGAGCTGCTACTGTAGCCGTAGCAACGCCATGTTGGCCTGCACCCGTTTCAGCAATGATGCGAGTCTTACCCATGCGCTGAGCCAAAAGTGCCTGGCCAATGGTGTTGTTAATCTTATGTGCGCCTGTGTGATTCAGGTCTTCACGCTTTAGGTAAATCTGTGCACCGCCAATTTTTTTACTGAGATTTTGGGCATGATAAAGCGGGGTTGTACGGCCAACATAATGTTTAAGATCATGCTCAAATTCTTTTAAAAAATCTGCATCATCTTTATATTTTTCGTAAGCTTCTTTAAGTTCAGTAACGGCTGTCATCAGTGTCTCTGCAATAAAAACACCGCCGTATTGTTCGAAGTGGCCTTTGTCGTCTGGAAGGTTGTACTTACTCATGCATTAACCCGTTGAATAAATTTTCTTATTTTATCAATGTCTTTTATCCCTAGTTCACTTTCCACACCGCTAGACACGTCAACGGCGTAAGGATTAACCTGCGATACAGCGTCGGCCACGGTGTTTGGATTTAAGCCACCCGCTAGAATGATAGGCAACTCGATGTCAACCTTAGCGAGACTCCAGTCAAAACTCTCACCGGTGCCACCATAAGTATCTTTGTTAAAAGCATCCAACAATAATCCACTGGCTTGATGATATTCCTCAGCCATTTTGATAATATTAGTTTCTTGATTAACACGCAAGGCTTTAATAAACGGCATGGCGTATTGTCTACATTCAGCTGCTGATTCATCGCCATGAAATTGCAAAGTATCCAGTGGAACCTCACACAAAACTTCATCGATAAAACTTGAATCAGCATTAACAAATAAACCCACACGATTAATAAAGGGTGGCAATGCATTAACAATTTGCAGGGCGGTTTCAACGCCAACATTGCGTGGTGACTGGTCATAAAATACCAATCCAATTGCATCAATACCAAGCATTGCTGCTTGATTTGCATTTTGTGCATTGGTAAATCCGCAGATTTTAATTTTCATTATATCTATTGTTTAGTGTTTGCCTTCAGCGTCTAATTTTGCCCTAATTTTGTCTCGGTCAATCCACCATTTATCACCCACCAATTGATCAATGGCGCCCGATAGTTTCTTTAAAAACACCTCAGGTTTATCTAACTGCAATGTCTTACGCCACAAATCAAAGGTAGATTGGTCGCTCACGTGAGAATGATCATCAGCCACGGATGCTATCATTTGTGAGGCAAAAAAGGTTAAATCATCATCTTTACCACAACGAATGGAGGTAATGTAATGTGCTGCAGCAGAGGCAATGGCACGTGTGTCTGACTCTTTTGGAGATTCTTCGACTAAATGTTGTAACATGGCAACGGTAATCTCTGCATCAATTGGAAAAGTGATGCCTAACCACAATGCGTGACCCAGCGCTTTCAGCGCTTCTGGGCCTTCAGACAAAAACATCACATCGCAAGCCTCAACGGCCAACTCCCAGAGTTCATTTTCTTGTGCTAGATCAAAAGCGGTAAATGCCTTTTCCCAAGCGTCATTGCCTTTGTAACGCTCAACTTGGATACGCCCAATTTCTATTAAATGATTAATCCTTTCTTCAGCTGGGGAGTTGTCACTCAGTTCGGATAATTGTTTTTCAAAATATTCCAGCCTAGTCTTCAGCTGTTCTTCGTTGGCATAAACGTCTTCTCCGTCATCGCCATCAAAAATATTTTGGTCTTTGTTTAAGTATTTAAATCCCATAATCTAAGGTGTATCTAATAAAATGTAGCCTCTAGTCGGTCTTCCCAATTATCCGGCGTATCGGTATAGTCTGGTTTGACATCCATACGAAAAAAGCGCTCATCAGAAGCTTTAGAAATGGCTTTTAAAGTTTCAACCAGCGATTCAAAATCATCAACTTGAGGATTAGCAATCATCACTTCGCTCAATAGCAACATAAAATTTTTGTTTAATTAAATGCTTGTTATTTTACACTGACGATGCGCTCTTTTTACCGAAACAGAGTGTGTGATAATTGGCTTATGATTTTTTAGCTGTCTTCTTAGCTGGCTTTTTCTTTTTGCGCTTAGCGGTTTTGGATTTTACTTTTCCGGCTATGGCTTTTTTACATTCTTCAATGGTTAAATCTGAAGGTTCTTTATCGCCAAAAAATTTCTTAATGGTGATGTTCTTTTGACCTTTTCCACGTTTTTTACCGTTCCAGATATAAGGGCCAAAACGTCCATTGAGCACCTGAATCTCAGAATCCTCAAAAGTTTTAATAATACGTTCAGCATCAAATTTTTCTTTAGCAGCAATTAATTCCAATGCCTTTTCAAGCGTCACATCCTCTGGGATCTCTTCTTTCAAAGAAACGTATTTTTTGCCATATTGTATGTAAGGCCCAAAACGACCATAGTTGGCTTTTATAACGCCAAAATCTTCTGTTTCACCTACCGTACGTGGCATGTTGAATAACTCTAATGCCTCATCAAGGGTAATGGTTTCAATAACAAGGTCACCGCGTAGTGAAGCAAAAGCCGGCTTATCTTCATCATCTTTATGGCCAATCTGCGCAAAAGCACCATAGCGTCCAAAACGCACACTGACGGGTTTTCCACTCTTCGGATCAATGCCAAGATCGCGCATACCATGAGTCTCTTCTCTAGAGATATCATCTGCCGCTTCAATTTTTGCATGGAAAGGGCCGTAGAATTCTTTGACCACGCCTTGCCAAACAACACCTTGATTAGCAATCGTATCAAAATCAGTTTCTAAATTTGCTGTGAACTTGTAATCAACAATATCACCAAAATGCTTCACCAAGAAGTCAGTCAATAGATAAGCAACACTGGTTGGAAAAAGTTTATTTTTCTCAGCGCCTGTATTTTCTGTCGGCTCTGATTGCTCAACTTTGCCTTTATTAATTTCAATCAATTGATAGGCGCGCTCTACACCTTCGCGTGTTTCCTTGGTGACATAGTTACGGTCTTGTACAGTTGACACCATGGTAGCAAAAGTAGACGGACGACCAATGCCCATTTCTTCAATTTTCTTTACTAAAGATGCTTCGGTGTAACGTGGCTTAGCGCGTGAAAAACTTTCTCTCGCAGCAAAACTGGCCAGAGTTAGTTCATCACCTTGGGCAAGATCTGGCAATAATTTATCGTCTGATGACAAGTAGTCGTATACACTCAAGAAACCTGGGAATACTAATATTTCGCCGTTGGCTAAAAAACTCTCATCACGGTTAGAAATATTGGTTTTAATTTGTGTTTTTTGTAGCTTAGCATCACTCATTTGCGAGGCTAATGTGCGCTTATAAATCAGTGCATAAAGTTTGGCCACCTGATCTTCAACGCCAGGAATACTTGGCTTGGTTAAATCGGTTGGGCGAATCGCCTCGTGCGCTTCTTGTGCGCCTGCGTCTTTGGTTTTATGACGTCTCGCTTGATGATACTCAGCACCATACTTAGACGTGATTTCCTTTTGGGCTGCTGCAATCGCTTCTTCAGACAATGTGAAGGAGTCAGTTCTCATGTAAGTAATTGCACCTTCTCGATACAAGTTTTGCGCTAAAGTCATGGTTTGTTTAACTGAAAAACCAAGTTTTTGCGATGCTTCTTGCTGCAAAGTTGAAGTGATGAATGGTGCTTTTGGAGAACGCTTAGAAGGTTTTTTCTCAGTACTATTAACGTTGAGTTTTGCCTCTAGTAATGCGTTGGTAAATTCAAGTGCTTCGTCTTTTGTAGCAAAATCTTTATCAAGTTTTGCTTCAATTAATTCACCTGCGTCATTTACCAAATCAGCTTTAATTTTAAACATGCTTTTTGCCGTATGGTCATTGATTTCTCTTTCTCTTTCAACCACTAAACGTACCACTGGGGATTGCACCCTACCCGCTGACTTTGCGCCTGAAACTTTTTTCCATAGAACGCCCGAGATTTCAAAACCCACCAAACGATCAATAACACGTCTGGCTTGTTGTGCATCAACAACATCAAAGTTTACCGTTCTTGGCTCTTGGATTGCTTTTGTAATTGCCCCCTTGGTGATTTCATGAAAAACAATTCTTGGGGTGTCTTTTGGCAGGTCTAAGGCTTCTAATAAATGCCAGGCGATCGCTTCTCCCTCGCGGTCCTCATCAGTCGCGAGATAGACTTGCTCAGATTTTTTGACTGCTTTTCGAAGATCGGCTACAACTTTTTTCTTATCGGCGCTGATTTCATAGTTAGGCTTGAAATTGTTCTCAATTTCAATGCCATTTTTCTTGGCCATGTCGCGGATGTGACCAATACTAGACTTAACTTGGTAGTCTTTGCCTAGAAATTTTTCAATTGTTTTGGCTTTTGCAGGGGACTCAACAATGACAAGGTTTTTTGCCATTATTGAAGCGTGTGATTATCATCAAGAAATACAATGGATTCTAACCATTGCGCTGAAACATCTTCATCAATGCTATTGCCTAGCACCATCATCACTACCCATTTTAAATCATCTAAAGACAGGCTGGAATCACCCAACGACATAATTTGATCAATGATCATTTCACGCTGATTTGCATCCAGCTGACCCATGTTTTCCATGAATAATAAAAAACCACGCGATTTTGCATCTAATTTTAATTTTTCCGCATCACTGTAAATACGCATACCGCCATGATTAGTTGAAAATGGCTTAATACGGCCGTCTTGCAAAGTGGCGATGTTCTCAAGCCAGCTTAGCGCTTTATCAATACGATTAGTGTCAAACCCAGCATCGGAAAGGTGTGCTTTTAACTCCATATCATCAATCTCATGAGACGAGTCTTGCTCAGCCTCTTCAAAAAGGTAGTCAAACATATAAGTCAGAAC
This sequence comes from uncultured Candidatus Thioglobus sp., assembly GCA_000205985.2. Lineage (GTDB taxonomy): Bacteria > Pseudomonadota > Gammaproteobacteria > PS1 > Pseudothioglobaceae > SUP05. Next base: position 29,831 of record GG729999.1, on the reverse strand, counting down.
ATCAAGAATATTATTTGTCATAGAAACCTTATTTAGTTAACGCATAAGCAGACCCGCTAGCCTTTTCAACCCTATTTTCAAGCTCAAGCAAAAGTAGCTCTTGAGTAATTACTTGGGGGCTTAACCCGCTTTTTTCAACCATTTTATCAATCGTCATGGCCTCATAACTTAAGTATTTTAATAGCACAAAGGGTGTCTTGTCCACACTATTTGTACAATTAGACACATTAAGTGGTTTAGTTGAGCTTTTTAAATCAATTGGTAGCTCCTCAATAATATCATTAATCGTGTCTACTAATTTAGCTCCTTGCTTGATGAGCTGGTGGCAACCTTGAGACAAGGGGTTGTGAATTGAACTGGGAATGGCAAACACTTCCCTGCCTTGATCAGCCGCCAACTTAGCCGTAATCATGGTGCCACTTTTGATGCTGGCTTCCACCACCAATGTGCCCAAACTCAGGCCGCTAATAATGCGGTTGCGTCTAGGAAAATTATTAGCAATTGGGGATGTTCCAATACAAAATTCTGAAACCAAAGCGCCCTTGAGTGATATTTGATGCGCTAAAGACTTATGTTTGGCTGGGTAGATTCGATCCAACCCTGTGCCACACACCGCAATGGTCGGGCAATCCACTTCCAAAGCGCCAATATGTGCCTGTGCATCAATGCCACTGGCCATACCCGAAGTAATAATCATCCCCGCCCTGGATAACTCTTGTGAAAATTGATAAGCATTCTGCTTTCCGCCTGGTGTCGGGTTACGACTGCCCACAATGGCGAACTGTGTTTTAGATAAGCACTCAACGCTTCCTCTAATATAGAGCAAGGGTGGTGGGTCGGAAATGGTTTTGAGCTGCTTGGGATAACTTTCATCAATCAAGGTAACGATGTGACAGTCGTCTGACTTAACCCAATCTAAATCAGCTTGCACCACCGAGTGATCTTGATTCTCTAAATAGTCAAGCGCTGCTTGCCTAAATAATCCACACTCTTTACGCTCAGACTTTGAAGCTAAAAATACCTGTTCGGGCGTTTCAAAGTGTTTCAACGCTTTATAAAAAGTACGAACCCCTACGTGTGGGGCTTTTAGCAATAATAACCAATAAATTAAATCCATCAAAACTTGCTCAGTAAAAATTGGTGACTATTATGTCAGTTATTTGCAAGGCTTATTGTGACTTATGGTAAAATTGCAAGATTTTATTGAACGATATTCATTATGAAGCAGAAAAGAACCTTTCAACCGAGTGTTATCAAGCGTAAGCGTAAGCACGGTTTCAGATCAAGAATGAGCACTAAAGCGGGTCGCGCTGTTATTAACGCACGCAGAAGAAAGGGGCGTAAACGCTTAGCGGCTTAAACCTTAAGTGTCTCTACGGCTGACGCGTGAAGCCAGAATCCTTAAAGCTCATGAATACGCTCATATTTTTAAAGGTGGAAAACTTGCTAAAGGAAGTTACTGGCAAGTGATTGCAAAACCCATTAAAAAATCCAATCCACGTTTGGGGCTGGCAATTTCAAAAAAAGTGCATCGTTTAGCCGTTGATAGAAATCGATTCAAAAGAATAGCAAGAGAAACCTTTAGGTGCGAGAAAAATAATTTAAAAAACTGGGACTTTGTAGTAATGGCAAGAAAATCCAGACCGGCTAAAAACTTTATTTTATCCAATGAGCTCATTGATTTATTTAAAAAAGTAACAAAAGTTTAATGCGCTACTTATTACTCATTCCAATTAAGTTTTACCAACTGTTCATTAGCCCGATTTTGGGCTCTAATTGCCGCTTCGACCCGACTTGTTCGCAATATTCCTATGATGCTGTTAAAGAGCATGGATTCTTTAAAGGCCTAAACCTCAGCATTAAACGCATTGGAAAATGTCATCCTTGGCACGATGGCGGATTTGATCCCGTGCCTAAAAAACATTCACATTAACCAATAAACTATACCATTATGGACAATCAAAAATTCTTTCTCATTGTTGCAATCTTTTTAAGTATTTTCTTGCTGTGGGATAAATGGGAAATTACCCACACGGTTGACACCAATGGTAATTTGGTTAGACAAACAAAAACCATTGAATTCGACACGCCAACACCAGTACAGACCCAATCTCAGACGCCAACTCAAGATCAAGATGTGCCAAGCATTACCCATACTAAAGCCCGTGTCGACTTACCAATTGCCCCTGCTATACAACAACATCCACACACTACCGTTAGTACTGATCTGCTAACGGTAGAAATTAGCCACAAAGGCGGCACTGTACAAAATGCACTTCTTAACGCCTATCCAGAGGAGCTGGATGGCATTAAGAAGTTTCAATTACTCAGTAATAAAGCAGGTGGATTGTTCCAGGCTCAAAGCGGTTTGTTACCACAAGAGCAAATGCCAACGCATCACTCAATTTTTACTTCAAGCAACAACAACTATCAATTAAACGGTGAAACCCTAACGGTACCTTTCAAATGGAAGAGTGATAACGGTATTGAAGTGGTAAAAAACTTCCATTTTAAAAGGGGCAGTTACGTTATTACGGTTGACTACGTTGTAACCAACAATTCTAACAAAGAACTAACCTTGAGTAGTTACACACAGCTTGTTCGTAACGCGCTTGATGAGTCCAACATGATGATGCCAACTTTTACCGGTGGTGCCAAATTTGATGATCAGGACGTGTATGAAAAAATCGAATTTGACGATTTCAGCTCAGAACCAAAAACAACCTCTAAAGGTGGCTGGACAGCAATGATTCAACACTACTTCTTTGCCGCTTGGATTCCTGATTCGGATAACACACACAGTTATTCATCCAGCGCTCGCAACAACAACTACTTATTAACCGTGGTTAATCCAAACGTATCAATTGCTCCTGGCGCTACTACTGTACTGCCTGGAAGTGACCTTTACATAGGCCCTAAAGAGCAAGCTCGTATTGATAGCGTCGCACCAGGGTTAGACAAAACAGTAGATTATGGCGTGCTATTCATTATCGCTAAGCCTTTGTCTGAACTGATGCACTGGATCTATTCCATTGTTAACTCTTGGGGCTGGTCAATCATCATTCTAACGATTTTAATCAAACTTGCTTTTTACAAACTGAGTGAAAAATCTTACCGCTCAATGGCAGGCATGAGAAAACTCTCTCCAAGATTAACAAAGCTAAAAGAAACCTACGGAGATGACAAGCAAAAGCTTGGCCAAAAAACCATGGAGTTGTACAAGAAAGAAAAAATCAACCCTGCTTCCGGTTGCTTGCCTATCTTGGTTCAAATCCCTGTGTTTATTTCTCTTTACTGGGTACTGCTAGAAATGGTTGAACTGCGCCAAACACCGTTTTGGTATTTAGCCGATTTATCTGCGCAAGACCCTTACTACATATTGCCAATCATCATGGGCGTGTCTATGTTTGTTCAACAAAAACTCAACCCGCCGCCACCCGATCCTATGCAAGCAAAAATCATGATGTCGTTGCCATTTGTGTTTACTATTTTCTTCCTGTGGTTCCCATCAGGACTTGTACTTTACTGGGTGGTTAATAACATCTTATCCATTACTCAACAATGGGTGATCAATAAACGCATTAATGGCTAATGTTCTCACCAAAAGCGACAACTACCAACATTGGCGAGACGATAAATTAGCCAATACCTCCACTAAACTGGAAGACTATCTTGTTGAAATTGAAAACCCTTTTGAGTTAAGAGACTCCGAAAAAAATAAAGTTGTTTCCTTGTGTCAGCAGGGAAATTTTGCACTTTTTCATGTTTTGGAACAAACTGATTATGCTGATGCCATTATCAACATGAACGCCCAGTTTGGGCTGAAAGATTTTGATCGACACTTGTACGTGCAAGATCGAGGGTTGGCGCACATCACCCAAAGTACCAACAAAAACCAAAGTGAGTTTATACCTTATACTAACAAAGCCATAGGTTGGCACACGGACGGCTATTACAATGCGATAGAACAGCGCATTAGGGCATTTTCTTTGTTTTGTGTACGGCCAGCCTCAGAAGGTGGGACTAACGAATGGATTGACCCACAAATGGTTTATCTCTTGTTGCGTGAAGACAATCCAGACGTTGCTAAGGCCCTTATTCATCCAAATGCCATGACCATCCCTGAGCATAAAGTCAATGGCAAGGTCAGACGAACAACTTCAACTGGTCCTGTCTTTTTTATCGATGAGGCCAGTGGGGAGCTTTACATGCGTTACACGCAACGCAAAAAAAACATTGAATTTTTAGATTCCATTGAAGTAAATCAAGCCATTGAACACCTAGATGAACTATTGAGTAAGCATACTGATTATCATTTTAAACATCTAATGCATTCAGGCCAGGGCATGCTTTGTAATAACGTGTTGCATAAACGCAGCGATTTTAACGATGATCCAAACAATCCAAGACTATTACTCAGAGGGCGCTACTTCAACCGAATCGATTAGGGTTATAATCTGCCTATGATTCATAATCACCTGCTTAGTTCGGCCAAACAATCTCCATCGGACAATCATAACGAACGGGGTGTTGGCATCTCTATGGTGGTCATTCACAGCATATCTTTGCCACCAGGAGAGTTTGATAATAATTACATTGAACAGTTTTTCACCAACCAGCTGGATTTTTTTGCCCATCCTTACTTTAAGACCATTAAAGACTTACAAGTATCAGCGCATTTATTGATTAGGCGTGATGGCTCCATCATCCAATTCGTGCCGTTTGATAAACGCGCTTGGCATGCAGGAAAATCCAGTTTTAATGGAAAAAATAATTGCAATGATTTTTCCATTGGCATTGAGCTTGAAGGGGATGACAATACTCCCTACGAATCGGTACAATACCAATCATTAAATAAAACATTAAAGACGCTTAAATCAAGTTATCCAATTAAAGATATTGTTGGTCATAGTGACGTTTCACCGGGCCGTAAAACTGACCCTGGAGATAAGTTTGAATGGAGCAAAATAAATGAAATTACTGAATAAATCTTACCTGAGAGCCAAAGAGATCAAATTAATTATTTTTGATGTGGACGGCGTTTTAACTGACGGCGGTCTGTATTTTTCTGATGATGGGCAAGAGTTTAAACGATTTAATTCTTTGGATGGCTTAGGCATCAAAATTCTCAAAGACAATGGCATCGAACCCGCCATTATTACCGCACGCCAATCAACCACCGTCGAACATCGAATGAAAAACCTGGGCATTGAACACTTTTATCAAGGCCAAGAAGACAAAGTTGTAGCTTTCAATGACCTGCTAGACAAGTTAAGTCTTAATGCTGAACAAGTGGCCTATATGGGTGATGATGTGATTGACCTACCAGTAATGACTAAAGTTGGCTTGCCAATTGCTGTATCCAATGCACACGAATTGGTGAAAGAGAAATCCTGCATAGTAACGGATAAAATCGGTGGACACGGTGCCGTTAGAGAGGTTTGTGATTTCATTCTTAAGGCGCAAGACAAATTTGATGGAGCGATGAACCCCTACCTAGAGTGACGCCTTTCCAAAAAAAGTGTTACGAAACTCTTAAACGCGATGTTCACTCAGGTAGTGTGATTACTTACGCTGGACTGGCAAAACTAATCGGCCATCCCAACGCACATCGGGCCGTTGGAAGTGCAATGAATAAAAATCCTTTTGCGCCTGAAGTGCCATGCCATAGAGTGGTTAAGTCCACGGGTGAATTAGGCGGCTTTGCACAAGATATAAAAATCAAAAGAAGGCGTCTTCAAAAAGAAGGTATCAAAATTCATAAAGGAAAAATTGTAAACTTTAAGGATGTTTTATCCACGTCCGTAAAACGTGCAATTATTGGCTTTCATCAAGACGACTTAGCCGACTGGGTGGCTGAATTAGAGTGTGGTCACTTTCAGCACGTTAGGCACGATCCACCTTGGATCATTAGGCCTTGGGTTATCAAGAAATCAGGTAGAGTGTCTAATATTGGATTACGGTTGCATTGCAAAAAATGCACCGATGGTGCACCAAAAGACACTTTTAAATAGCTAGAGTTTCTTTCCTTTTATCTTTGAAATCATTTGCAACTGCGCCATGGCTTCAGCTAACGTCGCCTGAGTTGACACAATATCATAGCCGTTGTCGGTGTCAGCCATAGCTTCTTCCGCACGTTGTTTGGCCTCTAGAGCTTTAGACTCATCTAAATCATGCGCTCTAATTGCCGTGTCCGAAAAAATTGTCACTACATCGGGCTGCACTTCAACAATACCACCAGATACGTAAATAGACTCAATACCACTTGAAGTTTCAACCCGAACTTCGCCCGGCTTTAAAGTCGACAACAAGGCAACGTGTTTTGGGTAGATACCCAATTCACCCGTTGATGCAGGAGCAAACACGCAATTTGCTTCACCGGAGTAAAGCGACTCTGTTGCGCTAACTACATCAACGTGAATGGTTGGCATTTATGCACTCTCCGAAGCTTTTTCACGAACCTCATCAATAGAACCAGTCATGTAGAAAGCCTGCTCTGGAAGGTCGTCCAATTCACCATCAAGAATAGCTTTAAAGCCGGAAATAGTGTCTTTAAGAGAAACGTACTTACCTGGTGCACCCGTAAACACCTCTGCCACAAAGAACGGCTGAGATAAGAAACGTTGAATTTTACGAGCACGAGACACTGACTGTTTGTCTTCTTCACTCAATTCATCCATGCCTAAAATCGCAATAATGTCTTTTAATTCTTTATAGCGTTGCAATACGCCCTGAACGCCACGAGCTACGTTATAGTGCTCTTCACCCACAATGAGTGGATCCAGTTGACGCGAAGTAGAGTCCAACGGATCTACCGCAGGATAAATACCCAATTCTGCCACTTGACGCGATAACACCACGGTTGCATCCAAGTGGGCAAATGTTGTTGCAGGAGATGGGTCGGTTAAATCATCTGCAGGTACATACACCGCTTGAATTGAAGTAATTGATCCTTTCTTCGTTGAAGTAATACGCTCTTGCAATGCGCCCATTTCTGAGGCTAGTGTTGGCTGGTAACCTACCGCTGATGGCATACGGCCTAATAATGCTGACACCTCAGTTCCCGCAAGCGTATAACGATAAATATTGTCAATGAACAATAATACATCACGGCCTTCGTCACGGAAGTATTCAGCCATTGTTAAGCCTGTTAAAGCAACACGTAGTCTGTTTCCCGGTGGCTCATTCATTTGGCCATAAACAAGAGATACTTTATCAAGTACGTTTGATTCTTTCATCTCGTGGTAGAAATCATTACCCTCACGAGTACGCTCACCCACACCCGCAAATACCGAGTATCCTGAATGCTCAATCGCAATATTACGAATCAACTCCATCATGTTGACTGTCTTGCCTACACCAGCACCACCGAACAAACCAACCTTGCCGCCCTTGGCGAATGGACAAACCAAATCAATTACCTTAATACCCGTTTCTAATAATTCTGCTGCCGGTGCCAATTCATCGTAAGGTGGTGCAGAGCGATGAATCTCCCATTCAGCTTCAGGATCAATGTCTCCAGCATTATCAATCGGCTCCCCCAATACATTCATAATACGCCCTAAAGTCTTAGTGCCCACCGGTACTTTAATAGCCGAACCATTATCAGTAACCTCTAAACCTCTTTTTAAGCCTTCTGAGCTGCCCATGGCAATCGCGCGAACAACGTTATCACCAAGCTGTTGCTGAACCTCTAAGGTTAAGCTTGTTTCAGTAACCGTTAAAGCGTTGTAAATATTTGGAATACTGTCTGCTGAAAATTCAACATCGATAACCGCGCCAATAATTTGTATAATTTTTCCTGTACTCATTTTTATTTTCCTTCTTAAAAACCTTAAACGGCAGCAGCACCACTAACAATCTCAGAAATTTCTTGAGTAATTGCCGCTTGTCTTGCCTTGTTGTAAACTAACTCTAAATCTTTAACCATATCGCCTGCATTGTCCGTTGCACTCTTCATCGCAATCATGCGCGATGATTGCTCACAAGCAATATTCTCAACCAAACCTTGATAAACCAAGGCCTCAATATAACGCACTAACAATGCCCCTAATGCCTCTTCAGCATCTGGCTCATAAATATAATCCCAATGATGATCCATTCCATCTACTTCACTCGCTACCATTGGCACTATCTGTGTTACCGTTGGCACTTGAGTCATGGTGTTTTCAAATCGATTATAAGCCACTGATAATTGCTGAATTTCACCTTCATCATAAGCATCGAGCATAACCTTAACCGTGCCTAATAAGTCGTCAAAGTGTGGTGCATCACCCAAATCAGTCAACACCGACCTAATATTTAAACCAGAATTTTTAAAAAATGCCGTGGATTTTTTACCAATGGTGCAAATATCAATTTCAATATTTTTGGCTTGATACTCAGAAATTTGTTTTAATAAGCTTCTGAATAAATTGGTATTTAAACCGCCACACAGGCCTCGATCACTTGAAATAATAATAATTCCAATACGTTTAAGCTCGCCAACTTCTTTCATGTAAGGATGCTCAAACTCTGAATGTGCATATGCTAAATGCCCAATCACTCTAGCAATCTTCTCAGAATAAGGGCGTGAAGCCAGCATTCTGTCTTGTGCTTTTTTCATCTTAGAAGCGGCAACCATTTCCATGGCCGACGTGATCTTTTGAGTATTTTTAATACTCGCGATCTGAGTTCTAATTTCCTTGCCAGCTGCCATATTATCTAATTACCAAGTGTGGTTTGCCTTAAAGTCATCAATCGCGGCTTGCAGTTCGGACGCAATGTCGTCGTTGTAATCGCCTGTTTCATTAATTTTTTTAATCAATGGCGCTTGATTGGCATTCATGTAAGTCAACAAAGCTGCTTCAAAATCAACCACTTTATTAGCATCAATGTCATCCAACGATCCAGAGTTAGCAGCAAACAAAGAAGTTGCCATTTTCTGCGACCGATAATGGTGCGTATTGATTTTGTTTCATCAATTCAGTAACACGCTGACCACGATCAATTTGCGCTTTTGTTTCAGCATCAAGATCTGAGGCAAATTGCGCAAATGCTGCCAATTCACGGTACTGAGCTAGATCAAGACGAATACCGCCACCAAGCTTCTTAATAATGTTTGTTTGTGCTGCACCACCTACTCGAGATACTGATAGACCTGCATTAATCGCTGGACGAATGCCTGAATTAAATAAATCAGTTTCTAGGAAGATCTGGCCATCTGTAATTGAGATTACGTTGGTTGGTACGAATGCTGATACGTCACCACCTTGAGTTTCAATAATTGGTAATGCAGTTAACGAACCCGTTTTTCCTTTAACTTCACCATTGGTCATTTGTTCTACATACTCAGCGTTTACACGTGATGCACGCTCAAGCAGGCGTGAATGTAAATAAAATACATCGCCCGGATACGCTTCACGTCCTGGTGGTCGCTTTAACAATAACGAGACTTCACGATAAGCCCAAGCTTGCTTGGTTAAATCGTCGTACACGATCAGTGCATCTTCGCCACGATCACGGAAATACTCTGCCATGGCACAGCCTGCATAAGGTGCAATGTATTGCAGTGACGGGCTTGACGCCGCACCTGCATTAACAATAATGGTGTTTTCTAATGCACCGTGCTCTTCTAATTTACGCACAACAGCTGCTACTGATGAGTCTTTTTGGCCAATTGCCACGTACACGCACTTAACGCCTGAATCTTTTTGATTGATAATGGCGTCTATCGCAACGGCTGTCTTGCCCGTTTGACGATCGCCAATGATTAATTCACGCTGACCACGTCCCACTGGAACCATCGCATCAATCGCTTTAATACCGGTTTGAATTGGCTCATCAACTGATTTACGATCAATCACGCCCGGTGCCATAATCTCTAAAGGCAATGAACTCTGGTTGTCAATGGCGCCTTTGCCATCGATCGGTTGACCTAATGGATTAACCACACGACCCAACATCGCCTCACCCACAGGTACTTCTACCAAACGATTGGTACACTTAACCGTGTCACCTTCTGAAAGGTGTAAATAATTACCCAACACAACTGCACCAACAGAATCTTGTTCTAGGTTTAGTGCCATGCCAAACGTATTGTCTGGGAATTCAAGCATCTCACCAAATTGCACATCAGCCAAACCATGAATACGCACAATACCATCACTAACGCTGATCACCGTACCTTCTGTACGTGCTTCAGCTGCAAAATCAAAACCTTCTATTTGTTTTTTAATTAAATCACTAATCTCGCTTGCGTTTAATTGCATAACCCTTCCTCTTAATAAAATAAATTAATTGATTGACAAACGTAAACCCAGCTCATCTACTCGAGCCTTAATCGACAAGTCAATCACTTTGTCACCTTCTTTAATCACCACGCCACCGACTAGGCTTTCATCTATTTCGGTGTCGATACTCACTGTTGCCTTATATCTATCAGACAAATCACTGACAATTTTTTTCTTCTCAGTGGCGCTCAACCTGTACGCGCTAACCACATGAAACGCTTTGGCATCACTGCTTAAATTCACTTTTGTATCAAACAATTCTAAAATACTAGGCAGGGCGCTCATGCGCCCATTGTCTAACACCAAACCAACAAACGCCGCCTCTTCTGCGCTCAGCGCTCTGCCTACAATTGACTTCATTAACCCAGTAATGGCATCAGCCTTGTTAGTCTTAGTTGCACTTGGAGAGTCAATAAACGCCTGCATGGTTTCATCATTTGCTAATTGTGCGCCAGCCTCTAAAACAGCCTTCCAGTCTGAATGCGACTTATTTTGCTCAGCAATTTCAAAAATTGCATTGGCATAAGGCTTAGAGACAGTAATGAATTCCATTAATACATCCTATAACGATTGTGATAACTTGTTCAACATGCCTTTATGTGCTTTAGCATCAACTTCCTTGGACAGTACCGAGCTCACTCCTTGCATGACTAAATCAGACACTTGGTCTTTTAACTCATTACGAGCACGCATAGCCTCTTGTTCAATCTCTGATTGTGCGCTAGTTTTAATGCGATCCGCCTCCTGTGAAGCAACGTCTTTAGCATCTTCAACCATGCTTGCTGCTTGTCTACCTGCATTAGCAATGATTTCAGCAGCCTGATCTTTTGATTGATTTAGCACTTCTTGAGCCTTCTGTTCGGCTTCTTTTTGCTCTGAAAGTCCACGCTCAGCAGCAATCAAACTGCTCTCAATGCGTTTTTTGCGCTCATCCATTGCTGCAACAATTGGGGGCCAAATAAATTTCATGCAGAACCATGTAAACATGGCAAACATGATTAATTGGCCAATCATCGTCAAATTAATATTCATAGCTTAAACCTGTGCTTTTAAGTAAAAAAGTATTTAACCGGCAACCGCAAATATGATGTACATTGAGATACCTACCGCAATCATTGGTACTGCATCTACTAGACCCATTACGATAAACATTTGTGTTCTAAGCATTGGAATAAGCTCTGGCTGACGCGCCGCACCTTCTAAGAATCTTGCTCCCAAGATGCCAATACCAACCGCCGCACCTAATGCGCCTAAACCCATTAAGATTGAACCTGCTAAAAATAATGTTGCTTGTACTTCTGTCATTTCTTACTCCTATTTATAAAAAAATTAATGCTCTTCTTTCTGATGAGCCATGTCCATATACACAATTACCAAAGTCATAAAGATAAAGGCTTGTAGTAATACAATTAAGATGTGGAAAATCGCCCATGGCAACGATAAACTCCACTGAATCCAAAACGGCAATAATGCAATTAGAATAAAAATCATCTCTCCTGCATACATGTTACCAAATAAACGCAAGGCTAACGAAACCGGCTTAGCAATTAAGTTAACCCCTTCTAAAAATAAATTAAACGGTAACATCATTTTGCCAAATGGATGGAACAACAGTTCTCCTGCAAAACCACCCGCACCTTTTTCCTTAATGCTGTAATAAAGAATAAGAATAAATATACCAATCGACATGCCAAAGGTGGCATTCGGATCAGTGGTTGGCACCACTTTAAAGAACACATGGTGTGGGTCTGCACCAAAGAATACACCAACCTGTTGCGCAAGATATGGCAACCAATCAACCGGCACTAGATCCATGGTGTTCATTAACACAATCCAAATAAAGGTGGTGAGTGCCAACGGTGCAACCATTGGGTTTTTACCGTTAAATGAACCACGAACATTTTCATCAATAAACTCAATAATACTTTCAATAAAGTTTTGAGCGCCAGAAGGGGTATCAGTAGTCATCTTCTTGCCAATGCGATAAAAAAACAATAAGAAAAGTGAGCCCAATATGAACGAAACCCCAAGTGTGTCTAAATGCACCGCCATGAAGCCCATGTCTTTAGCTTCTTGCGCAGTATGTGCCAATTCCCAAATACCGGTGTCTGGGTTTTGACCATAGGTCAAGTTTTGTAAATGGTGCTTAATGTAATCGCCTGAAGCGATAAGCTCGTTTCCTGATGCCATTACCTTTGTAAAACCTTATCCATTAAAAAACCGATCAATCCTAAAATTAAACCAATAATGAGTGCTTCTGAATTTAACGCTAGGTAAAAATATCCCACTAAAGTTAAACCAACTACCATTGCCATACGCATTATCACACTGTATGCCATCATTCCAATACTTGCTTGGACGCTCATTGTCATTATCTTTTGTTTACTTGTATGTCGATCAACCAACCACGTATTCACTAAGCTAATCACTCCCCCATAGACTGCAGAAAGTCCTGCGCCTAATGTGGAAAAATAAGCAATGCTCATTAATATGATGGTTAATTGAATCTTTGGCAGCTTACTTTCATCGCCAAAACCCCAATATCACAAACCCACAAAATTGTGAATTATACCGCCTGATTAATCAAAAAACAAAGCTCTTTTAGGTAAAAAATACGTCTATTAACATGTCATGATATTCTGATACATTTGACACACAGGCAAGTCTACTCAATAATCACGTGCTTTAGAACAAGAGCAAATCGGGCTTTTATTTACAATCAAAACCTTGACCCAAGTCAAGGTGCAGATGTTTTAAATGAAGTACTGTTAAAAGGTTAACACACAAAACTAAGGAGAACACACATGGCGCACATCGTTGTTATTGGTGCAAGCACAGGCGGATTGCCTTTTGCCTACGACATTAAAAAAACATTAGGAAAAGGTCACAAAGTTACCGTTATTTCCAACAACCCTAATTTTAATTTTATCCCTTCAAATCCATGGTTAGCAGTGGGTTGGCGCTCTGAGGATGACATTAGTTTTGAACTAGAACCACATCTTAAACGTAAAGACATCAGTTTAATTGTGGGTGAAGCCACCGAAATCAAGCCAGACAACAATCAAGTCATGGTTGGTGATCAAGTGGTGGATTATGATTACTTAGTCTTGGCCACTGGCCCGAAACTAGCGTTTGATGAGGTGGATGGCTTGGGGCCAGATGGCCACAGTGTTTCAATTTGTACCACGGCTCACGCTGAGGTAGCACGCCAAGAGTGGGAAGACTTTTGTGACAACGATGGAGGTCCCATTGTTGTAGGCGCTGTACAAGGTGCTTCCTGTTTTGGGCCAGCATACGAGTTTGCCTGCATTATGGACACCGATCTAAAAAAGCGTGGCATTCGTGATAAATGCCCAATGACGTTTGTAACAGCCGAACCCTACATTGGTCACTTAGGATTAGGTGGTGTTGGCGATTCAAAGGGCTTGTTAGAATCAGAATTTAGACAACGACACATTAAGTGGATTACCAACGCCAAAGTTGCCTCCATTGCATCTGATAAAGTCACCGTTGATCAAGTAGATGACGAAGGTAAAACTATCAAGACTCATGAGGTTGAAACCAAACACACTATGTTCCTGCCTGCCTTTAAAGGGGTAGATACTGTCGCCAAACTAGCCGATGTTGATGTTGGCTATGTTAATCCTCGTGGTTTTGTAATGATTAATGACTATCAACAATCTCCTGTGAAAGAAAACATCTTTTCACTCGGTGTGAATATTGCCATTCCACCGGTTGAGCCAACACCGGTTATGTGCGGCACACCAAAAACCGGCTACATGATTGAGTCCATGGTAACCGCCGTTGTGCATAACATTGAAGACATGATTGCCGGCCGAAAGCCATCTAACATCCCTACTTGGAACGCAGTTTGCATTGCTGATATGGGCGATACCGGTGCCGCGTTCGTCGCCATGCCTCAAATCCCACCAAGAAATGTCACTTGGGCGAAAAAAGGCAAAATGATGCATCTGGCCAAAATTGCATTTGAAAAGTTCTTTATTCGTAACATGAAAACAGGAAATTCTGAGCCGGCTTATCAAAAATATATTTTTAAAATGTTGGGCATTGAACGCTTAAAAGCAAAATCACAATAAGCAAAATGGTGTTTTAGTTCGAACTTTTTGTAATCATTTCTGCTGCCGCCTTACGTGCTTTGTCACTCACGGTGGTGCCACTTAAGATTCGTGCCACCTCAGATACTCTGTCCACATCCGACAGCCTCTCTACTGTGGTTTTTGCGCCCGCTTCTTTTTGTGTCTTACTCACTCTTAGATGCTGATGACCGAAAGAAGCCACTTGTGCTAAATGAGTGATGCAGACCACTTGATAGTGACGCGACAACTCTTTGAGCTTCTGTCCAACCACCTCTGCCACGGCACCACTAATACCAACATCCACTTCGTCAAAAATTAGCGTTGGTGTGTATTCACTATCGCTACTCACTACTGAAATCGCTAACGAAATACGCGATAACTCACCACCAGAGGCCACTTTTTTAAGTGCTTTAAAATCTTGCCCCATGTTGGTTTTAACCAAAAAGTCCACCGTTTCAGCGCCGTTCAACTGCACGCCTTCAGTCTTAGGCACTAAACCAACCATAAATTCACTGCCGGGCATGCCCAACATCTGCATTGATTGGGTTACCAAATCAGACAACTCTTTAGCTCCATAAGCTCTTGCTTTGGTGAGTCTTTGTGCAGTTTTCTGATAATTATCTTTTAATTCAGACCGCTCAGTGTTTAGTGCATCAAGTGAGCTGGCTCCACCACCAATCTCATCCAATTGCGCCTGTATCTTTTCTTGAACCTTTAAAAGCTCAGGGATTTGGCAATTGTGCTTTCTGGATAAATCATGAAATTCACTTAGTCTGTCCTCTAATTCGCTCGCACTTTGTTCATCGACCGACAATCCACTCAGATAATGCGTTAATTCATAAACCCCTTCTTGGGCTTGAACCTGCGCACTTGATAACAATTCTACTGCCTGAGACAGCTTATCATCCATTTCCTGTGCTTGAGACAGCTCATGATTAAGATTTAATAACTGGGTGTTAACACCCGTATCGCTCTCAAGTCGACTCAAGATGGACGATGTTTTTTCGATCAAGGTTGCAGCGTTGGCACTGGTTTTAAAATCCGATTCAATACTGTTGAGTTCGTCTTCAGACAGTGCAGCATCTTCCAACTCTTTTAGCTGATGACCTAACAATTCTTGCTGTTGAAGTCTAGCATCTTGGTGGCTGGTCAACTCATCGATTTGTGTGGTAATTTTTTTGTGTTGAGCAACCACCTTATTAAGCTGAGCACAAAGCTCGCCGGTGTTGGCATACGCATCTAAAAGTTGCCTTTGCTGGTCATTCCTAAGCAATAGCTGGTGTTCATTTTGACCATGCATATCAATCAACAATTCGCCCACACTTTTTACGATGGATAATGGCACGCTGACCCCATTAACAAATGCTTTTGAACGACCATCACTGCTAATGATTCGGCGCAAAATGCATTCACCGTCGTCTTCTAACGACTGCTCTTTAAGGTAGTTTTGAATTTTTTTATGCTGCATCACATCAAACGATGCACTGACTTCGGCCTTGTCCTTGCCATGACGCACTAAAGAAGAATCTCCACGTCCGCCCAAGGCAAGATTGAGCGCTTGCAATAAAATAGATTTTCCTGCACCGGTTTCACCGGTTACCACGCTCATGCCCTTATCAAACGACAAATCTAGATGTTCAACAACCGCTAAATTTTTAACCGATAATTGAGCTAACATCTTTGTTTAGGACAGTTTTCCGCCCCAGTGCAGTTTAGAACGAATGATGTCAAAATAATCATAATCCTTTGGGTGCAACAAATGAATAAAACTGCCGTGTTGACGCACACGGATATCCTGGTCTGCAATGATAGGAATTGAAGTTTGACCATCAAAACTAACCGTTGCTCCTTCTTCAGATTCTTTCACACGAACCACCACCTCGCTACCACCCGGTACTAACAGCGGGCGATGGCTCATGGTGTGTGGGCAAATTGACACCAAGCCAATAGCATTCACACCTGGATGCATAATCGGGCCACCACTTGATAACGCATAAGCCGTTGATCCCGTTGGCGTAGTTACAATCAAACCATCTGCACGTTGATTATTCACAAATTTATCATCAATGAACACATCAAATTCGATCATTTTTAGGGTTTCTTTACGGTGTATAACCACGTCATTAAGTGCTAAAAACTGCTTCAACACCTTGCCATTTTCTTCAATTTGGCAAGACAGCAAACATCGCTCTTCTTTGGTAAATTCACCTTTCAGTACTTGGGCAACAACTTCAAGCATGCTCCCAACTGAAGCGTCAGCTAAAAAACCAAGGCGTCCTAAATTAACACCTAAAATTGGAATGTTATTATCAACATAAGAACGCGCTGTATTGAGCAAAGTGCCATCTCCGCCCACCACAATGATTAAATCCGCTTGCTCAGCAATCTGCTCCGACTCTGTAACCACGCCAATACCTTGGCTCTCAAGAAAAACACTGAGCTCTCTCGCTGTGTGGTCACTTACACTGTCTTGTGGTTTAGTAATGATGCCGATTGTATTAAACATAGTTAGTTTTTTACTATTGATTTATTTAAAATAGTCACTATATAAAGTAACACTTGATAAATATACATGAGTTGGACAATAAAATGACAAAAAAGAAAGCTAATGACAAAAGCACGAAAAAGCCTAAAGACGAAAATATTAAGAAAAAAACCAAAGAAACTGAAGAGAATGATCTGCAGTCTCAACTAGAACAGGCACAACAATCGGCTAAAGACAACTGGGATAAATTGCTCAGATCCCAAGCAGAAATGGAAAACCTGAAGCGTCGCAACGCCAAAGATCTTGAAAATGCGCACAAATTTGCTCTCGATGGTTTTGTTAAAGCACTGTTAGAAGTTAAAGACTCTTTAACCATGGGCTTAAAAACCGCGAACGAAGAAAAAGCTACCATTGAACACATTATTGAAGGCCTTGAAATGACGGATAAAGTTTTCCTCTCAACCATGGAAAAATTTGGCGTGAAAGCCATCAGACCCGAAGGCGAAACGTTCAACCCAGAGTTTCACGAAGCAGTTACCATGGTTCCTGTGCCTGATAAAGAATCTAATTCTGTCCTAGAAGTTGTCCAAACTGGGTTTACGCTGAACGGTCGATTAGTGCGTCCAGCAATGGTGATTGTGGTTCAGTAATTCTAGTTTCAATCCTTTTTAAAAATTTAGGAAATAATCGAAACAACTGTAAAAACCTTACTAATAAAGACTTATAGCTACCAAAAAATCAATAATAACCCTTGTTTTAATGCCTAAAACAAGGGTTATTTCTTTCTAACGATGCTTGTGCATTGGAAAAATCAAAAATTTCAGAAATTTTGCAAATAGCATTCCAGATGCATTAGACGTTTGTCTTAAACGCTCTTATGACTTATAATGGACTTTTTAATACTTGGGAGAGATAGGTGAAGCGCTTTTTGTTGCCTTTATTTTTGTTGTTAATATCAGCATTTGCACACGCAGAGAATGATCTGTTGCCTGCTGATGAAGCTTTTGCTTTTAAAGCAAAAGTGGTTAACGATGAAATACTGCTCAACTGGGACATTGCTAAAGGCTACTACCTTTACAAAGAAAAAATCAAGATTTCTGCCGATTACTCTCAACAGCTCGGCACAGCAAAATTCCCCGAAGCTAAAATCAAAAACGATGAATTTTTTGGCGAAATAGGCGTTTATCGCAATAACGCTGTGGTTGCTATCCCCGTTTTGGAGGGTGATGCAAAATCGATTTTATTAACCGTAACTTATCAAGGCTGTGCTGATTTAGGCGTGTGCTATCCGCCCATCACCAAAAAAGCAACACTTGACATTAGTGACATTCACGGACCTTCGCTGGTTGACAGTGCGCTTGGAATATTTTCCAAAGCCAAAACCAAAGCTCAGTCGGTGGTTGAGAAAATCAACCCAATTTCTGATGAGCCATTACCTGCAGATGAAGCCTTTGGTTTTTCCGTTGTAGCCATAGATGCCAACACACTACTGGCGACTTGGAACATTCATTCTGAATATTACTTATATCACGATAAATTTTTTATTGAGGCTAAACGTGCCGAAATTGGCAACATCAATTTCCCGAAAGGAAAGCTCAAAGACGACTTGCTGTTTGGAGAGGTTCAAGTTCACAAAGGCACGCTGAGCATTGAAATACCCCTTAAAAACATAACGTCGCAACCCATTACCTTTGTTGCCAAGTACCAAGGCTGCTGGGAGGGTGGTATTTGTTACCCACCACAAGAAAAAAGTGTGGAAATCATACTGCCCATACAAGGCTCTGAAGCGCTTGTCACTACCGATTACAAAACGAACGGCACGCTAAACACGCCTATCCAAGCCACGGAAGCAATTGAACTGAATGAAACCGACAAAATTGCTGCCTTACTGCAACAAGACAATATATTTTTAGTATTGGCAAGTTTCTTTGGTTTTGGCTTGCTGCTCTCATTAACACCTTGTGTGTTCCCAATGATCCCAATTTTATCGGGCATTATTGTTGGACAAAAAGGTGAAGTAAGCACACAAAAAGCACTGATTATGTCGATCGTGTTTGTGCTCGCCATGAGTGTAACTTATTCGATTGCTGGTGTGCTTGCGGGCTATTTTGGTGAAAACTTACAAGTCTTATTCCAAACGCCTTGGATATTGGTGGTGTTTAGCCTGGTGTTTGTTGCTCTGGCTTTTTCCATGTTTGGTTACTATGAAATTCAACTGCCTGCTAGTTTGCAGGGAAAAATTGCCAACATTAGTAATAAACAAGAGGGTGGTCACTTGATCAGTGTTGCCATTATGGGTTTCTTATCTGCTTTGATTGTTGGCCCATGCGTGGCGCCACCACTAGCGGGTGCACTCATCTACATTGGCCAAACGGGCGATGCACTGCTGGGTGGCGTGTCGTTATTCGTCATGAGCCTAGGTATGGGCGCGCCACTGCTTGCCATTGGCGCGGGCGTAAGCAAACTGCCTAAAGCCGGCGGATGGATGGATAACGTTAAATACATTTTTGGTATCTTAATGCTGGCCGTGGCCATTTGGCTGCTCGACCGTATCATCTCACCAGTAGTTTCACTGGCACTATGGGCAACGCTGTTCAGCTTCTCGCCAATTGCCATGGGCGTGTTAAATTCACTCACCAATACACCAACCCCGTGGCAACGCATCTTTAAAGCCATTGGACTGTTGGTATTAGCGTACGGTATCTTGCTTTGGGGCTTAGTGGCTCGTGGTGGTGGAGACATGCTAGCACCACTGTCTGGTTATGGGTCTGGCTCACAAACGGAGCAAGTCCACATCAAATTTGAAAAAATTAAATCAACCACTGATCTTGATCAAATACTGCTCAGGGCTAAAGCAAACAATAAAATGGTAATGCTGGACTTTTATGCTGATTGGTGTATTTCTTGTAAAGAGCTTGAGCGCTTTGTGTTTTCAAATGCCGAAGTCGTCAAAGCGATGAGCAATGCCATTGCTTTGCAAGCTGACGTTACAGATAATGATGAAATTGATAAGGCGTTAATGTCTCGCTTTAACATCATTGGCCCCCCTGCAATTCTATTTTTCAAAGATGGTGTTGAAAAACGTTCACAACGCATTGTTGGTGAAATTAATGCACAAGGATATTTGGAGCACTTTAATAAAGCCAAATAGAAAATTTGCAGTGAAAATGCTGACAAAGCCTACTAACGTGCATGATAGTGGTGGTAAAATCAGATTTATTTGATAACTTTAATTACTTATGTCGGACATTTTGTTGCTCAACGGTCCCAACCTAAACATGCTCGGCACCAGAGAGCCGAATCATTATGGTGCGCAAACACTCGACGACATTGTTAACAGTCTTAATGCTCTTTCTGATCAAGCTGGGCTTACACTCAAACACCACCAAGACAATTCAGAAGTAGGGCTCATTGAACAAATTCACGCAGCACACTCTGATGGCACTCGCTACATTATTATTAATCCTGCGGCGTTCACACACACGTCAGTAGCTCTGCGTGATGCACTTTTAGCGGTTGACATTCCATTCATTGAAATTCATTTATCCAACGTATACAAACGCGAGGATTTCCGTAAACAATCTTATTTTTCAGACATTGCACAAGGGGTAATTTCTGGTTTTGGCGCTCAAGGCTATGAATTTGCCATGGACGTAGCAATTAAACACATTAAACAACAAAAGGGGGAATGATGGACATTCGTAAAGTAAAAAAATTAATGGAATTATTAGAACAATCAGGCATGAGTGAGATTGAAATTGTTGAGGGCGAAGAATCCGTTCGCATTTCACGTTATGGCAACGCACCTGTTGCTGCAGCACCGATTGCCATGGCGCCGCCCGTAGCAGTGGCAGCAGCACCTGTGGCAGTGGAATCAGCGGCTGAAGAAGCGCCGAGTGTGGATGGACACCCCATCACCTCACCAATGGTAGGTACTTTTTACGGTGCCGCCTCACCAACTTCAGATGCGTTTGTGTCCGTTGGTCAGCACGTTAATCAGGGTGATACCATTTGCATCGTTGAGGCCATGAAGATTATGAATCAGATCGAGGCCGACCAGTCGGGCACGGTAACTAAAATTTTATGCAAAGACGGCGATTCAGTTGAATTTGGTCAAACATTGATTGTCATTCAATGATGTCACTCAATAAAATTCAAAAAGTTCTCATTGCTAACCGCGGTGAGATTGCGCTTCGAATTTTAAGGGCCTGCAAAGAACTGGGCATTAAGACCGTTGCTGTGTATTCAACAGCAGACAAGGATCTTAAGCACGTACGTCTTGCCGATGAGGCTGTGTGCATTGGCCCGCACCCTTCTAAAGACAGCTATTTGAATATTCCTGCACTGATTAGTGCAGCTGAAGTCACCCATGCGGACGCCATTCACCCAGGCTATGGCTTCCTTTCTGAAAGTGCTGATTTTGCACAGCGCGTTGAAGAAAGCGGCTTTATTTTTATTGGCCCAAGAGCTGAAAATATTCGAGTTATGGGTGACAAGGTGGCCGCCATTGAGGCCATGCAAAAATCAAGCGTTCCTTGTGTGCCTGGTTCGGACGGCGCCCTTACCGATAACACCATTAAAACCATAGAACTTGCACGCAACATTGGTTTTCCAATTATTATTAAGGCTTCTGGTGGTGGTGGTGGTCGCGGTATGCGTGTGGTCGAAAAAGAGGAAGACCTGCTTAGTTCGGTTGAGCTCACTACAACAGAGGCATTGAATTTTTTCGGTAACCCTGAAGTGTACATGGAAAAATTCCTAACCACACCAAGGCATGTGGAAATTCAAATCCTAGCGGATGAACATGGCAATGCCGTACACTTGGGTGAACGTGATTGTTCCATGCAACGTCGCCATCAAAAAGTAGTGGAAGAGGCGCCAGCGCCCGGCATTACTCCAGAATTACGCAATAAAATCGGCAAGGTTTGTGCCGATGCTTGTAAGGCAATTAACTATCGAGGTGCAGGTACGTTTGAATTTTTGTTCGAAAATAATGAATTCTACTTCATTGAAATGAATACGCGTGTGCAAGTGGAGCACCCAGTGACTGAAATGATCACGGGCATTGATATTGTACGCGAACAGATTCTGATTGCTGATGGGCAAGAGTTGTCATTTGACCAAGACGACGTAGTTATTAAAGGTTATGCTATTGAGTGTCGTATAAACGCTGAAGACCCGAATAATTTTATGCCTTCACCGGGAAAAATTACGCAATACCATGTGGCTGGTGGTCTAGGTGTGCGTGTCGATTCACACGTATACAACGGTTATACCGTACCGCCGCATTACGACTCCATGATTGGCAAGCTAATTACTTTTGCTGATACGCGCATTGGTGCCATCATTAAAATGCAAAATGCCCTTGATGAAATGGTGATTGACGGCATCAAAACCAACATCCCACTGCAAAGAAAAATCATGGATGATGAAGTGTTTCAAAAAGGCGGCATGAACATTCACTATCTTGAAAAAATGCTTGGAGAGTCTCACTAAAAAATCATGATTAAAGCGGGCATTATTGGCGGCACTGGTTATACCGGTGTTGAACTGTTAAGATTGCTTAACAAACACCCAGAGGTGGAAGTTGTGGCCATTAGCTCGCGCTCACTAAATGGGCAACGTGTTGATTCAATTTTTCCTTCTTTACTTGGACATTCTGATTTGGAATTTTCTTTGCCAGACGACAAATCTCTCAATGAATGCAACGTGGTTTTCTTTGCCACACCACACGGTGTTGCCATGGAGGGTGCCGGTAGTTTTATTGAAAAAGGCATTAAAGTCATTGACCTTGGTGCTGACTTTAGAATATCTGATGCGACTGAATGGTCAAAATGGTACGACATGGAACACACGCAGGCTGAGCTGTTAAAGCAGGCTGTTTACGGTTTAAGCGAAAATAACCGCGATCAAATTAAAAATGCAAAATTAATTGCCAACCCTGGTTGCTATCCTACGGCGGTGCAACTGGCACTTAAGCCGCTCATTACCAATAATCTTGTTGATCTGTCTAGCATTGTTGCCGATTGTAAGTCGGGCGTGAGTGGTGCAGGTCGAGCGGCGAATCAGGCCATGTTATTGTGCGAAACCAGTGAAACCATGAAAGCTTACGGCGTTAGCGGGCATCGTCATTATCCAGAAATCAAACAAGAGCTTGAACTGTTGGCTGGTGAGGAGGTGGGTTTTACTTTTGTGCCTCACTTGGTGCCAATGATTCGCGGTATGCACGTCACACTGTACGTCGATTTGTTAGACACTGATACCGATGTAAGACCATTTTTTGTTAATACCTATTCTAATGAGCCCTTTGTTACAATACTAAACGATGGTGTTTATCCTGAAACACGTAGCGTTAAGTCGTCTAATTTTTGCCAAATAGCCATACAAAAAATTCCAAACAGCAATAAATTAGTCATCATGTCAGTGATCGACAACTTAGTCAAAGGTGCATCAGGGCAAGCCATACAAAACATGAACATTATGTTTGATCTGGATGAGGAGCTGGGTCTTGAGCAGATTGGGCTATTGCCTTAGGAGATAGAATGCAAGCAGAACAAGTCTTAGAAGAAGCTGATATTATTTTTAGCGACAGTGCAGCTAAAAAAGTAGCTGATTTAATTCAAGAAGAAAAAAACGAAAATTTAAAACTACGCGTCTACATTACCGGCGGTGGTTGTTCCGGTTTTTCTTACGGCTTTACCTTTGATGAAGACCATAAAGAAGGTGATAGTGGTGTGGAAAATAACGGTGTACAGCTGGTGGTTGACCCCATGAGTTACCAATATTTAATTGGTGCAACAGTAGACTACCTTGAAGACTTACAAGGATCACGCTTTATCATTCACAACCCTAATGCCAAAACCACTTGCGGTTGTGGTTCTTCTTTCTCAGTGTAATCAAGCGTTTGAACACAATAAAGCGTTTTACAAAGCCTCTTATTTAAGAAACCACACGGTTTAGATGTTAAAATATACCTCATCTTAAAGGTATATTTTTATTATGATCGAATACATTCCAGGTTTAGCGGGTGTTCCTGCTACAGAGTCATCCATTTCTTCCATTGATGGTAAAAATGGTATTTTGGCCTATCGTGGCTACTCAATTGAAGATTTGGTTAAACACGCCTCTTTTGAAGAAGCCTCGTTATTACTGCTTCATGGCGAACTGCCGAGCAAGAATGAAACGGAAGAGTTCAAATGCTTATTACAAAGTCATTATCGCGTAAAGTCAAACATTCGTACTATGATGTGGTCATTGCCACCAACTGGCCACCCGATGAACGTGTTGCAAATGGCAATCGCCTCAATGGCCACGTTTTATCCAGAGGCTAAAGCTGTTACACCAGATTCTGACGTTACCCAAAATGCACTGATTCATATCTTATCTACCACGGCAACCTTGGTTTCCATGTGGGAAAATATTCGCAATGGTTACGATCCGGTACTGCCTGATACTTCAATGGGGTACGCACGAAACTTCTTACACATGCTGTGTGGCAAAGACCCGAGCGATGAGATTGTTAAGCTGTTTGATGCTTGTTTAATTTTGCACGCCGAGCATACGATTAATGCTTCAACCTTCTCAGCCATGGTGACCGCCTCAACTCTGCCCAATCCTTTTGCAGCTATTTCTGCAGCGGTTGGCACTCTAGCTGGCCCTCTGCACGGTGGCGCTAATGAAGACGTGCTCAACATGCTGGATGAAATTGGAGAGGCCAAAAATGTGCGCGCCTACATTGAAAAACGCTTAAAAAATAAGCAAGTGATTTGGGGCATGGGACACCGTGAATACAGCGTTAAAGATCCGCGTGCAACAATTCTACAAAGAATGATCGAAGAATACGTCAATAAAACTGGGGTCACGCTTTCAAAACGCTTTGAGACAGCACTGGAAGTTGAGCGAGTTTGTGAAGAGCTTCTTTCTGCAAAAGGCGTGTATCCAAATGTTGATTTCTATTCAGGCATTCTTTACGCTGAAATCCTGCACTTACCTACTGATCAGTTTACTCCTATTTTTGCAGTAGCACGCTCTGCAGGTTGGCTGGCACACTGGAGAGAGCAAGTGAGTCACAATCGTATTTTTAGACCGACACAAATTTATACCGGTGTTGGTTTCAGAGATTACCCAAAAAAATAATCATGGATAAAACCACGCATTTTGGATTTAAAGAAGTCTCTACTGACGATAAACAAGGCTTAGTTAGGGGTGTTTTTGATTCCGTAGCCAGTAAATACGACCTAATGAACGACGTACTGTCTTTTGGTGCACACCGCCTATGGAAGCGCTACACCATCGCTTCAGCCAATGTAAAAAATGGAGACAAAGTACTGGACATTGCCGGTGGTACTGGCGATTTAGCCATTGAATTTCGTAAAAAAGTAGGCGCTGAAGGTCAAGTCATTCTTTCCGATATTAACGCCTCCATGCTTGATGAGGGTCGTAAAAATCTAACCAATAAAGGATTTTTTGGTGTTGATTTTATCCAGCTCAATGCACAGTATCTACCCTTTGAAGCCAATACGTTTGATTGTGTAAGCATTGCCTTTGGACTTAGAAATGTAACCGATAAAGACCAAGCGCTTAAAGAGATGTGCCGTGTACTGAAGCCTGGTGGCTGTTTGTTAATTCTAGAATTCTCTAAAACCGACTCTGAATTGCTTAAAAAATTCTATGATTTTTATTCATTTACCGTCATGCCAAAACTAGGTGGCCTGATTGCTGACGATGAGGAATCGTATCAATATTTAGCCGAATCCATTCGCAAACACCCCGATCAAGAAACCCTGAAAAATATGATTCTTGATGCAGGCTTTGGGTTTTGCGAATACCACAATCTATCAGGTGGTATTGTTGCACTACACAAGGCCATCAAGGTATAAGCTCTAATGCAACACCTTATCCTTGAACAAGCACTAAAATATTTAATTGCCAATGGCAATATTAACCTTACACCCCTTAACGGTAAAACCGTTTATTTTTCTTTGCAAGACCTTCCCTTAGAAGTTAACTTTGTTTGCACGAACAACAAAATCTTTGTGCTTTCTGATACAGCCTCAGGCGCAGATATTGACGTAAAACTTAAATCCAGCGTTTTTCTGTCACTGTTTAAAGGTGAAAATTTAACAGCGCTACTTAGGCAAGATAAAATCATCATCCATGGCGATGTCAAGACCGCACAACTACTGGTAGACCTACTGCAACAAATCGATATCGATTTGGAAGAACTGCTGTCAAAATACACCGGCGATATTATTGCCCACCAAGTTGGTAAGTTGGCAAAAAAAATTAAGAAAACAAGTTCAGGCAATAATCCACTAGAAACAGTTAAAGATGAGCTTACCACTTTATTAATCAAGCCATCAAAATCAAGCCTATTCAAAAACAAAGAGGCTTAAACGGATGCAAAATTTAATCAGATTCATAAGTATCTCGCGTATTTTAATGCGTTATCGACTAGACAGCTTAGTTCTGTCCACGCCTCTGCTCAAAAGCTTTAAGCCGCTTTTATATTTAATTCCTTGGCACTATTTTCCAGTCAAACAATACACGCGTGGTGAACGCATTCGCTTGGCGCTTGAAGAGCTTGGGCCAATTTTTATTAAATTTGGCCAAACACTTTCTACACGACGTGACCTATTGCCAGATGATATTGGCGATGAATTAGCAAAATTGCAAGACAAATGTCCGGCCTTTGATTCAGCGGATGCCAAACAAATCATTGAAGGTTCTTTAGGCGACACCACGGATAATCTTTTCATGAGTTTTGATAAAGACCCCTTAGCATCGGCTTCCATTGCCCAAGTGCATACGGCCATTACTCATGATGGCGATGAAGTTGTGGTTAAAGTGGTGCGTCCTAACATTGATGAAATCATTAAACGTGATCTTGCGCTCATGTACGCCTTGGCAAGGCTAATCAGTAAACACCCTGTCAGTAAAAAAATGCGTCCTATTGAAGTGGTGGCAGAATTTGAGAACATCATTCTCAACGAACTCAACATGTTAAACGAGGCGGCTAATGCCTCAAAATTACGTAAGAATTTTAGCGACTCAAGCCTGCTCTACGTTCCCGAAGTGTACTGGAGCCTATGCAGTGAAACTGTTTTAACTACTGAGCGTATCTACGGCACACCGGTTGGTGATATTGAGCAACTAAAAGCCGATAACGTTAACATGAAAAAATTGGCAGAAGAAGGTGTCATTATCTTCTTTACTCAAGTCTTCAAACACAACTTTTTCCATGCAGACATGCACCCCGGCAATATTTTTGTTAGTGCAGATGGCAACTACATTGGTGTTGATTTTGGCATTATGGGAACCCTAACAGAAGCCGATAAAGACTTTATTGCCGATATTTTTCTTGCCTTTTTTAACCAAGACTACCGCGCAGTGGCAAGAGCATACATCGATTCTGGATGGGCTAGCGCTAGCACGGATGCCGTGGCGTTCGAACGAGCCATTGGCAGAATTTGCGAACCCATGTTTGAAAAACCATTGGGGGAGATCTCTTTTGGTCAAGTGCTGCTTGAACTGATCCAAGAAGCCAAAAATTTTGACATCACCATTCAGCCACAACTGTTATTATTAGACAAAACTCTGTTAAACATTGAGGGGCTGGGCAGGCAACTTTATCCACAACTGGATTTGTGGGCAACGGCCAAACCATTTTTAGAGGACTTAGTAAAAGAAAAATACAGCATGAAAAATACATTTGAAAAACTTAAAGAACAAGCACCTCAGTTATTAAAAGACATTCCAGAGCTGCCAGCATTAGTCATTAATGCCCTAAAAAAACTCGACAAAATGAAAGATGCTTCTCAGCTATATTCTCAGCAAACCGAGTCGATCGTTAAACAGCTAAAAGACAACGCCAATAAACAAACGTCAGCTATTTTTGCAGGTGCTCTGATCATACTCTCAGGTATTTTAGCAACCAACGCCCTGTGGTTAGCTAGCAGCATTAGTGCTGTGGTCGGTCTGATGTTTTGGATCAAGTCTAGATAGGGTTTTCTTTAGTTCTATTTTCGGGTAAAATCATCACCTCGATACGTTTGGTCGCAAAACGTATTATTTACATGGCATCCAATTGGTGGGTGTTTTTTATTTTTTGGAGAAGTACAAAATGAATATGAAAATTAACGCTTTAATGCGAGAAGACCAGGGCAAAGGTGCGAGCCCGCCGCCTGCGTCGTGAAGAAAAAGTTCCTGCCATTGTTTACGGTGCAGGTAAAGACCCTAGCGCAATCACGCTAAACATACATGAAATAACCCACTTACTAGAAAAAGACGGGGCCTTTACCTCGGTTCTGGATTTGGCGATTGATAAAAAAACTGAGTCCGTCATTATTAAAGACTTGCAGCGTCATCCCGCCAAAAACTGCATTACTCACGTTGATCTATTACGCATCAACATGAAACAAACAATTACTACCAATATTCCACTAAACTTTATTGGCGAAGATGACAACGAAGCAATGCGCCTTGGTGCCATTCTTAATCAGTTTATTAATACGGTTGAGGTTTCTTGCTTACCAGCGGACATGCCAAATGGAATCGATGTTGATATTAGTGGTCTTGAAATTGGCGACCATATCAGCTTAACTGGCCTCAGCTTGCCTGAGGGCGTAATTCTTACGGCACTAACGCATGATGATATCGAAGCACATGATCAAAGCGTTGTTGCTGTTCAAGAACCAAAACTAATGGCTGAAGAGATTGAAGAAGAAATTGTTGAAACTGAAGGTGAAGAAGGTGAAGAAGGTGAAGACAGCGCTGAGGACGATGAAAAAGAACAAGGTGGTGACTCAGACTCTGAAAAGAGCTAATTCAGTTAAGTCATTATGACGATTAAGCTGATTGTTGGCTTGGGGAATCCCGGCAAAGACTATCAGTCGCATCGTCATAACGTGGGGTTTTGGTTTGTTGATGCGCTGGCAAGTTTGTACACAGGGGTTTTTAAAAAAGAAACCAAGTTTTTTGGTGAGGTGTCACAAATCAATGTAGCCGGCTCTACGGTTCGCTTGTTAAAGCCAAATACCTACATGAATCGCTCAGGTCAATCCATTCAGAGCATTGCCAATTTTTACCAGATAAATACGGATGAAATTTTAGTTGTGCACGATGAGCTAGACCTAAACCCCGGTGTTGCTAAAATAAAATTTGATGGTGGGCACGGTGGCCATAATGGCCTTAGGGACACTATTGATACACTTGGAAGCAAAAAATTTCATCGACTAAGACTCGGCATTGGCCCATCCAGGAGACAAATCACAAGTGTCTAATTTTGTGCTTCATGCGCCCAATAAAACCGAACTTGAAAACATACAAGACGCCTCTGTTGGTGCACTGCAAGTCGTCGAAGATGTTATTAAAGGTGATTTTGAAAAAGCCATGCAAAACTTACACACACAAGGATAAAAATGGGTTTTAAATGTGGCATCGTCGGTCTACCAAACGTAGGAAAATCAACGCTTTTTAATGCACTTACTCAGGCTGGTATTGAATCGGCTAACTACCCTTTTTGCACCATTGAACCAAACGTAGGCATCGTTCCAATGAACGATAAACGCTTGGAGCAATTGGCTGATATTGTTAATCCTAAAAAAATTCTACCCACCACAATGGAGTTTGTAGACATCGCAGGGCTGGTTGAAGGCGCCTCAAAGGGAGAAGGTCTGGGTAATCAGTTTTTGACTAACATTCGTGAAACTGATGCCATTGTGCACGTGGTTCGCTGTTTTGAGGACGATGACATTATTCATGTTTCTGGCAAAGTATCGCCATTAGACGACATAGAAATCATTAACACCGAGCTGATTTTAGCCGACTTAAGTGCGGTTGAAAAGCTCTATCAAAAAGCCATTAAGAACACCAAGTCAGGTCAAAAAGACGGCCTGCCACTGAAGCATTTATTAGAAAAAATATTGCCCGCACTCGAAGCCGGAGAAAGTGCACGCACCCTCTCGTTTGACGATGAAG
>GG730000.1 GCA_000205985.2 uncultured Candidatus Thioglobus sp. | reverse complement strand
GATCGACTATTTTTTTGTTGCCTAGATTTTGCTTGGTTTTTTAAAATTTGTGGTTTGTCGTCCAGGATTTTGATTATATTTGCTGAATGAATGATTTTCAACAATGACAACTTTGTTTTTGGTGGACGAAAAGCCCCCACTAAGTGCAATGGAAACAGTGAGAACAGTGAATAATTTAACTGGCATACCAAGCGCCAAACGCAATAACCACAATGAGAATATAGCCTAGACGGTCAATGTATTTTTGTAACCATTCATCGCATTGCTTACCATAGGCTCTTACTAAGGCGGCAACTAGGTAGTATCGTGCACCACGAGCAATCAGTGAAATGATAATAAACGGCAGTATAGTCATTGACATTGTGCCAGCAGTAATGGTGGCTAATTTATAAGGAATAGGGCTGAACGCTGCAACACCTACCACCCAAAAACCATATTCATCAAACCATTGTTTGATGTGTTCTACTGCTTCGGGTTTAATCAAATCATATCCAAGTAAAAATTGTAACAAGACCTCACCGAGTAAGTAGCCAGCCAACCCTCCTAAGACCGAGGCAACGGTACAAATAAAGGCAAATTTGTAGGCTTTGTCCGGTCGTTTGAGCGCCATGGGTGCTAGCAACACGTCAGGTGGCGGATAAGGGAGAATGCTGGATTCTAAAAAACTCACTACCGATAAATAATAAATAGCGTATCGACTCTCGGCCCAATTAAGAACTCTTAAATATATTTGTGAAAAGAGGTTCATGTTATTTCTCCATCATTGGGAAGCCTAGCGCTTCTCGTGAATTAAAGTAAGACTGCGCTACTTTTTGACTCATGGCCCGTACACGGCGAATGAATCGCGCACGATCGGTTACACTAATGGCATGGCGCGCATCGAGCAAGTTAAACAAATGAGAGGCTTTCATGACTTGCTCGTAAGCAGGATAAGGCAGAGACTCGTCAATGAGTTTTGAATTCATGGTTTCGGCTTCGTCAAATTGTCTAAATAAAACCTCAGTGTCCGCAATTTCAAAATTATATTTAGATTGCTCAACTTCATTTTGATGAAACACATCAAAATAACTCACGCCATCGACCCACACCAAATCAAACACACTGTCAACACCTTGTAGGTACATGGCCAAACGTTCTAAGCCATAAGTCAGTTCACCGGCAACTGGCTTGCAAGGCAAACCGCCGATTTGTTGAAAATAAGTAAATTGCGAAACTTCCATGCCGTTGAGCCACACTTCCCAGCCTAAGCCCCAGGCTCCGAGTGTTGGTGATTCCCAATTATCTTCAACAAAGCGTACATCATGCATGGTTAAATCAATGCCAATTTCGCTTAACGACTCTAAATACAAATCTTGAATGTCTTTTGGTGATGGCTTTAACACAACTTGAAATTGATAATAGTGCTGTAATCGATTAGGGTTTTCGCCGTAACGGCCATCAGTAGGGCGACGTGATGGCTGGACGTAGGCCGCTTTCCATGGTTCAGGGCCAATGGCCCTTAAAAATGTGGCTGGGTGAAAAGTGCCTGCACCCATCTCCATGTCCAAACGGTTGTAGTAAAGCACAGCCTTTTGAAGCCCAAAATGATTGTAATTTTAGAATTAAGTTTTGAAACGACTTAGTCGCATCTAAGTTGGAAATTGACATTGAAAATCAAAGATAAAAAATAATAAAAATTTTACCGCATCAATAAGGTGTGTACGACTTATTTAAAATGACTTTAAGGGTTAAAAGGTGGGGCCGGATTAAAACCGAGAAGAATTAATCAGACCCCTAAGATTAAAAGGCATTGAGATTGATACATGGAGATATATCACCTTTTAATCGCGTTATCAAATACATGACGTTATTTGAATAACTGGTTTATTATAAACCAAAAAAAAAAAAACGATTTTATTTTAAAATTTAAGAAATTTTCAAAATAAGGTTAAAAACTACTAATTCATCATTAAATTTGACCTTTAAAATGTTGTTTTTATTAGTAAAATCAATATTTTAAGGTATTTTTTTCAAATTATTAAAATGGCATAAAAAATGCAGGATTAACCTGCATTTTTGAAGTGCTAACTAAAACAGAACTTAGTATTTGTAAGCTTCTGGCTTAAATGGCCCTTCTTTTTTAACATTGATGTATTTAGCTTGAACATCAGTTAGTGTTGTTAATACACCACCAAAACCACCAACCATACCAGCAGCCACTTCTTCATCAAGTTTCTTAGGAAGAACTTCAACGTAGATGTCACCACCACGTGAGGCAAATTTTGCATCAAACAAGTGCATTTGCGCAAGCACTTGGTTGGCAAATGAGCCATCCATAATACGAGAAGGGTGACCGGTTGCATTACCTAGATTAACTAGGCGACCTTCAGACAATAGGATTAAATAATCGTTTTTATCGTCGCTACGGAAAACACGGTGAACCTGAGGCTTTACTTCGTCCCAACGCCAGTTGTCACGCATGTATTGCGTGTCGATTTCGTTATCAAAGTGGCCGATATTACAAACTACTGAACCTGCTTTAAGCATTTGTAGCATGGCATTATCACACACATTAAAGTTACCCGTGGTTGTAACGATAAGATCTGTTGTTGCCAATAAACGTTTGTTGATATCGTCAGTTTTTCCAGTGTTATTACCTTGCTTATAAGGAGAGACAATCTCGAAGCCGTCCATGCAAGCTTGCATGGCGCAGATTGGATCAATTTCAGAAATTTTAACAATCATGCCTTCTTGACGAAGAGATTGTGCAGAACCTTTACCCACATCACCATAGCCAATAACCAGTGCTTTTTTACCCGACATTAACATATCAGTGCCACGCTTGATAGCGTCGTTAAGTGAGTGACGACAACCGTATTTGTTGTCATTTTTTGATTTAGTCACTGAATCATTGACATTAATGGCAGGTACTTTTAAAGTACCTTCTTCCATCATTTCAAGTAGACGGTGAACGCCAGTTGTGGTCTCTTCACTAATGCCGTGAATGTCTTTTAACATTTCAGGGTATTTTTCATGCAACATTTGGGTTAAATCACCACCATCATCAAGCACCATGTTGGCATTCCAAGGCTTACCATTGTCTAAAATAGTTTGTTCAATACACCATAAAAACTCTTCTTCGGTTTCACCTTTCCAAGCAAAAGTAGGAATGTCAGCTGCAACCATTGCTGCTGCTGCATGATCTTGAGTTGAGAAAATGTTACAACTTGACCAACGAACCTCAGCGCCTAAATCAACTAAAGTTTCCATGAGTACCGCTGTTTGAATGGTCATGTGAATACAGCCCAAGATGCGAGCATCTTTAAGCGGCTGTTCATTGCGATATTTATGACGCAGTGTCATTAGCGCTGGCATTTCTGCTTCAGCCATTTCAACTTCTTTACGACCATAATCGGCCAAGCTCATGTCGGCTACTTTGTAGTCGTTATTATCCAGAGTGTTATTGCTCATTTGTTTTCCTTATAAATATTGAAAATAAATGAGCGTCGTTTTTGATTGCCGAGCCTGATGGGGATTCCCAATGCAACGCTCCTCGGCGAGTCGGTAATTATACCTTTAATCTTTTATTTTAGTAAGTGGACGCGATCGGTTTTTTCCCAAGTAATCTCATCTTCCGTGCGACCAAAATGACCGTAACTAGCTGTTTGTTGATAAATTGGACGCTTAAGATCGAGCATGGCAATTAAACCTTTAGGGCGTAAATCAAAATGTTCGCGCACTAATTCTTCAATAGTTTCATTGCTCATCTCGCCCGTACCAAATGTCTCTACACTGATTGAAGTTGGCTCAGCCACACCAATCGCATAAGAAACTTGAATTTCACATTTATCCGCTAAGCCAGCAGCAACGATATTTTTAGCCACGTAACGAGTAGCGTAAGCTGCAGAACGATCCACTTTTGAAGGGTCTTTGCCTGAGAATGCACCACCACCATGTCGCGCCATACCACCGTAAGTGTCTACAATGATTTTACGACCCGTAAGACCAGCATCACCCACAGGCCCGCCAATTACAAAATGGCCGGTTGGGTTAATGTGATACTTTGTATCGTTGGTTAGCCACTCACTTGGCAAAACTGGTTTAATTACTTCTTCCATAATGGCTTCTTTTAAGTCTGCTTGAGAAATGTCCTCGTCATGTTGAGTCGATAAGACCACCGCATCAATGCTTACAATTTTGTGCCCATCGTAATGACAAGAAACTTGTGATTTTGCATCAGGGCGCAACCATGGTAGAGTGCCATTTTTCATCAGCTCTGCTTGTTTAGCAACTAAGCGATGAGCGTATAAAATTGGCGCTGGCATAAGTACATCGGTGGCGTTGCAAGCGTAACCAAACATTAAGCCTTGATCACCTGCACCTTGCTCGCGGTCAGACGACTCATCAACACCCATAGCGATGTCTTGAGATTGCCTGCCAAGCAGATTAGTGATGTCGCAAGTGTTGCCGTTAAAGCCGTATTCTTCTTTGTCGTAACCAATACCAATGATGGTGTCGCGTACAATTTTGTCATAATCAATATCAGCACCTGTGGTGATCTCACCAGCAAGCACGACATGATTATCTTTAACCAGCGTTTCAACCGCTACGCGTGAATTTTTATCTTGGGACAGTGCTGCGTCTAAAACAGCATCAGAAATTTGGTCGCAGACTTTATCGGGGTGACCAGCAGAAACAGATTCGGAAGTAAATATCATTTTTGTATTCTCCTAAAAATTAAAAAACCCTTTGTTAAGCGGGTTTCTTTTTTAAGAGAACTCCTGCTTTAGCTTTTTTTTGTTATCCTAGATAACAACGCTAGCAATCGGGGCAAATCAGCGCTTGAGAGAATTATAGGTGTAAATTTAAAAAAGTAAAGACTTATTCTAATTAAAAAAGTAAGGACTTATTCCAGACTTATTTTTAAAGCAAAGGCACTAACAAACGGAGCACCCATTAAACTTACCATTAAGATAGTGGCTAAGAAATACAATTGACCAGAAATTTCTAAATCAAATTGTGCCTGAGAAACCGCACTTGAGGCGAAAATCAAAATAGGAATGTATAGTGGTAATATTAGTAGCGACAATAACATGCCTGAGTTTTTAATACCCACAATGAGTGAGGCACCAATAGCACCAATGAGACTCAAGCTTGGCGTGGCCCAGTAGTAAAGTCAACATCAATACTTTAACACTTTCTCCATCCAGAAATAAGAACAACCCCAGCAAGGGTGATAATAAAATAATAGGGATCCCGGTTAAGATCCAATGTGCGGCAATTTTGCACAAAATAAGCAAAGGCAGTGAGTGATGAGAAATCACCATTTGTTCAAGTACGCCGTTTTCAAAATCGTGATGAAACAAAGCATTTAATGATAACAATACAGCCAGCATGCTCGCCACCCAAATAATACCGGCAGCAATTTGTGAAAGTGTTGAGGCTTCTGGGCTAATTGCCAATGGAAATAACGAGACCGAAATTACAAAAAACAGCAACGGATTAAGTACGCTCGATGGGTTGCGAATTGCCACGCGTAAATCACGTTTGAATGTTTGAAGGTAGATGTTCATAATGCCAACACTTTTTGGTTAGGTAGGGCAGAATCTTGATGCGTGGTAAACAGACAAAACCCACCTTGTGCACAGTGCTTACTAATACGATCTTCTACAATCTTCACTCCATGAGGATCGAGCGCTGTGAATGGTTCATCCAATAACCAAATTTTGGCATTCGATACAAACAATCCAGCTAGGATAACACGGCGTTTTTGGCCGGCAGAGAGCTTGGCGCAATATTCATCCTCATAGCCTTTTAGACCAACTTGGTCTAGCGACTCAATGAGCAAGTGCTGATCAATGGATTTATTAAGTCCGGTTAAGAATTCAAGGTTTTCAATACAGGTAAGTTCTGCGCTTATTGCAGATAAGTGACCTAAATAAAAAACTTCGTTTTGGTATTCATCTGATTTAACCGAGTGATTATTAAAGGTTGTCTCACCTTCCTCAGGCGCATTGAGACCTGCTAAAATTTTAAGTAATGAAGTTTTTCCACTGCCGTTAGCACCAGTTATGCGTAAAATATCCCCAGTATTAACATTGAAATTTAAATTGCTAAAAAGCTGATTGTAGCCTCTTTGGCAACTCAAGTTGGTAACTTTTAACATATCGTCATTTTAGATTATATAAAGGCTTAGATGAATAATAATAAAATACCAAGATCAGCAGATCAGCAATTAGCCGACATTGCTCAAGAATTTGTAAGGCAAAATAAAACCCGTACTCGTTGGCGTATGGTTTTAACCTTGTTGTTTGTTGGGTACTTTGGGTTTATTTCCTATTTGAGCATTGAACAAAGTGACCTGTTAGAAGAGGTGCTTAAGAAAGAATCACCCTTTGCAGCAGAAGTGGTGTTGAGTGGTACCATTCAAACTTCAGGCGAGATTAATGCTGATGATGCACTGGAATTGCTAAATGATGCCTTTAAAGCAAAAAACTCAAAAGCCGTTATCTTAAGGCTTAATTCTCCGGGTGGATCACCGGTGCAATCCAGTCAAATCTATCAAGGGATCTTGCGCCTTAAAAAACAACACAATAAAAAACTCTACGTGGTGATTGATGATGTGTGTGCTTCGGGTTGTTATTACATTGCTGCGAGTGCCGATGCGATTTATGCAGATGAGTCTTCAATCGTAGGCAGTATTGGCGTAGTGATATCAAGTTTTGGTGCTGTAGAGGCGATTAAAAAATTAGGCATTGAAAGACGACTTTATACAGCTGGTAAACACAAAGGTTTGTTGGATGCTTTTAGTGATGAAGATAAAACGGCCATCGTACACATTAAGAAAAACATCTTAGATAAGTCGCATCAGAATTTTATTAATGCCATTAAAGCCACTAGGGGAGATAAGCTATCCGATCATCCGGATTTATTTAGTGGCCTTATTTGGTTAGGTAAAGATGCTGAAAAATTAGGCTTGATTGATGGCATTGCCGATGCTGATTACGTCGCTAGTGAGATCATTGGCGTGGATGCAAGGGTCATTTACGAAAAAGAAAAGACATTGTTAGAAGAGCTAACCGAAGCCAGTGCAAAAGGCATCGCATTAGTTATTAGTAATCAACTAATATCACAAGAGACAATTGGCTTTTTGCATTGAATTTAGTCAATCACCAAAATTGATACCAAGGCTTGTCTGTTTTTTTCTTAGTCTCAGATTCTTCTTTTTCTTCAATGAGGTGTTTTTTGTCTAATGCTTCAACCTGTTCTTTTTTCTTAATTGATTTTTTTATTTCAGCTTCTTTATTGGCCTTAGCTTCAACTTGATATTTTTCCTTAGCAAGGCGCTTTTGTTCTAAGGCTTTTGCTTTAGCAGCTTCTTTTTCTTCAGCAATGCGTTTGACTTTTGCCTCAGCTGCCGCCTCAGCCCTTTCTTTGGCGATTTTTACAGCCTCTATTTTTGCTTTTACTGCCGCTTCAGCAGCAGCTATCTCTTCAGCAATGCGCTGATCTTCCAGCTTTTTTTCTTTGTCGGTTAATTCAGGAAGCGATGTAATGCCAGTGGTGTCAATGTTGCTTAAAAGGTTATTTTTAAAAGTCAATATTAAGCGGTAGCGAATCACAGTATCTTCTTCAAAAGAGGTGGAGTGGTTAATGTAGTCCCACTGATTGTTATGAAAAGGGTCGATCACACTGGGTGAGCCAATTAAGTCTTGCACCTGTGCTTGTGACATACCTAATTTTAGTTGATTAATTGTAAATCTTTCTAGCACCGATCCTTGGTAAACATCCGCTTTGTAAAACGTTGGCAGTGATAGGTTAGGTGTTAATTCCGACATGTCAGGCAGCTTTGGCATGTAATCAGAACACGCAGATAAGAATGGTAATGAGAATACAATCAAAGTTAATTTGTTCATTTGTCGATTTTTGATTTAAAATGATTAAAAAGTTTTAGCTGATTTTACATTAAGGGGATTAAACATGGACGCTCAAGATTTAAAAAGTGCAGGGCTCAAGGTAACGCTACCAAGATTAAAGATTTTGGAAATTTTAGAAAAAAGTGAAAATCATCACATGAGTGCTGAGGATATTTATCGCACACTCGTTATGCAAGGTGAAGAGGTAGGTGTAGCGACCATCTATCGTGTACTTACCCAATTTGAAGAATCAGGCATGGTTAATAAACTTAATTTTGATAACGGGCAAAGTGTGTTTGAGTTATCTAACGTTGATCATCACGACCATTTGGTCTGTGTTAAATGCGGAAAAATTGATGAGTTTTCTGATGATGTAATTGAACAACATCAACAAGCCATTGCTAAAAAATACGGTTATCAATTAACGGATCATTGCCTGTATTTATACGGCCTGTGTAAAGATTGCCAATAAATTTTGCCTTAGTTTAAATGGAAGATTTTATTTTTAGAGCGCTCCTGGCGGCTATTGGTATTTCCATTATTGCTGGCTCGCTCGGCTGTTTTGTTATTTGGAAGCGCATGAGTTATTTCTCAGAATCCATTTCACACAGTGCATTACTCGGTGTTTCATTAGGACTTGCTAGCGGGCTAGGTATTCATTTTGGACTGGTATTGGTGGGCGCGGTATTTGCACTGCTGATTGTTGTTTTACAAGAGCGTAAATTTCTTTCCAACGATGCCATATTAGGTATTTTTTCCCACATTGCGCTCTCGCTTGGTATTGTGGTGTTGGGCTTGGTGGGTGGCGCTAATACCGATTATTTTGGATTTTTATTTGGTGATATTCTATCCATTACTAACACTGATATTGTTTGGGTGTATTCGGTGCTTATTGTTATTGCATCGCTATTAGGTTTTTTCTGGCAGCGATTATTATTACTCACTTTGAATGAAGAATTAGCCAAAGCAGAAGGTATTCAACACATGACTTACCAGTTATTATTTATGCTTATGATTGCTTTAGCTGTATCCGTTTCAGTACAAATTGTGGGTGTATTGCTCATTACTTCTCTTTTAATCATCCCACCCGCCATTGCCAGAGTACTTGCTAATACACCTGGACAAATGGTGTTTCAATCCATTGTAGTTTCAATCATGGCAGTTGTAGCTGGGCTTAGTGGTTCGATGTATTACGATTTGGCGACGGGCCCAGCCATCGTAATTGCTTTGGGTATCTTATTTGTTTTAAGTCAGTTAGTAGTGACTAAAAGACTAAGTTAAAGAATCGTTAAGCTCTGTTAGCTGGTTGGTTTGTTGTTCAACAATCAAAGGCTCAATAATTGCTTCTAAATCACCTTCCATCACTTCAGCTAGCTTATAAAGTGTTAAATTAATACGATGATCGGTAATGCGCCCTTGGGGGTAATTGTAGGTACGGATTCTTTGTGATCGATCACCACTGCCAATGAGTTCTTTGCGGGTCAATGCCTGTTCTTTTTGTTGTTCTTGTTGTTGTGCATCAAGAATTCTAGAAGCCAAAACACTCAAGGCTTGCGCTTTGTTTTTATGTTGTGATCGCCCATCTTGACACTCAACTACTGTGCCGGTTGGAATGTGGGTCACGCGCACAGCAGAATCAGTTTTGTTGACGTGTTGACCACCTGCACCGCTCGCTCTAAATGTATCAATGCGCACATCACTCATGTTGATGTCGACTTCCTCAATATTTTCCACTTCAGGCATGATGGCTACTGTACAAGCTGAAGTATGCACACGACCCTGACTTTCAGTTTCAGGAACGCGTTGTACTCTGTGAGCGCCCGATTCAAATTTAAGTTTTGAATACACATTGGTACCACTGATGCGTGCAATAACCTCTTTAAAGCCACCATGATCGCCAATATTAGAACTCATGGCTTCCATTTGCCATTTTTGTTTTTCAACGTAGCGAGAATACATCCTGAATAAGTCACCAGAGAAAATACTGGCTTCATCTCCACCCGTACCAGCTCTGATTTCAATAATAATATTACGAGAATCGTTTGGATCTTTAGGTAGTAAGGCTTTTTTAAGCTCCAAATCAAGGTATTCTAGTTTTTCCTTGCCTTCGGTAATCTCCTCTTTGGCCATGGTTTTGATTTCTTCATCATCCTCAAGCAGCATTTCTTCAGATGATTCAATGTCCTTTTGAGTGGAAAGATATTTTTCAAATTGTTCATTGATAGGCGTTAGTTGAGCGTGCTCAATGGACAACTCTCGAAATTTATTTTGATCCGCAGCCACATCCGGATCAGACAATAATGCACCCACTTCTTCAAGACGCATTGATAGCTGCTCAAGCTTTGTTAAGATGGAATTGTTCATGATTTTTTAGGCTTACTATCAGGTACACAGCCCTCACATTGGGTGAGTTGATCTTGTGAGCTTTGTTTGATGTTTTGGAATGGAGTGTGCAGTAATTTATTCGTTAATTGGTCTGCTAATTTACGAATGATCTGTTCGGAATCACCGCCATTTTTTAGTTTTTTAAGCGCCTCTTCAATAGCTGTTTCTTTAATTGAATTTGCACCAGATCGGTACGACTGAACAACTTGTTCACTTGGTAGTGACTTTAACCAATTTTCAAAATTTTTATTTTGTTCTTTAATAATTTCTTCGGCCATGGTTTTCTCTCTTTGCCGATTGTCTATATTGTCGCTAACGACTTGTTTGAGATCATCAATGGTGTATAAAAATACATCATCAAGCTGAGCAACTTCAGGTTCAATATCACGTGGTATGGCAATATCAAGCATAAACATTGGTTTATGTTTGCGTTGCTTAAGTGCAGTTTCGATTAACCCTTTGCCGATAATTGGCACAGAAGCTGCCGTGGATGAAATGATAATATCAGCCTGGTGAATAACGTCTGAAAACTTTTTAAGACTAATGGATTTCGCACCATAAAGACTTGCAATTTTTTTTGCATTTTTTACCGTCCTGTTAGCGACAATCATGTTTTTTACACCTTTTTGATCTAGGTGTTGTGCACACAATTCGATCATCTCTCCGGCACCAATGAGTAGCACCGTTTGCTCATCTAAATTAGCAAATATTTTCTCACTCAGCTTAACCGCACAATAAGCAATGGATACCGGTGAAGAGCCAATTTGAGTATCAGTCCTTACTTTTTTGGCGGTTGAAAATGCGTGTTGGAATAATTTTTCCAATAGTTTGTTTAGCGTGCCAGTTTCTTTTGCAACGTGGTAAGCATCTTTAAGTTGACCGAGTATCTGTGGCTCACCAAGCACTAGCGAATCTAATCCTGTTGCAACTTGGCAAATATGATTAACTGCATCGCCACTTTCAAAATAACTAAAATACGGATCAAGCGACTCACGTTCAATTTGGTGAGTGTCGCTTAGATAGTTGCTTAAAATTTCTTTAGTGTTTTTCGAGTCTGAAACCACCACAATTTCTGATCGGTTACAAGTAGACAGAATCACACAAGCGCTGATTCCATCAATGGCCTTAAGATTGTTCAGCGCATTGGCAAGATTATTCGACGCAAACGCAACTTTTTCACGCACTTCAACGCTTGCGAGTTGGTGATTAACGCTTAAAATTGCAATACGTGACATTCAATAAAATAAAACCAAATAAGCGCTTGATTATACCCAAAGGGTGGGCTTTACACTACAATGTAAGTTATATGAAATACACAGCTATATTATTTACAATTTTATTTTTACAAGGCTGCACAATACTTGAAAGTAAACCAGTGCAGATTAATCCGCTACTTATGATTCCTAATGAGTGGCA
This sequence comes from uncultured Candidatus Thioglobus sp., assembly GCA_000205985.2. Taxonomy (GTDB): domain Bacteria; phylum Pseudomonadota; class Gammaproteobacteria; order PS1; family Pseudothioglobaceae; genus SUP05. The sequence goes on along the minus strand of GG730000.1, from coordinate 10,869 downwards.
AGCGCAGGGCAGGGCCGGTGTTGTGTTTGATGGAAAGTCTGAGAATGCAGGTTTTGAAGTTGATTTTAAAGGAAAGAACTATAGGCTTACCCTGACCGCTGCCCTTGGCTTTGGTCAGTTCATTGTTCAATCCAATGAGCGAGGATTTTTGGTTAACAATAAATTGGTTAATGCTAATCTTCAGCAATGGATGATGAGTGAATTTGGCTGGCACTTTCCTGTGCAAAAACTACCGGATATATTGTTTAAACACGATCAAAAAACCACCAATAATTGGGCGATTAATATTACGCGTTATCAAACCATTAACGGCATAAGTTATCCTAAAATTGTTCGCCTTAATCACCTCAACCAAGCAATTAAAATCAAATTAGTGCTCGGTGAAATTAATCAGTTAAAATGATAGAAAAATCTAATATTTGACAATGATAGAACAAGACTCTTTAGTAAGTGCTCAAGATCAAGACAATGAAGACATTGTGATGACTTCGGTGCGTCCGAGTTCACTTTCTGAATACATTGGTCAAGACGATGTGAAATCACAAATGGCTTTGTTTATTGAAGCAGCTAAAAAGCGCGGCGATGTGTTGGATCATTCACTAATTTACGGTCCACCGGGTTTGGGTAAGACCACGTTGGCCCATGTAATTGCCCACCAAATGGGTGCAGGGTTAAAGCAAACGGCCGGTCCGGTATTAGAGCGTTCTGGCGATTTAGCCGCGATTTTGACCAAGCTTGAACCTTACGATATTTTATTCATTGATGAAATTCATCGCCTCAATCCAGTGGTTGAAGAAATTCTTTATCCGGCCCTAGAAGATTTTAAGCTCGATATCATGGTGGGTGAGGGAGTAGCGGCACACTCAGTACAGTTAGAGCTTCCACCTTTTACTTTAATTGGTGCGACTACACGTGCAGGCATGCTTACTTCTCCTTTACGCGATCGGTTCGGTATTGTGCAACGCTTGCAATTTTACAATGTGAAAGACCTGAAAAAAATTGTTGAGCGTTCGGCCAATATCTTGGGTATTGAAATTGAATCAAACGGCGCACTTGAGATTGCCAAACGCTCACGTGGCACCCCTAGAATTGCTAATCGTTTATTGCGCCGAGTGCGCGACTTTGCAACAATAAAAACCAATGGTATTATTCACCAACAAATTGCAAATGAAGCGTTAGCCGTACTTAAGGTGGATGAGTTAGGATTAGAGCAACTTGATAGGGATTATTTACACATCATCACGCAAAAATTTTCGGGTGGGCCAGTGGGTCTAGACACGCTTTCAACAGCCATTGGTGAAGAGCGTGGCACACTAGAAGACATGGTGGAACCTTATTTAATTCAGCAAGGTTTTGTGATGCGCACACCGCGTGGGCGTAGCGCAACAGATTTAGCCTATTCGCATTTGGGTTTAACCAATAATACAAAAGAAAAAGATCTGTTTAGTTAATGAATCAATTACAAGTTCGAGTTTATTACGAAGATACTGACAGTGGCGGTGTGGTTTATTACGCTAATTATCTTAAATTTATAGAAAGAGGCCGTAGTGAATATTTAAGATCACTGGGCTTTGAGCAAGATGAGTTAATTAAGAAGCAAAACATCATTTTCGCAGTAAAGTCTTTATCTGCTGAGTATAAGTCTCCAGCACGATTCAATGATTTACTTAACGTGCAAACACAAGTGGAAAAAACAGGTAAGGCGAGCTTAGTTTTTTCACAGAAAATAACGAGTTTAGAACAAAATAAGGTATTATTTAGAGCCCAAGTCATTGTCGCTTGTTTGAGCGCTGATAATTTTAAACCTTGCGCTATTCCGAGCGTAATTTCGGAGAAAGTCATTATGGAGAAAAACAATGGATAACGGTTTGTCAATTTTTAGTTTAATCATTAGTGCTGGTTTTGTAGTGCAGGTAGTGATGTTTATTTTGGTGTTAATGAGTATTTATTCTTGGACTATTATTCTGTCGAAAAAGAAAATATTGATGGACGCTAAAAGAGACATTAAAACGTTTCATAATAATTTTTTAACAGACACTGATTTAGAAAAGTTACACAAAAAAATTCCTAAGGTCGTTTCTAAACGCTCTCCGATGGAGCATATTTTTGGATCCGGTTATGGTGAGTTTACTCACTTTTCATCTTCTTCCAATCAAGCGCTGATCATGAATTCTGAGCGAGCTTATCGTGCCATGAATACCACGGCCAATAATGAAGTTGATCGTCTGGATGGGGGCTTATCCGTATTGGCAATGATTGCCTCATCAAGTCCTTACATCGGTTTGTTCGGTACCGTGTGGGGTATCATGCATTCGTTCATTGGCTTAGCGTCGGTTAAACAAGCTACTATCGCCATTGTTGCCCCAGGTATTGCAGAAGCCTTGATTGCAACGGCATTCGGTCTGTTTGCTGCCATCCCCGCCACCATGGCTTATAATCGTTTAGTTAGCCAGGTAGAGGGTATTGCTAATAAATATACTGCTTTTATTGAAGAGTTGTTTGTTATTTTACAAAGACAAAAATAATTAAAAACAACGATGATTGAATTACCAAAACGCATTAGACCGCAAACAGACGCACAGATTAATATCGTCCCCTATATTGATGTGATGCTGGTGTTGTTAGTTATCTTCATGATGACCACCCCCATTATTGAGCAGGGTATTGAAGTTGATCTGCCAACGGCCGAGGCAAAAATGGTAGATTTTACTGAGCAACAACCCACCATCATTACCATTAACAGAGTGGGCGAATATTTCATTAATTCGTTGGACGATGAAAGTTCAGAAGTATCCACGGGCGAGAGACTACCACTTGGTATTATTGCAGGGCGTGTTCGTGCACGTTTAGATGTTTATCCGCAAATGAAAGTGTTCGTTCGTGGTGATCGAGAAGTGGCTTATGGTTCAGTGGTTTCACTCATGTCATTTTTACAAAACAACGGAGTTGATAAAGTCGGCATCATTACAGAATCTCCAGACGCAAAGTAGCGAATAAACATGAACATTGATTTGATTAAAAAAATAAAACTACCCAAGATTGCCAAAAGTCATCCCGTGGCTTTTTGGGCAACGGTGGCACTGCATTTTGTTTTGTTAATTGCGCTTATGTTTGCCAATCCTCAGCGTTGGGAGATTCCCCAGAAAGTGGCTAAATCTTCTTCTAAAGTTGTTCCAAAAGCCGTTACCGTTGATTTAACCGAGATTAAAAAAGAAAAACAGCGCTTGGTTGATCTAAAAAAGAAAAGAGAAAAACACTTAAAAGACCTTCAGCGCGCTGAAAAGAAAGTAGAAAACGAGCGCTACAAAGAACAACAGAGACTCAAAAAACTTAAGGCTAAAGTCAAAAAAGAGAAAAAGGCTAAAAAAATTGCCGAACAAAAAAGACAGGAGGCTGAAAAGAAAATCAAACAGGCATTAAAGAAGAAGAAATCGGCTGAAAAAAAAGCCAAAGATGCTGAAAAGAAGAAAAAGCTAGCCGAGAAAAAAGCCAAAGATGCTGAAAAGAAGGCTGAGGTAGCGGAAAAGAAAAAACAAGAAATTGAAAAATTGAGAAAAGTTGAATCCAAAAAATTTAAGAAAGATCAGTCTAAGCGTGCTTTAACCAAAGAGATACAAGCTGAAGAAGATCAAGAAAGAGAGCTTGTCCAGGAAGAGATCTTAAATGAACTCAAAGTCAATTACATAAATCAAATTGCCTCGAGAGTAAAAGAAAAATGGCGCTATAACGGTGCTAAAGACGATTGGGGTTGTGATGTGCACATCTTGCAAGATGCAAATGGCAAGGTTATGAGTGTTAACCTTCAATCTTGTAACATTGACAACAGTACCAAGGCACAGTCGTTTAAAAATGCAATTAAACGCGCGGTTTACAAGGCTTCTCCATTGCCTCATGCGCCGGATCAAAGTGTGTTCGACCGTGAAATACTGTTTCATTTCAGAGTGAACTGATCGTGGATTTTGATCAGCTTGATGATAAAGTAAAAATGAACATTACCCATCAATTGACGCAGATTTTAGAGCAGTGGCAATTGAATGATCAAGACCAAATTAAGTTATTAAGTCTACCTAAATCTTTTAAAGCAAGGCATTTGTACCTTTACAGAAGGGGTGATAAATCGTTTGATTTTGACGAAGCATTATTACAACGCAGTAAAATGATTTTAGGAATTTACGAATCACTAGGCACTACCTACCCAACAAACAAAGAGTATGCAGCCATTTGGTTAAAACGACCGGTTAAAAAATTTAAACACAAGGCGCCGTTAGAGTTAATGCTCAGTGGAGATACTGGCATGAAGCGTGTTTGGTATTTTCTAGATTGTACTCAGAGTTGGCAAAATTAATGAACATTGAAGTCAAAACTCAAACTGAGGCGCTCTACACTTTAAGAGTATTAACCAACAACACAGATGCATTGATCGATGAAATTGCCGCTTTAGTAAACAGCAATAAAAAACAATTTCAACACGCACCCGTTATTTTACAGATTGAGGATAAAAACTTTCAAGCCAATGAATTAGCTGTGTTGGTTGAAATACTCACTCAAAATGACATGGTGGCAGTTGGTATTCGTTCTCGTAAACAAGAGCTGATTGATTTTGCTAAGTTTTCAGGTCTGGCGGTTTTTGGTAAATCACTCACCCCACCTGGTAAGCCAAAGCCCAAGTCTGTTAGTAAAGCATTAACCAATAAAGACATGACTAGTTCGAATCAGTCTAAGATCTATCAAGCCCCTAAAATTATCACCAATAAAGTCTATCCATCTACACAAGTGGTCGCTAAAGACAGTGACTTAGTTTTATTAAAAGCCGTTAAAGCTGGTGCTGAGGTGATGTCGTACGGTTCTATTTCAGCCTATAAGGAAGTGCAAGGCCAATTATTTGCCGGTATTTTTGGCGATGAAAAAGCCACTATTTTTATCCAATCGTTTAATGCGCAGTTGGTGTCCATTGCCGGTATTTACAAAAAATTTGATGTTGTACCGACTAAGCTTTACGCACGCTCTGTGATGATCGATTTGGTTAACGGTAGCCTAAGATTTCAAATTATTTAAGTAAAATACACATTCATGAATACGCAAGATTTTTTATTAGAGCTAGGCACTGAAGAGCTGCCTCCTAAGTTATTACAAAAAATATCCAATGCACTAACAACTAATTTAACCGATCAGTTGAGTGAGCTTAAATTGTCTTTTGGCAAAGTAGAGTCATTCGCTACACCACGTAGATTGGCAGTATTAGTGCGCGATTTGCAATTGCAACAAGACGATCAAACCGTTGAGCGTAAAGGCCCTGCATTAAGCGCACCTGATCAAGCGGTCGAGGGTTTTGCTAAATCTTGCGGTGTTAGCAAACAAGACCTCTCTCACAAAGCATTTGGTAAGGCGGATTATTACTTCTTTACCAAAGAACAAAAGGGGCTAAAAACCACAGATTTACTTGAAGACGTTGTTGATACTGCGATTAAAAAAATACCCATTGCCAAACCAATGCGTTGGGGCAATTTAGACTTTACCTTTGTACGGCCTACGCATTGGCTGGTTATGATGCTAGGTTCTGAGATTGTACCAGCAACGGTAATGGGCTTGAGTGCTGGCAATACAACCAAAGGTTTGCGCTTTACCGGTGAGCAAGAGTTTGGTATTGATAACGCTGCTGATTATCAACAAACTTTGTTTGACAGAGCGCAAATTGAAGTTGATTTTGACGCACGCAAACAAATCATTCGAAAGCAGGTAATGCAAGTAGCATCCAAGAGTAAGGCAAACGCCGTGATTGATGAATCATTATTAGACGAGGTTTGTGCACTAGTCGAATACCCATGTGCATTTTCAGGTGGTTTTGATCAAAAATTCTTATCCGTGCCTGAAGAAGCGCTAATCTCAGCCATGAAATCACACCAAAAATATTTTCACATGGTGGACGATAACGAAAAATTACTGCCTTCTTTTATCTCAGTGGCTAATATTGAATCGAGCGATTTATCGGTGATTATTGACGGCAATGAGCGCGTTATTAGACCACGCCTTAGTGATTCAGAATTTTTCTGGGAAAAAGATAAAACTGAATCTTTAGAATCTCGTCTTAGTAAACTCAACGACGTTTTGTTTATGAAATTACTCGGTTCAATGGGTGATAAAGTTAAACGCATTGAATCCCTTTCCAGTTACATTGCTGGTGTGATTGGTGCGAATGTTGATTATTCGGCACGTGCTGGTTTGTTATCAAAGTCAGATTTAGTGTCTGATATGGTTGGTGAGTTTGCTGATTTGCAAGGAGTAATGGGCGGCTATTACGCGCTTAATGATGGCGAGGATGAATCAGTGTCTATTGCTATTCGTGAGCACTACCATCCAAGATTTTCGGGCGATTCTTTGCCTAGCAGTAGGGAAGGTTTGGTCGTTGCCATTGCCGATAAGCTCGATACGATTACCGGTATTTACGGTATTGGTCAAGGGCCTACAGGATCCAAAGACCCGTACGCTCTTCGACGCATGGCACTAGGCCTACTAAGGATTATGGTTGAGGGTCAACTCAATCTTGATCTTAAAGCACTTATTGCTCAATCACTAAGTTTACATTCGTCAAAAGTCGATGCATCAAGTGCTGACGATATTTACCAGTTTATGATGGATCGTTTACGTGCTTATTACAAAGAACAAAAAGTGAGCGCTAAAGCATTTGAAGCAGTGTTAGCTGTGCGTCCAGAATCTCCGTATGATTTTCATCGACGTGTTGAGGCACTGAATCTATTTACTCAACAAAGCGAATCTGAAAGTCTAATCGAATCCAACAAGCGCATTGCCAACATACTAAAAGAGCACGATAATCTGGGCACGGATGTCGACACCAGTGTGTTTGTTGAAGACGCTGAAAAAGCATTGTATGAAGCCGTATCAAATGTTGCTAAGGATCTTTCATTATCAGCGGATTATGAACAAACAATGAACAAACTGCTTGGCTTAAAAGACAGCATCGATTCATTTTTTGATCAAGTAATGGTAAACACAGATGATGAAATACTCAAGCGCTCACGCCTAACGTTACTTAATTGGGTGAGATCACTCTTCTTATCGGTAGCAGACATCTCTTATCTTTCAAAGTGAAAATCTTAATTCAACGCGTTAGTAGTGCTAAAGTTGAAGTTGATGGCCAAACCACTGGAAAAATCAATCAAGGTTTGTTAGTTTTTATTGGTATTGAAAAATTTGATGAACAAGCAGAAGTGGACAAAATAATCAAACGCTTGTTGTCGTATCGTATCTTTTACGACGATGATGGAAAAATGAACCTATCCGTTAAAGACATCTCTGGTGGAATTTTATTGGTTTCACAATTCACACTGGTGGCTGATACTAATTCCGGTACTCGTCCAGGATTTTCCACAGCCAAAGCCCCTCAAGAAGCGAAGCAGTTGTATGACTATTTTGTTAGTCAAACGCAAAGCATTCATACAAACGTTGCCAGTGGTATTTTTGGTGCTGATATGCAAGTGTCGCTCACCAATGATGGTCCAGTAACCTTCTTATTAGAATGTTAGATTTTATTACCCAGGCCACGGCAGACTATCATCAATATTTTGTCTGGATGGGGATTGTGTCTTTTGTTGTTTTTGTTGCCAGTCTTTTATTAACCCCATTACTATTAGGCAAGATTCCTCAGGATTATTTTGTCCATACCAATCAACATAAAGTTGAAATCAAACACCTTGGTCATTTGATTGTTGTTATTAGTAGAACAATGGTCGGCTTTGTGCTTTTAATTGCTGGCATTATTATGCTAGTAACACCAGGCCAAGGCATTATTTCTATTTTGTTGGGTTTATTCTTAATGGAATTTCCAGGCAAGCGTAAGCTGGAGCTGAAGTTAATTAATCATGAGCCAACATTCAAAGCACTCAATTGGCTAAGAAGTAAAGCCGGTAAGGGCCCGTTTGAACGATGAAAGAAAGCAAAATCATAACAATCGTTTTAATAGCCACTGGGCTGGTTTTTTCCACGTTTTATTTAGCAACGCGCAACATTACTCTGCCGGACAACCAGGCCATGCCTTGGCAGAGTTACGTTAATGACCAAGGTGAAACCGTTGTTTTTAATTTGACAATGGAACGCAGTACCTTAATGGACGCTATTCGATTGTTTGGTAGTGAATCCGAAGCTTCTTTGTTTGAAAGTAACGACGGTAGAAAAGACCTTGAGGTCTTTTTTTCCAGTACTAAAGTAGGTGGCCTTAGTGCAAAAGTTGTTCTTAATTTAGATCTTAGTAACGAACAATACGACTACTTTTTTGCCAACATTAAAGAGTCCATGGTATTGCCAACAGGTTCGCGCAAAACCTCTTTTAATAAATCAGCAGAGTCGAGTATGTTTGCATTAACGATCCGTTCACTTACTTTTATTCCAAGAGCTGATTTATCTCCTGAAACCATCATCAGTCTTTTCGATAAACCTAATAAAATTGAACTTGGTGATCAAGGTGTTGAATACTGGCGCTATTTTAAAAAAGGATTACGCATTATCGTTGATCAAGAAAATAAAGAAATTTTAGAATTCTACAACATGAAATTATGATCAAAATGTACGGTATCAAAAACTGTGACACCATTAAAAAAGCACAGAGGTTTTTGAAGGCACAAGGTGTTAATTTTGAATTTATTGATTTTCGAGATCAACCTATTGATGAAAAAACATTACAAAGTTTTGTTGACGCGCTGGGTTGGGATCAATTAATTAATAAGCGATCCACCACTTATCGAAATTTAACCGATAAGGAAAAGAAAGATATTACCTTGGAGTTGACGTTAAAAAAACCAACCCTTATCAAGCGACCTGTTTTAGTAACAACTGCCGGTATAAGGGTTGGGTTTAGTGAAAAGAGTTATTCGAGCTTTATTTAGCTTTTTTCTTTCTGTTCTTTAATTTCTTTACGAACCATTACCATGTCTAGCTCTTTTGCTTTATTTAAAACCGCTTCAAGGTCAGATTCAGCCATAGCACCCGGTTGAGAGAAGATTGCAATTTGTTCTCTGAAAATCATCAATGTAGGAATTGATCGAATTTGGAATTTACCAGCTAATTCTTGCTCATCTTCAGTGTTAATTTTTGCAAACGTAACGCCTTCAATTTTCTCGCTCATGGCTTCGTAAGTAGGTGCAAATGATTTACAAGGGCCACACCATGGCGCCCAAAAGTCTAGGATTACAATGTCATTGTTCTGAATTGTGTCGTCAAAGTTACCTTCATTTAGTTCTAAAACTGCCATTTTATTGCCTTTTAAATTTTAAAAAATAAAAGTATATCACATAATCCTGATATATATTAAGTAAAGCTATGTAACTGATAAAATATTTTTATGAAAATATTAGGGGTCGACCCTGGCTCAAGAGTCACAGGCTTTGGTTTGATCGAAGCGCAAAAACTCAAATTTACCTACATTGCTAGTGGTTGTATTCGTACTAAGGGCGAATTAACAGACCGTATCACCACGATATTTTTAGAAATCGATCAAATTGTTAAAAAATACCAACCTGATGTGGTGGTGATTGAGCGTGCTTTTATGCGCCCTGATAGGCCAAATCCAGATGCAGCCATTAAACTCGGTCATGCACGCGGTGCGATCATTTCAGCCGCAGGTGTAAACGGCATTACTATGGTGGAATACAGTCCTAATCAAATTAAGAAGGCGGTTGTGGGCAAAGGCCACGCCACTAAAGATCAAGTGTCTTACATGGTTCAAGAATCTTTAAAACTTAATAAAGCACCTCAAGAAGATGCGGCGGATGCACTAGCAGGTGCGATGTGCCACGGCTATCATTGTCTTTAGCCTTTACCGAAATAAACCTTAACCTTTCCAAATCCTTCTAAAGCATCCACTGTTTCATGTAATTTAGACAAAATTTCATCACTACTTTGGTCAGATTTTAAGCAGCTTAGTGGCAGGTAAAAATCCACGTGAATTTTGCTGTCTAAATAGTGCAATTGAATGCGATTAATTTCTCCGTCGCATTTATTGTTGTACAGTGCTTTGGTTAAGATTCCAAGTGCTTCTGCACGCTCTGGCAGGTTTTCATAAGGCTCAACAATTTCATCATCTTCCGGATCAATATGCACAGTAACGTCCATTAAGTCTTCTAGGCATTCTTTAGCTACGCGCTCAACACTCACACTAATGATATGCCCTTCACTCACGCTTAAGTAAGGATCAACCTGCACATGTACATCACAAGAAATCATGTGTCCGATTTTACGAGTACGTAGCGAATGAACGCTGTTAACACCACTAATTTGACCAATAGAATGTCTTAATTTTTCTACCTGATCTGCATCAATCGAAGTGTCTACTAATTCCTTGGTGGCGCTTAGCCCTAATTCCCAAGCAATGTAAATTACCATTAATCCAACCACAATAGCGGCTACACCATCTAAATACAAATAACCATTCAAACTACCCAAAATACCGATAAACACCACAATTGATGATAATGCATCTGATCGGTGATGCCAAGCATTGGCCTTCAACATATCTGATTTGTAAGTTTTGGCCACTTTTAGCGTATACCAATATAACGCTTCTTTGGAAAAAATTGATAGGGCGGCAACACTAAGCAGCAGTACGTTGTACGATAGCTCACTAGGGCTAAATAAACGCTCAAACGCATCAAAGATAATACCTGTGCCAATAATAGCCAGGATGATGGCCAAACCAAGTGTGGCAACCGTCTCAAACCGCTCATGGCCATAAGGGTGTTCATCATCCGCTTCTTCGGCCGAATGCTTGGCGGCGTATAAAACTACACCATCGGATAACAAATCTGAGAATGAATGAATACCATCAGCAATTAAAGCGCCAGGTGGGATCCCCCGGTACCG